>JACQBS010000169.1 GCA_016194325.1 Nitrospinota bacterium | reverse complement strand
TACTTTAAGCTTTTTTGTTTGAATCTGTTTCATGGCTATACTCCTTTCTTTGTTTTAGGTTTAAACCAACTCATTATTCTAAAACAGAAAGAGTATAGCCTCTTTTTTAGAGCTTAACTACTTTCTATAATATAGCAAGCTCTGTGGTTTATAATTTCCTATTCTTTTATATTTCCCTTACCCTGTTTACAATGGAAGGCAGAATATCCATTATATAATTCACATCTTCAAGTGTATTTCCCCTTCCAAGACTAAACCTGATTGAGCCATAAATAGTTTCAAGAGGAATACCCATAGCAAGAAGGATATGGGAAGGCTCAATGGCACCTGATGAACAGGCTGAACCTGTGGAAACAGCCACTCCTGACAGGTCAAGATTTATGGCAATTGTCTCACCCTCTGCAGATTCAAAACTGATATTGAGTGTATTTGGGAGTCTCTTTACAGGATGTCCGTTTAGTTTAATATCAGGTATCTTTTCAATTATTAGACTCTGAAGTTTATCCCTTAAACCGGCTATACGGACTGATTCTTTTTCTATATCAGATACAGCAATCTCACACGCCTTTCCAAATCCTATAATCCCGGCTACATTTTCAGTCCCAGCCCTCCTCTTCATCTCCTGACTCCCTCCACTAATCAGGGGGTACATATTTTTTATGCCCTTTCTGATATAAGTTGCACCTACACCTTTAGGACCATATAATTTATGTGCAGATAGTGACATGAGGTCAACCCCGAGTTTATTCACATCAAGAGGCACCTTTCCAAGACTCTGAACTGCATCTGTATGCACTACAATCCCTTTACTCTTTGCAATTCCGCTTATCTCATCAATAGGCTCAATAGTTCCTACTTCATTATTAGAGTGGTGGATTGATATTAATATCGTATCCTTTTCTATTGCCTTTTCTACATCGGATGGGTCTGTGATTCCGTATTCATCTACAGGAAGATATGTTACGCGAAAGCCGTTCTTTTCAAGGTATCTGCATGTCTCCAAAACTGCAGGGTGCTCAATGGAGGAGGTGATTATATGTCCGCCGCATCGTGAGCCTGCCGAACCGATTTTTCTGTTAGCCCATGAGTAGCCCTTTATTGCAAAATTATCTGACTCGCTCCCTCCGCTTGTAAATATAATTTCTGCCGGGTCGGCACAAATGGCAGCAGCCACTTTTTCTCTATACTCATCAACCTTTACCCTCGCCTTTCTGCCGAACTGATGAATGCTTGAGGGGTTGCCAAAGTCGTCCTTTAAATACGGCATCATTGCATCCAACACCTCAGGATGTATTGGTGTCGTTGCGTTATTATCAAGATATATTCTTCGTGACATCACTTTTGCTGTCTTTGATTTCCTCTTTCAATTCAATTATCTCTTTTTCAAGGCTTGATACCCTGTTAATTATACATTTAATAGCCTTTGCAACA
Source organism: Nitrospinota bacterium (assembly GCA_016194325.1). GTDB lineage: Bacteria > Nitrospinota > Nitrospinia > UBA9942 > UBA9942 > UBA9942. Next base: position 17,348 of record JACQBS010000169.1, on the reverse strand, counting down.
GGGTCTGATATATCTCTGTAATCAATATCTACAAAACTATCAGGAAGCAGAACCCCTGTATACACAACCCTTCCCGGTATGCCGATTACAGTTGAATCAGGCGGCACCTCATTAACAACAACAGAGCCTGCACCAATTCTGCTGTTTGAACCTATAGTCACAGGTCCCAATATTGTTGCCCCTGCCCCGACGATAACATTATCCATCAGGGTAGGGTGCCTTTTCCCTTTATCAAGGCTCACTCCACCAAGTGTTACACCCTGAAATATTGTGCAGTTCTCTCCAATCTCAGCAGTCTCTCCAATTACCACACCCATACCGTGGTCTATGAAAAAACCTCCGCCGATTTTTGCAGAGGGATGAATTTCTATCCCGGTAAAAAATCTTCCGATGTTTGAGATAAATCTGCCTAAAAATAAAAGGCGGTTTCTCCAGAGATAGTGACTGATGCGGTAAAAGAGGAGGGCATGAAAACCCGGATAGCAGAATATTATTTCTGATGTGCTTCTTGCCGCAGGGTCCCTTTCAAATATTACTTTTATATCCCGTCTTATCTGCGTAAACATAGGCTGCAGAGAACAGATAACACAAGCTCCTCTGCCCACTCTACTCTTTACCCCCTCTAAATTTTCTGATTAGTAGGTGCATTATTTATTTTATATTCTTATCTTGGCAAGATTCTCATCATTAATTGCCTTTGCAAAGATGGCAGATGGAGTATTATCAGATTTTCTCCTGTAATTGACTGGTATCTCTTTATCCTTCGGTGCATCACTGTATCGTAATGTAATTTGAGATGCAATTGGTATCAGCTCATTTTTAATTGCACCCCGCATAACTACTACCGGCCCTTCGTAACCGCTAACTGCAAATATATAATCATCAGCTTCTGCAAGTCTCTCCAGCTTTTCGTTCTCTGCCTCATCCCTTCCGACAATGACCTTACAGTTTTCATCAATCCTGAAATGTCTCCCTACCCTTAGTAATTTTGTATCCTTTACAGCAGGGGCTTCTGTATGCTTAATCAGGTCCCTCATCCTCCCTGCAAAATTAAATTCGGTCAGGAGACAACCACCTGAAGCACAAGGGTAGTCATTTATACCCATTGTCTCTGCCAACTCTATCTGTGCCTTCCTTGACCTGCCGGTTAAATCAAGGAGACGCTCCCTGTCAACAATCCCCTCTTTTTCAGGTATTGTAGGGTCAAAGTGTTTTGCTGAAAGGGGCCTTAAGATAAGTCCTTTAAGCCCGCTTTCCCTTTCAATTATATTCATGGCATCCCTCCTCTGAGACATTGGACGCTGCCCTAGAACCTCGCCAGTGAATACAAAAGATGCCCCTTCCTCCATCATTGCCTCTTTCGCCTTTTTAAACATCATTATCCTGCAGTCAAGACAGGGATTAAGGTTCCTTCCATAGCCGTACATTGGGTTGGCAACCATATTAATGTATTCCTGACCCATGTAGACAGATTTAATTTTAATATTAAACTTTTCTGATACCTTGACGGCCTGATTCTTACACCCTGCATTCTTACTTGTGCATGTGCAGAATGGGCTCGTAAAATTTAAAGCTATAACCTCTATCCCTAAATCCACCATTAAACCCACAGCGATGGTGCTGTCCAGCCCGCCTGATAATAAACCAATTGCCTTCCTATTCAAAATTCCCTCCTGAAGAACAAAAACCTGATTAATCCGCAGATTACGCAGATTACACCGATTTTTTAAATGGTTCGACAAGCTCACCATGCTGCACCCTGAGCCTGTCGAAGGGTTAATCTGCGATAATCTGCGTAATCTGCGGATATATTTTATAATTTCCTTATATTTTCTTTTATCACAAACCCTCCATCAATGCAAGAAAGCCGACTACATTAGATTAATCGGGTCAATATCTATATCCAGTTTAATATTTCCTTTTGATGTTTTTTGAAGTCTTGTCTTTGCCCCTTCAGTAGCCCTGGAAACTATTTTTTTTAGATTGCCGATTTTCCTGCCCTTTAAGATGATTTGCCACCTGTATCTATTTCTGATTTTATAGATAATCGCCTTTGATGGGCCAAGTTTTTCTATTAAATCGTGAGCCTGCCGAACCGAATCATTCTGCCCTCCTATTATCTCATCAAGTATCATTCCAAAATTATGGCTGAACTGCTCAACCCCCTTTTCATTACTCCCCTCAATCTTGAAAGATACCATTTTTGAGTATGGAGGATAATTGAGTGCCTCACGAAGCTCCCCCTCCTGATTATAAAAACCGATAAAATCATATTCCTTTGCACATTTTACTGAATAATGGTCAGGATTATATGTCTGGAGTATAACATCACCATTTATATCGCCCCTTCCTGCCCTGCCTGCTACCTGTGTTATCAGTTGAAATGTCCTCTCAGATGCCCTGAAATCGGGTATGTTTAAAGACTCATCTGCTGACACAATTCCGACAAGGGTAATACCAGGATAGTCATGCCCCTTTGCTATCATCTGTGTGCCAATGAGGATGTCAATACTTCTCTCATCTATTCCTTTTAATATCCTCCCCGCCTCCCCCCTTTTTCTAACCGTGTCCCTGTCCATCCTCTCTATATTTGAATTTGGAAATAATGCCCTTATCTCATCTTCAATCTTTTGAGTGCCTCTCCCTTTATAGTTTATTGTATATCCCTTACATTGAGGGCAGGTATCGGAAACTGTCTCAGAATAGCCGCAGTAGTGGCAGACACAGAGGTTATCATTTTTATGATGTGTAAGGGAGACACTGCAGTTTTTACATCTCCACACATATCCGCAGTCAGAACACTGGATGAATGTAGCACTCCCCCTGCGGTTTATGAAAAGAAGAGTCTGTTCCTTCCTCTCTATCCTCTTTTCAATCTCTGACTTTAGCCTCTCAGAGATTATATTTCCTCCCTTAATATCAACAATCTCAATTGAAGGAAGAGTCTTTTTATCTATCCTATCCGGGAGATGCAGATATTCGTATTTGCCAGTTTTGGAGTTATAAAACGATTCCATAGATGGCGTAGCTGAACCGAGGATGACTACTGCCTCAGATGCCTTTCCTCTGACTATAGCTATGTCCCTTCCATTATATCTTGGATTTGTGTCCTGCTTATATGCAGTATCATGCTCCTCATCTACTATTATAAGCCCTACATTTTCAGATGGGGCAAATACGGCAGACCTTGCACCAATAACAATATCAATCTCATTGTTTCTGACCTTCATCCACTCATTGTATCTCTCTCTTTGAGTGAGACCACTGTGAAGAATTGCCAGTCTATTGCAAAAAATTTTTAGAAATCTCTGAAATAACTGAAGGGTCAATGTTATCTCAGGGACCATTACAATGACCTTTTGTCCCTTCTTCAATGCCTCTGCTGCAGCTCTTATATAAACCTCTGTCTTACCGCTACCTGTTACTCCGTGTAGTAGAAATACACGATGCTCATTCCTCTCAATTTTATCTTGAATTTTTTTAAGGGCATTCTCCTGATGAGTCGTAAGCTGCAAGTTGCAAGTTGCAAGTTGCAAGTCTTGTTCTTTGACCCATGACCCATGACCCATGACCCTTTCTTTTACTTTTCTTATCTCCTTCTTATTAACTATCTTTACATCAACCCATTCAGGCATTGCTGATTCAATGACCTCACCCCATGGGCATAAATAATAATCAGAAATCCATCGGGTAAATTTAAGCATCTCTTCATTAACAACAGGCTTATCGTCAAGTATCTCTATTATCTCCTTTGTCTCTATATCAGCCTTATCCTGATGGCCAACTATATACCCAATCAGGTTTCTCCTGCCGAAAGGTGCGAAAACCCTTACCCCTTTTTTACTTAGAGATTTAAGTTTCTCGGGTATCTTGTATAAAAATACCCTGTTAATAGGAACACCAAAAACCACCTCTGCAAAATTATTAGAAGATTCCATATAAATAAAGACCTGAATTTAGACAGGATATACAGGATTAAGAGGATTAACATAAGAAGAAAAAATGCTTTTAATTCATCTTGTTTATCATGTTAATCCTGTCTAATGCTTTTATAATAATTTTCACATGAAAATTATTATATCACGCAATTCTGCTTATACCGTTACAACTAATTCTACCTAAAGATAAATTTTGCTTTGGAAGGAAGTGATATAACATTAGACAGATGCCTAATGTTGTCTATTTCAAGTTGTAACGGCACTCATTTGACAAAAGGGGGGTTTGGGAATATATTAAGAACAAAGACTTATTTACAACAGACCTGCACAGACTAAAAAATAAAACAAGAAAAAATATTTAAAAAGTCTGTGTAAGTCTGTGGCAAATTTTTATAATTTCCTATAGGCATTAAGCGCAATAATAAGGAGGGATTAAATATGGGAAAAGAGGATTTATTAAATCGTATTATTGTAAACCCTGAAGTGATGGTGGGAAAACCAATAATCAGGGGATTAAGGATCACGGTAGAGCAGATATTAAAGGCACTTGCCAGTGGAGTTACGGTTGAAGAACTTTTAGAAGACTATCCCGAACTTGAAAGGGAGGATATTCAGGCAGTTCTTATGTATGCAACTGAACTCGTGAACGAAGAACAGGTTTTTGCAGTCCGTTAAGAATAATCTCTTTAAATTATTCGGCAAGTTCTGTGTTTTTCAGGGAGAAAGATTAAGGATAAAAAGTTGAAAAACCTTTGAATTGGGGAGGGTGAAATGAAAATATTTAATAAAATGACCCTGCCAAGAATATTATCTATTCTTTCAATCCTCTTTCTTGCCTCGTGTGCGTTTACCCCTGAAATCCCTGAAATTAGATTGAAACCAGGTGAATTCGGAATGCAGATCAACCGCCCCTCACCCATTATTTCATGCATCGCGTATTCTCCCAAAGACAGACATGTTGCAATTGGTAAAGTTAGCGGGGAACTGATTATATGGGACATCTCTGAGGGCAGAAAGATTTGGAGCGTTGAAGCATCTGAGAAAACAGACAAGGGAAGACATAAGAAGGCTGTACTGTCAGTGTTTTTTACCACTGATGGAAGCCATGTTGTCTCTGCCAGCGGTGGTGGCGCAGTAAAAATTTGGAATATTGAGAGCGGCAGGCTTGTCAGGACATTCAGGGGCGTTAACGATAATGAATTCCTCAACACGGCGGCAATCACTCCGGACGGCACACGTATACTTGTAGGCGGTGGAGAGGATGACGGGACATGGTTCAGTGGTGTTCTGCGGCTTTGGGATATTGAGAGCGGTAGGGTAATTAGAGAATTACAGATTCCCAAAACCCGCGCATTCGAGGGGGTTGCGACATCGGTGCAAAGCGTTGCTATCTCTCAAGATGGTAAACTTGCGCTCGCAGCCTATCAAAGCAGTATCAAACTCTGGAACATGGAAACGGGCTGGGAGTTGAGAAAATTCGAGTATAAGAAAAGTTTCTCTTTTGTTCCTATTGTCGAGCGTGTTGCTTTTCTGCCTGATGGGAAGCATTTCATCTCGCAGGCTGGTGAAAAGATTGGTTCCACCGCTATCAGGCTCTGGGACATTGAGACCAGCGAGACGATAAGGACATTCGGCGGTAAATTACCACGCAAGCCAACTCTTTCTCCTGATGGAAGATATGTGTTATGCGGCGAGGGTGAAGAAGGAATTATGAATCTCTGGGACTTAAAAACAGGCCAAATAGTAAAAAAGTTTAAGGGGAAACTCTCTTTCTATTCTTTTTTAGCAGACGAGGGTATAGTTTCTAAAGACGGCAGACGGATGGTCTCTTTCAGCCCGGATGCCTCAATAAGGATTTGGGACATTGAGTCAGAAGAGGAGATTATGATGATGGTAGCGTTTGAGGATGGCGAATGGCTGGCAATCACAACCGAGGGATATTACAATGCATCAGCTAATGGCCATAAGTACCTGAACGTCATGCTGGGAGAAAGCGTGTATACGGCTGGGGCATTCTACGATGTCTTTTACCGCCCTGACATAGTTGCAGCAAAATTAAGAGGAGATGACATAAGCGGGCTTGTTACAATCACGATGCAGGATGCAATAAAAAGCCCTCCGCCTGTTGTAGAGATAAACCCGATTGCATCAACCATAAACGAATCTAAGGTCAAAGTCTGCTATAAGGCAAAAAGCACAGGAGGTGGCATTGGGGAAGTAAGGCTTTTCCACAACGGTAAGTTAATTCAGTCTGACGGATTCTACAGAGAGGTAGCAAAAACAACAGGTGAAAAGACTCAAATAATAGCATTAAACAGTAGAGCAATCTATGAAGATATTCGTGATTTAAAAATAAGCGGGAAGACTGAAATAAGTCCAATCACCAGTAAATCCAAAGGAGAGTCCTTTGAAGACTGTAAGGAAATAGAGGCTATACCAGGTGAAAACGAAGTCAGTCTTACTGCCTTTAATAGCAATAACACTGTTCAGAGTTACATGAAGACTATTACTTTCAACTCAACCCTTAAACCTGAAGACTCCCACCTTTATATCCTCTCCATTGGCATTGACCAGTATAAAGATAATAGCGTTAATCTGAAATATGCAATGAAAGATGCAAATGACTTCAAGGAGAAACTCCTTCAGCAATCTGCCACTTTATATAAAACTCAAAATATTCACCATGAACTATTAACAGATAAGGATGCGAGCAAGACGAACATCCTGAACAAGATTGCCGAACTTGCAAAGACAATCAAACCTACTGATGGATTTATTCTATTTGTAGCAGGGCATGGAATACTTCTGCAGAATCAGTATTATATGCTGACCCATGACTTTAACGGCACGGTGGACAATAACAGTCTGATAAGCTCCAATGAGATAGTGGAGATGTCAAAGAAGATTAAGTCTTTAAACCAGCTTTTTATCTTTGACACATGCCATGCGGGGGGCGTTGATTATATTGTAAGTGGACTTTATGACGCAAGGATGTCTGTGCTTGCGAAGAAGATGGGGCTGCATATATACGCATCTGCCAGCTCAACACAACAGGCATTAGATGGGTATAAGGGGAATGGACTATTCACCTATTCATTACTTGATGGATTAAATAACAAGGTAGAGGCGGATAAAAATAATGATAGAAAGGTTGGTTTAATAGAACTTGGTGAATACACAAAATTGACCACAGCAGAAATTTCAAAAAATATTGGTCATAGCCAGATACCATTGATTATCAATTTTGGGAAGGATAATGCGGTGTATGGGTTGAGATGAGAAATACGGATAGATTTTTAAAAGAAAGGTGGTGAATTTTATGGCAGTGCCATTAAAAAAGATTGATGACTATAGATGGGAGATACCCATAAGCTACAAAGAGGGGATGAGGGTGCCGGGGATTATTTATACTGACGAGGCTCTTTTAAAAATGATAGTAGCAGACCAATCAATTGAACAGGTGGCAAATGGTGCCTTTCTCCCGGGCATAGTGAAGGCATCTCTTGCCATGCCTGATATGCACTTTGGTTACGGGCTTCCGATTGGCGGGGTTGTGGCTACAGATATTAATGAGGGTGTGGTATCACCAGGGGGGACAGGTTACGATATAAACTGCGGGGTAAGACTGGTAAGAAGTAATTTATTATTAAAAGATATAAAAGATAGAATAAAGGAACTGGTTAATAATCTCTATTCAGAAATTCCTTCAGGGGTAGGCTCTAAGGGGAAGATAAACCTATCCCGTCAGGAAGAAATGGAGCTTTTGATAAAAGGGGCGAGATGGGCTGTAGAAAGGGGTCATGGGACAAAGGATGATTTGGAGCATACTGAAGCCAATGGCTGTCTATCAGGGGCAGACCCTGACAAGGTAAGTGACAGGGCTTATGAGAGGGGAAAGAGGCAGAGCGGGACACTCGGTTCAGGAAATCACTTTCTTGAAATCCAGTATGTGGATGAGATATATGATAAGAAGGCTGCAAGTATCATGGATATTGAAAAGGGGAGCATAACAGTGATGATACATTCAGGCTCAAGGGGATTTGGGCATCAGGTATGCACAGATTATCTTGAGGTGATGGAAACTGCCATAGATAAATACGGCATAAAACTGCCTGACAGACAGCTTGCATGTGCACCTATAAATTCTCCAGAAGGGCAGGATTATCTTTCTGCAATGAGGGCAGCTGCAAATTACGCATGGGCAAACAGGCAATTTCTGATGGTATGGACAAGGGATGTATTTATGAAGACACTCAGCCTCTCTTCAAAAGATTTGGGGATGGATTTAATCTATGATGTTGCCCATAACATCGTCAAGATAGAAGATCATATTGTAAATGGAAAGAAGAAAAGGGTTGCAGTCCATAGAAAGGGTGCAACAAGGGCATTTCCTCCAGAACATCCTGAGACCCCTTCTGCATATAAGGAAATCGGTCAGCCTGTGATAATCCCCGGAGATATGGGGAGGGCATCTTATATACTGGTTGGGACACAAAGGGCAATGGATGAGACATTTGGAAGCACCTGTCACGGTGCTGGGAGATGTCTGAGCAGGCATGCGGCTATAAAGGCAACGAAGGGGAGGGCTATCCACAGGGAATTAGAGGAGAAGGGGATATATTGTCGTGCTGCAGGGAGGGAGACTTTAAGAGAAGAATTTCCTGAAGCATATAAAGATGTTACTGAGGTTGTAAATGTAGTTCATAATGCAGGTATTTCAAAGAAGGTCGCGAGACTAAAACCTTTAGGTGTGATAAAAGGATAATCAAAAAAAATATATGAAACCACAGATGAACACAGATTATAAAAAAATACTATTTTCCATACACTTCTTTCAATATCTTATCTGCACCTTTACTTAAAAGCCTCTCAGCAAGTCTTACACCAAGCTCTTCCACATTATTTTCTTTATCCTCTTCAGTATCTCTGTATAATACCTTTCCATCTATACTCCCAACCATTCCCTCCAATTTTATAGAATTACCATTAATCGTACCAAAGGCTGCAATTGGAACCTGACAGCCTCCTTCCAATCTCTTTAAAAATGCCCTCTCAGCCCTGACACATACAGAGGTTTCTCTGTGATTGAATCTCTCAATAATTTTTTCTATATCCTTATCCGATTTCCTAATCTCTATACCGAGTGCACCCTGTCCTATGGCAGGGAGGAATATATCATAAGGCAGATATTCTGTTATCTTATCCTCCCACCCCATTCTCTTTACCCCTGCTGCTGCAAGCATGATAGCATCAAAGTCTCCAGCACTTAGCTTCTTCATCCTCGTATTCAGATTTCCCCTGAGTTGGTGGATTTTAAAATCGTCCCTGAAGTTCAAAAGCTGCACCTGTCTCCTGAGGCTGCTTGTCCCTATCTTTGCCCCTTTTTTAAGTTCTTTTAACTTTAATCCGTCTTTTGAGATAAGGGCATCTCTTGGGTCTTCCCTCTCTGTGATTGCAGAGATGCATAATCCATCTGGCAAGTCTGTTGGAACATCTTTCATGCTGTGGACTGCTATATCAATTTTCTTATCAAATAATGCCTCCTCAATCTCCTTTACAAACAGCCCTTTACCGCCTACTTTTGCAAGTGGAACATCAAGTATCTTATCCCCTGTTGTCTTGATTTTATGGATTTCTATCTCTATGACGGGATTCCAATTCTCAAGTTTATCTTTTACCCAGTTCGCCTGCCATAGTGCAAGCTGGCTTCCACGGGTCCCAATACGAATCTTTTTCATATTTAGCGAAAGTGAAAGTGAAAGTGTTAAGTGATAGGTTTTTTACTTACACTTACACTTGCACTATTCTAAATTAAACAGATGCCTTACCACTTTTATATACCAATGGCCATCTGTTGATTCTATCTGCTTTTTTAAATTTACGGTAGGCTCGTGGAGGAGTTTGTTGATTATTGCCGATGTAAGATTATCAATTACGAGTCTCTCCTTGTCAGAGACTGAACCAAGTTTTGAAAATGCCTCCTCAAGCTCCTTTAGTCTTACCGCCTCTGCCTTTTCCCTCAGTGCTGCAATTGTTGGAACAACCTCAAGCCCATCAATCCAGTTTAAAAACTGCCCTACCTCTTTTTTTATTATCTCCAATGCCTTCTCTGATTCTTTCTCCCTCTCCTTAATATTGACATTCACTACATTCTGGAGGTCGTCTATATCATAGAGGAATACATTCTCTATCTCATTTATTGCAGGCTCAACATCACGGGGGACGGCTATATCAATAAAGAATATCGGTTTATTCCTCCTCTTATGTATAACCCTTTCAATCATATCCTTTTTTATTATAAAATGAGGTGCCCCTGTAGAGGTTATGGCTATATCTGTCCGCACCAGTTCATCCTCAATACTGTCAAACCTTATGGCACTCCCTTTGAGGTCACGGGCAAGTTCTACCGCCTTGTCAAATGTCCGGTTTGAGACAAGTATCCCCTTTGCACCACTTGAAAGCAGATGTCTTGCTGCAAGTTCTGACATCTCTCCTGCACCGATTACCATTATAGTCTTGCCTTCTATGTCACCAAAGATTTTCTTTGCCAGTTCTACCGCCGCATAGCTGACAGATACGGCACTCTCGGCTATTCGGGTCTCATTCCTTACCTTTTTTGCTACAGAGAACGCCTTTTCAAAGAGCTGATTGAGTATCATGCCGGTTGCCCTGCTCTCCTTTGCAAGCGAGTAGGCATCCTTTACCTGACCCAGAATCTGCGGCTCACCGACGACCATTGAGTCAAGGCTTGATGAGACCTTAAAGAGGTGTTCAATAGCATCCTCTGTAAAATATGTATAGAAGAAGTTTTCTAATTCCCCGTCATTAATCTTGTGATATTTATAAATGAAGTCTTTGAGTCTTTTTATCCCTTCATCTATATTGCCTACCCGTGCATATATCTCCACCCTGTTGCAGGTAGAGAGTATTACCTTTTCCTTTAGCTCAGGATAATTATGAAGGGCACTAAAGGTCTCTTCAAGATGTTTCTCGCTAAATGCCAATTTCTCCCTGATCTCTACAGGGGCTGTCTTATGATTTACACCTAAAATAATGAGGTTCATGTTAAAATAATAACTGACAACCAACAACTGACAACTAACAACATAAGAATTAAAGTTGTAAGTTGTATGTCGTAAGTTGTAAGTTTTTAATAGATATGCACCATATATGCGATTATTACCACCATAAATCCATACACTACAAAACGGGCTGCCTTCCTGCCTCGCCATCCTGCTATTATCCTGCCGAAGAATAGAGTGCCGTAGGTAGACCATGTGATAACCATTAGTATCGTCCGCTTAAAATCTAAAGAAAAAAAACCATCCCTTTGTCTTGCCCATATAATGCCTGATATAAAACCGAGTGTAATAAGTGGAAAACCAATATCCACCGCCTTCCTGTTTATATCATCAAGAATTTCTAAAGACGGGAGACGATGATAAAATGTGCCGGGGTGTCTTGATTTAAGCTGGCTCTCCTGAATTATATACATAATGCCGACTCCGAATGTGAGGGCAAGGGCTGCATAACCAATAAAAGAAAGTGTCCTGTGGATTGTAAGCCAGAACTGCACAACAGGAGCCGTGTCTGAAGTATAACGTGATAGAAAGAAGGCATAGGCGAGTGAAATAAATGCGATTGGAATTACGAATGAGCCAAGGTCCTTAATCTTGTATCTAATCTCGGCAATAAGGTAAACAAGAACTAATACCCATGAAAAGAATGAATAATATTCAAATGTAGTTGCATAAGGTCCATGCCCTGTCGCCATTGACCTTGCCACGAGAAGTGCAGTATGGAATATAAAACCTGTACTTATTGATACTGTTGCTATTATGAACAGCATCTTTCTTCTTATTGCAAGATATGAAAAATATTTAACCATACTTAAAAAATAAAAGAAAAGGGTAATACCAAAGAGAATTTTCATAAATTGAAAACCTAAAAGCAACCACAGATGGACACAGATTAACACAGATAAAAAAAAGAATTTTTAAAGCCTTAATCTGTGGAAATCTGTGTAATCTGTGGTTTAAGTTTTTTGTTTAATTATTGCGTCAATTCTTTTTTTAACTTGTCCATCCTTACCATTTCTTATTAGCTTAATTATATCAGAGTCAACAAGGTTTTTATAAATCTCTTCCCTTTTTCTCTTATCCATAATCTCAGATGATATTCTCTTTCTTAAATTACCCATGAGGTTTAAGAATTTAGCATACTCAAACCCGTATCTATCTTCAAGCTCTTTCCTCAACTTTTTTGACAGGGCAGGACTTTTTCCTCCTGTTGAGACGGCTATTGTGAGAGCGCCCCTTTCTACAACAGACGGGACTATGAAATTACACAGCTCAGGGGAGTCAACGATATTTACAAGAATATTTTTCTTATTTGCTGATTCATAAACCTTAAAATTAACATTACTTTTATCAGTTGCACCAATCACAAGAAATATATCCTTTAGATATTTCTCCTTAAATTCTCCCTTGAGAAACTTAATTTCCCTTTCTGAATTTAATTCCTTAAGCCTTTTGGTTAAATCGGGGCTGACAACGGATACTTTCGCACCGCACTTCAAAAGTGAGTTGACCTTTCTCTCTGCTACTGCACCACCACCTACGACCAGACATCTTTTGTCTTTTATATCAAGATAGGCAGGATAGTATCTCGGCATAACTAAAGTAAGCAGTAAGCAGTAGGCAGTAAAGAATCGGCGGTAGGCATTAGCCTACTGCTTACTGCCTACTACCTACTTTTTCTCCCTCAGCATATCCTTGAGTTCACTCATAAACTCATTGATGTCCTTAAAAGAGCGGTAGACAGAGGCAAAGCGGACATAAGCGACCTCATCCATGCCATGCAATTCCTTCATTACATTTTCACCTATTATCTGACTTGAAATCTCCTTCTCCCCTCCATCCTGAACAGCCTTTACGACTCTATCAACCAAATCTTCCTGATTTTCTATGCTAATAGGACGCTTTTCACATGCCTTTTGAATTCCAAAAAAGATTTTCTGTCTGTCAAACGGCTCTCTTCTGCCATCCTTCTTTATGACCATCGGCAGTATCTCTTCAATCCGCTCGTAGGTTGTAAATCTATTGGTGCAGCCAAGACACTCCCTACGCCTCCTTATCATGTCACCTTCTTTGCTCAGGCGGGAATCTACTACCTTATTCTCCAAATCACCACAGGATGGACATTTCATTTTTAAAGTGTCATAGATTCAAAGTGTCAGAGTGTCAGAGCTTTGATACTCTGATACTATTTTTATACCAGTCTCTCTTTATAGATTAGGAACTGTTCGCACAACTCCTTTACTTTCTTTCGTGTCTTTTCATGATGTTTTTCGTCTTTAATATTATTAATAGTGTCAGCTATAAGGTCGGCAATTATCACCATTTCCTTTTCCTTCATCCCCCTCGTTGTTACTGCTGGTGTCCCGATACGAATGCCGCTTGTTATAAACGGACTCCTTGTGTCGAATGGGACTGTATTTTTATTTACAGTAATTCCTGACTTATCCAGAGCCTCCTCCGCATCTTTGCCGGTTATCTCCGAACTTCTCAAATCTAATAACATGAGGTGATTATCTGTCCCTCCGCTTATGAGCCTGAATCCCTTCTCCTGAAGCCTTTTTGCCATTGCATTTGCATTTTTTTGAAGCTGATTCTGATATTCCTTAAATTGAGGTGTCAGTGCCTCTTTTAATGCAACCGCCTTTGCAGCGATTACATGCATGAGGGGTCCGCCCTGAATACCGGGAAAGAGATTTTTATCCAAAAGCTTGGCATACTTTTCCTGACACATGACCATACCGCCGCGGGGACCACGAAGGGTCTTATGCGTTGTGGTAGTTACAAACTCTGCATACGGAATCGGCGTCGGGTGAAGTCCTGTTGCCACTAATCCGGCAGGATGGGCAATATCCGCCATTATCATAGCTCCTACTTCATCGGCAATCTCCCTGAACCTCTTAAAATCAATAAACCTCGGATATGCGCTGGCGCCGGCTACAATCAGCTTAGGACGATGCTCTTTAGCAAGCTTCAAGACCTCATCGTAATCAATGGTCTCAGTCTCCTTGTTCACTCCGTAAGGAACAATCTTATACATCTGCCCTGTAAAATTTATTGGATGTCCGTGAGAGAGATGTCCGCCGTGAGAAAGGTTCATTCCCATCATGGTATCTCCGGGCTTAAGCACGGAAAAATAGACTGCCATATTTGCCTGTGTCCCTGAATGTGGCTGGACATTTACATACTCTGCGTTAAATAGTTTCTTCGCCCTCTCTATGGCGAGTGATTCGGCAATATCCACATTCTGGCATCCGCCGTAGTATCTCCTGCCGGGATACCCCTCGGCATACTTATTTGTCATTACACACCCCTGTGCCTCAAGGACTGCCTCGCTGACAAAATTTTCAGAGGCTATTAGCTCAAGGGTATACATCTCCCTCTCTGTTTCTTTTTTTATTGCATTATAAATTTCAGAATCAACATCAATTAATCTTTTCATATCTCTCCCTTCCTGATTTTTGCCTCCAACTCTTTTATCTTATCCAGTCGTTTCTGATGCCTGCCCCCTTCAAACTTTGTAGTTATCCATGTCTTTACCATCTCCCTCGCAAGCCCTTTCCCCACAACCCTCCCGCCGAGTATCAGCACATTTGAATCGTTATGCTCCCTGCTCATTCTGGCACTATAAACATCATTGCATAGGGCACCACGAACACCAGGAAATCGGTTTACGACTATAGACATGCCAATACCTGTGCCACAGATTAAAATCCCCTTTGGTATTTCACTCCTTGCTACAGTCTCCGCAACCTTTGCACCGAAGTCAGGATAATCTACAGAATTGCTGTTTTCGGTGCCAAAATCAACAGGCTCATAACCGATTTCTTTTAAAAATAGCTTTATATCTTCTTTTAGTTCAAAGCCTCCATGGTCAGAGGCAATAGCAATTTTTTGCATAAAGACAAAAATATGCCACAAAGACTCGAAGACTCAAAGAAAAAAATTATTCTTTATTCCTTTGTGTCTTGGTGACTTGGTGGCTAAAGATTTTATAATCTCCTTTAAAAAATGGTAAAGTAAAGGATAGGTATTGTCAAGGTAAAAACTAACAGGTAAAAACTAAAGCAGTGTAAATGTAAACCGTTATTTAATAAGATTTTTTGCAAAGGGAAAATAGTCATTGAAAAAGTGTTGGTTATAAATTATCATTAAAATAGTTAGGATATTGAATTTTAATTTATTATCGTATAAGTTCTTAGGAGAATTTAATGTTTGGAATAGGAATGCCTGAGTTGATTGTGATACTTATAATTGCAATTGTAGTAATCGGTCCTGATAAGCTTCCTGAGATTGCAAGGGCACTTGGGAGAGGTTATGCAGAATTCCAAAAGGCACTAAGAAATGTAAAGGACTCTATTAACACGGCTGAAACTGACTTTTACAGGAAAGAGAATACTGAAAATGGTATTGAGGATATGAAAGGTAAGACACCAGAGGGACAAAAATCTGATTTTAGACAGGATATACAAGATAAAACAGGATAAAAAATATTCAAAAATTCATCCTGTTAATCCTGTCAAGATTTTATAATTTCCTATACAAGAACAAAAATCTGAAGAAAAGGAGGGTAGGGGTGGAAAATAGACAGGATATAAAAAAAAGAAAGATCAGAAAGGTTGCCCCTGAAGAGAAACTCCCTTTTACTGAGCATTTAGAAGAACTCAGATGGAGATTGATTATCATAATAGCTGCAATTGCTGTGTGGTTTGGGATATGCTACACATATTCGGAAGATATTATCAGGTTTGTCCAGAAGCCGCTGAATCAGAAACTTATTTTTATCAGTCCTACAGAGGCGTTTTTTGTCAATCTTAAAGTTGCATTCTTTGTGGCAATCTTTCTTTCAATACCTGTAATAATCTATGAACTCTGGGAGTTCATATCACCAGGACTTCTTGAAAAGGAGAAGAGATACACCCTTCCATTTGTAATTTCGGCTGTAATATGTTTTGTCATTGGCTCAGCTTTTTCATATTTTATTGCACTCCCTATAATAACAAGATTTTTATTAAGCTTTGCAGGGGGTGAGTTAAAACCAATGATTTCAATAAATAACTATATCTCCTTTGTTGGAAGATTTATGATAGGCTCTGGAGTCATATTTGAATTTCCTGTTGTTATCTTTTTCTTAAGCAAGATAGGCATAGCAACACCCGAATTCCTTTCCCAGAAAAGGGGATATGCCATATTGGGAATATTTATCCTTTCTGCAGTCCTTACACCTCCTGATATATTTACCATGTTTCTTATGGCAATTCCTTTAATGACTCTGTATGAAATAAGTATAATTATAGCCCGATTATTTGGAAAGCGGGTTGATATGTCAGCAGTTGGCAGTCAGCTTAAGGCTTAAGGATAAAGGTTATTTTATGGGAAGAGCACATATAATTGTTTCAGGTATTGTGCAGGGTGTCTTTTTCAGGGCAAATACAAGGAATCAGGCACAGATGCTTGGAGTAAAGGGGTGGGTCAGAAATAAACATGATGGCACGGTTGAAATAACTGCGGAAGGGGATAAAGAAAAGGTTGAAAGACTAATAACATGGTGTTACAAGGGACCTCCGGGGGCAGTAGTAAATGATGTGACTATAAAGTGGGATGATTACAAAGGGGAGTTTAAGGATTTCAGTGTGAGGCATTAATGGGTAAAGTAAGTTATCCTTCACCTGCGATGTTTTTTGTAGGGGTTATTTATAGAGATATTGAAATAGCAGAATCTGCAAAGGAAAGACTGGGGGCTGAATTTGGTGAGATATATGAAGAAAGCAGTATAATCCCCTTCAATTTTACAGATCATTACAATAAAGAAATGGGAGAAGAACTAAAGAGGAGTTTTTTATGTTTTAAAAAATTGATAAATGTTGATAGCCTTCCAAAGATTAAGCTCAAGACGAATGAGATAGAATCTGACCTTGCTGATTCTTTAACGGGTAACCGACGAATCAATATTGACCCAGGCTATATAACTGCAGAAAAGCTTGTCCTGGCTACTACCAAAAACTATGGTCACAGGCCATACCTCGCAGACGGTATTTATGCCGAGCTTACCTACCGTTTTATTAAAAAATCTTTTACAACTTTAGAATGGACATATCCTGATTACAGGACAGAAGAAGCTATATCTATGTTTAATAGGTGGAGAAGGTGGTATCTTGCGGATTTAAAAAATTTGCCACAGACTTTCACTGACTAAAATATTTCCCTCTTTCGTATTTAAGTTGAAAACTTAGGGTCAAGCAGTCCACAATGCTGATGTATCTTGAGTAAGAAGTATTTAACATCTCTATAGCCGTAGGCCATATGCTTTAGCCTCTTTATCTTGTTGTTAATC
>JACQBS010000015.1 GCA_016194325.1 Nitrospinota bacterium | reverse complement strand
CACCTCCGGTAAGTTTCGTCATCAGCAAAACTATACCAGATACGGCTGAAATTCGATGCACCCTTTTATCTCATTGTAATTCCTAAACTTTATTAAGCTTAATTTCTTGACTTCAACTTTATTACGAAAGAACCATAATTTTTATGTTGCCCTTTTATTCCTAATAATAATTCTTATCCTGGCAATACTTCTGATGTTAATAATTTATAAACTCCTCGCAGGTATATCAGCAAAGGAACGAAAAGGGAAAAGTAAGGTGGTATCTGATAAACCCTCTGAACAGGGTGTAAAGAAGTCAGCTATCAAAAAGAAAGGTATTAATTATAGAGAGAGGATTAAAGAGATGGCGGAGGCAGACCCGCAGCATGTCGCATCTATAATTAAAAAGTGGCTAAAGGAGAAGTGAAAATACAAAATACAAAATCCCAAATCCGAAATTTATCTTTGTCCCTCCTCTCAGGAATTCTTCTTATATTTATATTCCCCGGATTTAATTTTGAGATACTGGCGTGGGTATCACTTGTCCCGCTTTTTATTGCCACAAGAAAGACATCTCCCCTCGCTTCATTAAAGTTAGGATTTATAGCGGGTTTTGTATTTTTTATTGGAGTTATTTACTGGATAGTAATTGCCATGACAAAATATGGAGGCATACCTATGGCAATAGGGATAGCTGTTCTTATCCTTCTGTCAGGGTATCTTGCTATTTATGTATCTATTTTTACTTATTTCTTATCCCTTGCCCCTTACCCCTTACGATATATTTTAGCACCCTTTCTGTGGGTTTCATTGGAGCTTATCAGGGCGCATTTTTTAACAGGCTTTCCATGGGCGAGTCTCGGCTATTCCCAGTTTAAGACACTTCCGATTATTCAGGCAGCAGATATTACAGGTGTCTATGGCATATCCTTTATCATAGTGATGGTTAATGCTGCTATAGCCTCTTTTATAGAAAGCATATATGAAAAAAACAAAAGGCAGTTTGCAGCAAGATATATGCTTGTTACAACACTTTTCATTATCTCTTTCTCAATTTACGGATACTGGGAAATAAATACCTTTTCTAAACTCAGCACTCAGCACTCAGCACTCAGCACTTCTTTAAAGGTTGCCCTCATTCAGGGGAATATTGAGCAGAATATGAAGTGGGATGAGTCATATCAAAGCGATGTATTTGACGCCCATGTAAATCTTACTATGCAGGCTTCTCGTGAGAGACCTGATTTGATTGTCTGGCCCGAATCAGCAACACCATTCTATTTTCAGGCTGATAGAAATTTTGGGCCAAAGATGTTTGAGCTTGCAAAAAATAGCGGGAGTTTTCTCTTCTTTGGCACGCCGGGATATGAAATAAAAGATAATGGAATAGTCTCTTATAACAGGGCATATCTCTTATCTCCAGAAGGGGATGTGGCTGGTAAATACGATAAGATACACCTCGTTCCATTTGGTGAATATGTCCCCTTGAGAAAGGTATTATTTTTCATAGATAAGATGGTTGAAGGGGTTGGCGATTATCAGAGTGGTGAAGAATATACTATATTCAAAGTTCAAAGCTCAAATGGCAAAGCTCAAAATTCTTTTGGAACTTTAATATGTTTTGAGGTAATCTTTCCTGATCTGGTAAGGAGGTTTGTGAAGAATGGTGCAGAGTTTTTAGTAAATATTACAAATGATGGCTGGTATGGAAAGACTGCTGCCTCATCCCAGCATATAGCAATGGTTGCGTTCAGGGCTGTTGAGAACCGTGTCCCAGTGGTCAGGGCTGCAAATACAGGTATAAGCGGCATAATAGAGCCGACTGGAAAGATAGCTAAGGAGACCGAGATTTTCACCACTGCCTATGTCTTAGGAGAGATAAATATAGGCTCATCCATAAAAACATTTTATACGCGATATGGCGATGTGTTTGCCTATATATGTTCCACCGTAACTATTCTTTTAATTCTGTTATCCCGATATGCCAAGAATCCATTACTTGATAGATGATTTTAAAGCCTTTGTTGAAAAGGCAAAAGCGGAGGGGAAAAGGGAGGCTTTTGAAAGATATTATTTAATGCCAAATAAATCCCTAATCAACCCCTTGCTGAATCAAAAATTTCTCCGTAAAAAGGATATATTTTCAGTTCTTGATGAGACAAATTTAGAGTTTTACAGGAGGCTCATTAAAAAACTTGAGTTATTGGGTTATCCTGAGAGGGCAAGATTAACTGTTGATAAGGCAGATGCCCTTTTAGGCAGAGAGATTTCGGGGAATGTCATCCTCCTTTTTACGCTTGGAGGGGAAGATGGGATAACCATCTATGAGAATGGGATGCCAAATATTTATGTAGGGTTGGACTATCCTCAAGATAATGAAATTTATTTTGACCTTGTCCTCGCACATGAATTGGGACATGCAGGAAGGGATACAATAGATGGTGTGATGGAAGCCTATGGGGGGAGTATTAAAATGGGGCATTTAGAACTACTCTCTGTTACTCCATTTGAGGAGCATGTGGTGGGAGAAGGTATGGCAACATATTTTTCTGAGGTTATCTATCCTAACAATTCACCGATGGATTATCTTTTTTACGAGCCCTGGGAATATGAATGGTGTCAATCACACGAATCAGTTATATGGAATAATTTTCAAAAGGCAAAAGGGACAAGGGGAAATCTAAGCCGATTTTATCAGGCTGGCTCTCTTGGTCAAGGCTCTCCTGCCAGGACTGATTATTATTTAGGCTACAGGGCGGTTAAAGAGGCACTGACAAAATATCCTTTTAATGAGGTTCTGGGAATGGAGGCATCAAAGGTAATCTCCTTTTTCAAACCACGCCCCGGGTAATTTATTAAAATTCAGGCTCATGTATAATTTTCCTATCTGTTTGGATATTTCTTTAATCTCATTGGTTGTATGTTTGGGGATGTAGAGAATTGTCTCAGCTACCCTTTCACTAATTAAATTTTCTTTCAGATGCTCTGGAATCTTACCTTCATACCAGATTTCACCTTCCCATGACATCTGGGGGTAATCTATTATCTTGAATTTTTCATCTCGTAAAGTAATTTTTTCCTTTGGCTCAATAAATATGACACTGCCTTTGTAGGAAATATCCCCCTTCACAATATAACCAATAAGGCATATAAACTCTCCATCAAAAGATACAGTCCTGACAGAGTAATGATAATCCTCCGCTTTGCATTCTATATATTCCTGAAGGATGAAAGGAATCTGGGTGGGTTTATCTAAAGGGAAAGAATTTATGCTATCAATTATTTTCAGGCCTCTTCCGTGTCTCCCTGAACGTGGTTTTATTACAAGCTTACCAAATTTCTCCAACAATTTACTACCCTGATTTTTATCATGCGGGTTATATAGTTCTGTGTATGGGAGATGAAAGCCATTATTATAGAGGAGTTGATATTGCACCCACTTATCTTCAAGTTTTAGGATAGGGGAATATTTTTTAGGAAATGCCCCTGCCCCGTCAATCCATAATTTCAAGGCGGTCAACTCCTCTTTATATTCTAAAGAACGAACATAATCCTTAAAACTTTTTTTATAAGCATTGTGGCTAATCCTTTCTATTAAATCATAAACAGTAGATTGTTTATGGTAGATGGTTCGGTAAGCAAGGTCATATTCAAAAGCCCCGCCCGGCAGGCCAATATTAACTTCAAGAAGAGAGGGGGGGGTATTTTTACTGATGAGAAAATCAATGCCGAGATACACTACTATTTCAGAAATTTATAAATCTTTTCTGCCCTCTGTTTGTAATCTTCTGCCTCTTCAGTCTTTCCGATTGCCTTATATATAGAGGCAATATTTTTTAAATCTATCGTAATTCCTCTCCTGTATTCTAACTCCTTGTCTATCTCCAGTGCCTTTTTATAAAATTCAAGGGCTTTGTTTAAATCACCCTTTGCCTCGTATACTCCCCCAAGGTTATTGAGGTTTACAGCTATTTCGCTTTTGCTTTTTACAGATTCATTTATCTTGAGGGAGTCATTAAACAGAGCAGCAGCCTCATCTAATTTCCCCTGTTTTTTATATATCATACCTATATCATTAAGTCTTATAGCCTTACCCTCTTCATATCCAACCTCTTTATAAATTGTAAGCGACTGCTGGTAAAATTCCATTGCCTTCTCCAAATCACCCCTTGAAGAGAATACCTTCCCTGCATTTCCAATACTGTCCGATAGTAATATTTTATTGTTAATCTTTTCACTTATCTGAATTGTAGTCTCAAAATCTTTCATTGCTTCATCAGTATCCCCATTTGTATATTTTATAATCCCGATACCGTTAAGCCCCTTTACAACCCCTTCCTGAAAGTCAATAGTGTGGCTCAATTCAAGTGCATTTTTATAGTAGCCTAATGCCTTTGACAGGTTTCCATCAATATAATATTTATGCCCCTGATTTATCAGGCTGACTACCTTCCTTTGCCCTTCTGGAGATATTTTTATAACCTTTCCACCACCGCAGGATAAAAACAGTAAGAAGTAAGAAGTAAGAAGTAAGAAGTAAATAGTTTTTATCTTCCTGCTTCCTACTTTATACTTCCTACTTATTTTTATCTTCTGTCTCCTGTTACTCATGCTGTGTCCTCTCTCCAAGAGGGATTTTTCTTTCTTTTTCTTCCTCTACGAAATTTTTTATAGGCCAGCTATTTTTTGCACCTTTTATTATATTATTTGCATCTTCCGTACTCTCTCTTGCCGACCTTGCAATTTCTGGCATCTCATCCGACGCATCTTTTACATTCTTTGTAATCTTTTCTACAGTTTCAATAACAGATGGCAGCCTTGATGTGGCATCTTCAATATTTTTTACTGCTATCTTTGAAGAGTCTATCATCGGCGGGATTTCAGATGTTATCTGCTGCACATCTTTTATAGTCTTTTTTGTTGAGTCTAATATATCAGGCAAACTTCCTAATGCCTCTTTTATACTTTTAAGAGTTACCTTTATATCTTCTAAAATTGGAGGGAGTTCTTTTCTTACTGTCTGTGTAATTTCTGGGAGATGGCTTGATGTATTATCAACTTTAACGAGTATATCATTTATCTTTTGCATTGCAGTATCAGCCTTTTTAACTGTTTCATTTATATTATTGTATAACTCCCTTTCGGTTAAAATCGCCCCGGCAGTCCCTTTTCCCTTCTTTATATCTTCTGTGATTGATTTTATATTGCCGAGTATATCGCTGGTAGCAGTGGATGGTATATTGCCTGTTATCTCTGCTATCTTATTCAATGTTTTCTCCACATTCTCAAGGACAGGCTTTACCCTGTTTACCATATCCTCCATTGCCATTCCCTCTTCTACCGTAATTGAACCCCCATTAGGGATTATTGGAAGAGACACTGAGCCCGGATATATTTTTATCCTCTGCTCCCCTATGAAACCTGCCTTTGCAACAGTAGCCTTTGAGTCATTGCGAATTTTATTCTGATATACCTTTCTTATCTCAAGAATTGCCTCCACCTGATTCTGTTCATTCAACTGAACAGACTTGATGGCTCCAATATCAATACCGGATAGTATTATAGGGATGCCTGCCTTTAATCCCTCTCCTTCCTTGAACACAGCCTTGATTTTATATTTCTCTTCAAAAAAGTGTTTTGTCCTCCCGATAAAAATAAAGACTATGAGCAGTATTATGATTGGTATGATAATAAAGAGCCCGACAACCTTCTCCTTCTGACTTGCAGATAGCCTATGGGAATAATGCATTTTCATAGAATAAAGTCCTTCAACACTAATTACACGAATGGCACGAATAGAAAAAATCAAAATGAAAGAATCAAAATAGAGCTATTTATTTTTATAATAATTCCATAATTTTTGATTTTTATTTGTGTAATTCGTCAATTCGTGTAATTAGTGTTCCATCTTTGTTTTAAAAGAATAGCCCCTTCACATAAGGGTCTTCGTTTCTTTTTAAATCTTCAGTATTGCTGGCAAATATAAATCTACCGTCCCTCATTACTCCTACCCTGTCTCCAAATGCCATTGCACCTGTAGCACTGTTGACTGTAATCAGCATTGTCTTTTTTTGTTCGTTCTTGAGTCTCTTTATGAAATTAATAACAGTCCTGTAACCTAAAGGGTCAAGCCCTGCTGCCGGCTCGTCAAATATCAATATCTCAGGGTCCATAATTATCGCCCTTGCTATACCTGCAAGCCTCCTTTTGTTGTATGAAAGGACACCCGGAAAAACCCTGCCTTCCTTCATTATACCCAGTAACTCCAGCTTTTCTTTAACCTTTTTTTCAATATCATCTTCACTTAAATCAGTGTGATACCTTAATGGGAGAGCAACATTATCGTATATTGTCATATTGCTTATCAAAGCCGGATGCTGAAATAGATAACCTATACCAAGCCTCATTTTTCTTATTTCAATCTCTGTTGATTCGTCAAGGTTCATACCTTTTAATGTTATTCTGCCTCTTGACGGCTCCAAAAGTCCTACACACAGCTTTAGCACACTGCTTTTCCCCGATTCATTTGCCCCGGCAATTATAAATACCTCTCCTTTATATACCTCCATTGATAAACCATCAAGAACTTTTATCTCACCGTATGAGAAATCCACATCAGATATTTTTATAATTAAATCGGACATTATTATATATACCCTATTATTGTAATCAAGCTGTTGAGTATGAAACATATTGTTATTGAGTTTATTATAGCCCTTGTTGTCTGCTGGGGGACCTCTGTAACAGACCTATGGACGGATAATCCGTGATAGCAGCCCACTACTGCTACTGTAATCCCGAATATAATCCCTTTTAATGTTGATATTAATATGTCCGTAAAGGTCATAGATTTTATTAAGATATACAAGAAGTCAGTGAAATGGGTAGTTATACTGATTTTGGATATGAGGAAACCCCCTAATATTGCGACTATATCAAAGTATATAACCAATGCGATTGTTGACGCTACAAACCCCAGTATCCTCGGCATCACTATATATCTAATGAGGTCTATTCCCATTACTTCCAGTGCCTCTAATTCAGACCTGATCTTCATATAACCAAGCTCTGTAGGTATGGCAGAGCCTGAACGGCCAATAATTACAAAGGTAGTTAAAATCGGACCAAGTTCCCTGATAACAACCAGCACAAGTATCTTGCCTATAAACTCGTCACCGCCTACCTTTGGCAGTTGTGTTACAGACTGGATTATTACAATTGCCCCTACCATAAGGGCAATACTGCTTATTACAGGGATGGCATCAATACCTGTGAAGATGATTTGCTTTAAAATTACATTGATTGCTACCTCCCTGTCATGTTTTTTCTTAATAGGCAGGCTTACTACAGACCTGTGGATAAGCGAATACAGGTCGGCAAGATAATTGAGGGCTGCTAATACCTTCTCTCCAACCCATTCAACAAGTTTCATTATTTCCCTTTCTCATATCATACCAGAGGCGGTTTCAGAGAGATATATTTGCTCCAGCTTTCAATAAAAGACTTTGGAGCAGAATTGTAAACAGAATTATGAATCAGAAAATGAGGTGTATATGGTTTTTTGAGCAGTCTAATCCCTACCTCACCTGGGGTTCTATTTCCTTTTCTTAAGTTACATTCCTGACATGCCACAACTACATTGTCCCATGATGTGCCCCCCCCTCGTGATTTTGGGAGGATATGGTCAATTGTGAGTTCCCCGTGATTTTTTCCGCAGTATTGACAGGTGTGATTATCTCTCCTAAAGACATTCTTCTTACTGAAAGAGACTATTCCTTTATAAGGTATATTTATAAAGTTTACAAGGCGGATGACAGTGGGGAGTCTGAAGGAAATGGTGGGGGAGCGAAAGACCTTGCCGTCACATTCCATCTGCTCAGCCTTTCCTTTAAGAACCATTACTATTGCCCGGCGGGCATTGCAAAACTGCAAAGGTTCATAAGTGCTGTTTAGAATCAATACCCTTAGATGTTCCATATATTTTAATATGCATTATGAGTATTCCTTTGAAAAACAATGACATAATTCTATTATCTTTTTTAAAAATTGTCAAATTATTGGGAGAGGGGACAATCATCGTCGTTCATGCCAGTAGAAGGGTCGCCGCTTCTGATGTGCAACGGCGAGAATTCGGATTTCTGTCTCCCGAAGTGAGTATATCACTGTATATGGAAACTTACGAAGGACCCTGCGTCTAACCCGTCCTTTTAGCAGTGGACCAGCTTCCGGGAACATGGTTATATCTTCGATAATTGTATAAATGTCATCAAGGAAGGACATTCCCAAGCCGGGGCTTTCAAGATTGTAGAAGTCAGCAGCATCGTTCAATTCATCTTCTGCATCTTCGTGAAACGAAACCATCCGGCTCATTTGAAACGATTCCTCGCCCGCTTAAAAACCTCGTCAGCCGGGCGCATTTGTGCAATGCCCCGGTCAATCTCATCATCCCTTCGGATAGCTTCATCTATCCACAACTGCTCTGCTTCTGCATCGGACAGTGTATCAAGGCTGATGAGAAGCTCCTTTGCCAGGTCTGCGCGGGACTTTGGACTCATCTTTAACGCCTCTGCCTTCAACTCTTCAAAACTCATCTTCAAGCTCCTCCTGATCCCATGCAACAGTTGCAGCTTCCTATCAACATTTTATATAATCAGCATATCATATATACTTTTATCAATCAGCTATTTTTTAAAGTAAGGGAAATAATTCATGGAAGTATGATGGAAAAGTCCGGCGCAGAGGCTCGCGACCAGCAGCGCTGATATTTTTCTGTAAAAATTGGCCAACAAGATTGATTTAGAATCGCGAGTGGCGATGGGTTGCAAGCCGCAAGCGGTAAGCGGTAAGACAAAGACAAGGGGGCTAGCCCCCTTGTCCTGAAAATTCCAAAATCCAAAAGAAATTCTAATTTTGAAACACGTTAGCCAGAGGTTGAACCAGCGTGGGAGAAATTCAGAAATCGCTGGAAATCAACATCCAATCATGTTTTCAACCCCGCAACCCCGCCCTTCGGTCTGAGCTCAGGGTCGAAGACAGCTTGCGTGCGGGGAAATCTTGTGTGCGGGGCAAAGGGTGTGGTTCATTCGCCGCGGCGAATGAACCAGCGTGGGATTGAACCAGCGTGGCAACGCAAAGGTTAAGGTTTAAAGTACGTTACCCTGCACGATGGTGGTCGTCGGCATGGCGTTGCCGGCGTTGTCGGCGACGTTGTTCAGTTTGATGCGATAATTTGGCGTATTGAATGCGTTGGTAGCGCCGGTGTAGTTGATGACTACGGTTACGGTGCCATCGCCGTTGTTAGTCTTACTGACCAGGCTGTCGATGGAGCGCGTGGCAGAGACGCCGTCGCCGATGAGCAGATCCTCGATGCTGAAGCCGGCCGCCAGGATGGTCACGAGATTCACGCCGGAGGTGCTGTCATTCAGCGTGAAGGTAAAGTTCAACACCTGCCTTCCCTGTGCGACGTTCTGATTGGGGACGGCGCCGACTTTGTTCGGAGCGGTGAGGTCAACCGTGGTAGAAATACTGAAGGTGTCCGTTACTCCGTCGATGGTCGCCGTGCCGCTGGAGGTGGCATTGTAGGAAGAGCTGGCCGTCGCGCGGATTGCGATGGTGTCGCCGCTGGAAACGGTGGCGGACGCGGCACCGGTGTCCGAGCCGTTTTTGACGATCGTGCCCAGAGTGGTGGCGGCGGTCACGGAAGTATTAATGCCGCTGACGGTGATAGCGTCAGTGGTGGCTGTCGCGCCCGGCGTGACGCCAGTTTTATTCGGAATATCAAAAGCGTCCGGGGTGGCATCTGTGGCAGGAGTCGTGGTCGTTGTAGTAGTCGTGGTCGGTGCGGGCTGCTGGTAGTTGTAGGTATAAGTGCTGGAAGATTCTCTGCCGTTTTTGTCAATAAAGACGAGAGTTATGGTTTTTGTGCCGTAGGATGAAGAATCAATGACAATATCCAGATATTTCACACCTGATAAGGAAATAGCCGAAGTGGTCTTCTGTAATGCGTAAGCCTTTGCTGATGAACCGCTAATGGAAGTAATATCACCTTTCACATAAACTTGCGCTGCCTGAGTGACGCCGCTCACATTAAAACGGACGGTCGTGCCGGTGCCGGAAGGGGCGCTGGCAGTTACTGCACTTACGCCCTGCACGGAAGATGTTTCAGTTATCCTCTCTGTTATCTTTTCTGCTCGGATAAATTCATTGTGGGGGAGTATTTCGGATAGTGAGCCATTGTCCGAATCAATTGTTATTTCAGGGGTTTTGTCATAGTGATAGGTGAGATAACCTCTAAGAGCCCATTGTCCGTTGTTTGTATAATTTACATCAGCATCAAGACTCCATTTTTTGGCAAGGTAAGTTCTGGAACTGAAGGCAGTTCCTATGGCATCAGATGACTTCCCCTTTAAATATTGAAAGCCAAGCATGAGGTTGGATTTTAACGGCTTTACGAGGCTTTTGACGGAGACCCCGATTTCATGCTCATAGGTGCGCTCCTTTGTAATATCGTAGGTGATTGAAGAGGCGGTAGAGCCGGTTTGATTGCGGCTGACCTCACGCTCTCCTGAGCCTGACGCATACGATGCACCAAACTCAAGATTTTTACCGTCATATCCTATACCCGCCCCTGCCTTCTGGAAATAATTATTCCTATCAATAAAAAGAGTTGTTTTGACGATTCCTCTGAACTTTTCAATTAGGCGATTGTAGCCAATGGCTAAACTGTATGAGGTATCATTACTGCGAATACTTCCTTGAAAAGGGATGGAAGAATCATCCTTTTTTAGCAGATTAAAGTGTATTTTCCCGCCGGCACCATCATTGCCGCCGCCAAGCGAGACAGATGCCCCGCTTCTGGTGTAGTTTAAGCCCGCTTTTAATTGACTTTCTGTCAGGGTTAAGCTGGAGTTGATTTCATCATTATTAGCAGATAATTGCACACCCTTAATTTCCCTATTTTCATCAGAGACATAAATGTCTTTTGTTTTTTCTGATAAAAGAGGGAGGGCGGAAAAGATAGAAGAATCCCCTAATTTTATCTCCAATCCATGACGGGTAATTTTTAGGGGTGATTCAATATCTTTTATATCCTCAGCATAGGCATTAGAAGTAGCCAGTATGAGGCATAGCAGGAGATTGGAAAAGGAAAGTTTCGGGGGGGGGTGAGTATATTTGCATGATTGTTTCTGTTTTTGTGTTATCTTTCATCTGAACTGGATTACTTCGTCGCATTTGCTCCTCGTAATGACAACAAAATAATGCTTTTTCAATTACCGTAAATTAGGGGGTATATTAGTAAAATGCTGTTATCTTGTCAAGGATTTTTTGGATTTTTGTTTGAATTATCTGATTTTACAGTGCTTTTGTGAAATAATAAGTTGACAGGAAATATAAAGAAATTATATCCTTTGCATCGTATCTATATGTCCATAAATGATTCGCTTGAATACCGCCGAAGACACAGGGGCGTCATCGGGATTGACTGCAAGATACCCATAAAGGATGAATCTGTCCTGAGCCTTGTCTATACACCAGGAGTAGCAGAGCCGGCACTTAAGATTGCAGAAAATCCTGTTAATGCCTTTAAATATACCTGCCGCGGTAATACTATTGCCATTGTTACAGACGGCTCAAGGGTTTTGGGATTAGGCAATCTCGGTGCAAGGGCTGCAATGCCTGTAATAGAGGGGAAGTCTGTAATATTTAAGACCTTTGGAGGGGTTGATGCAATTCCCATATGTCTTGAGACACAGGATACAGAGGAAATCATCAGGGTAGTTACTGCAATTTCACCGACATTTGGTGCAATATGTCTTGAGGATATTGCGGCGCCAAAATGTTTTACAATCCAGCATCATCTGAGAGAGGCATTAAGAATCTGTGTCTTTCATAATGACCAGCATGCAGCAGCCATAGAGATTTATGCAGGCTTAATAAATGCCTCAAAACTCGTTGAAAAGGACATTAAAAAATTAAAGATTGTTATATGTGGTGCGGGGGCGGCAGGTATTGCCACCGCAAATATATTATTAAGGGCAGGGATGAGGGATATTACACTATGTGATACCAACGGCATCATCCATAAGAGAAGATTGATAGGGATGAACTGGGCAAAACTTGCAATTGCAAGAAAGACGAATCTAAGTGATAAGAAAGGGGATTTAACAGATGCTATAAAAAATGCGGATGTATTTATTGGGTTATCCAGAGGGGATATATTTACTGCAGAGATGGTCAGTGCTATGGCAAAAGACCCCATTGTATTTGCCCTATCAGTTCCTGAGCCTGAGATACTCCCTTCAGAGGCAATAAAGGGAGGGGCTAAGATAGTTGCTACGGGGAGGAGCGATTTTCATAATGGGATAAATATAGCCCTTGTGTATCCGGGGTTCTTCCGTGGTATCCTTGATTCTGCTGCCAGAAATGTGAACTTTCCCATGATTGAATCTGCAGCAAAAAGGCTTGCAAGCCTCGTCCCTCCGTCTGACCTGAATCCAAAGTTTATAATGCCTAAGGTATTTGATTTTCAGGTTGCACCTGCAATTGCAGAGGCAGTTGCCGAAGCGGCAGTTAAGACAGGTGAGGCTGCCATAAATGTTGACCCAAAAAAGGTGAGGGAGAGACTTGAGAGTTTCATCTATGAGGGTCATTTCCCTCTCCCTCCTGAAAATGATGAGAAGGAGCCTGCCCTGAGCAAGTCGAAGGGTCTAACCCTTGAGGAGAGGTCTTTAAGTCTCCATGCGAGGCATAGAGGTGTGATAGAGGTAAGTAGTAAGATTCCTATCAGGGATAAAAATATCTTGAGCTCATTATATCTCCCCCCGGCTGCTGCAATACCGCCTAAGGAAATCGCAAGCGACCCTGCAAAAATTTATGAATATACATGCAAGGGTAATCTGGTGGCAGTGGTCAGTGACGGGAGTGCTGTCCTTGGACTCGGTAATATCGGTCCATGGGCAGCCCTTCCTGTAATGGAGGGGAAATGTGCCCTCTTCCATACCCTCGCAGGTGTGGAGGCATTTCCATTGTGCATTTCTACACAGACTACTGATGAGATTGTTGAGGTTGTAAAGAATATATCTCCTGCTATTGGGGGTGTTAATCTTGAAGACATTTCGGCACCGAGATGTTTTATAATAGAAGAGAGGTTGAAGAAGGAGATTGATATACCTGTATTCCATGATGACCAGCATGGGACTGCAGTGGTTGTATTGGCGGGTTTAATAAATGCCTTAAAGCTTACAGGAAGGGAGATTAATAATATAAAGATGGTTGTAAATGGTGCAGGTGCTGCTGCAACAGCAGTAACAAAGTTACTCATCTCCTGCGGCGTAAATGATATTGTCATGTTAGATACTCATGGTATTATTTATAAGGGCAGAGGAGTTGGGATGAACTGGAAGAAGGAAGAAATGGCGGGAATAACAAATCCCAAAAATATTAAAGGTGGACTGTCAGATGCAATAAAAGGGAGGGATGTATTTATAGGGGTTTCTGTGGGAGGGGTTTTAAAAAAGGAAATGATAAAGGAGATGGCAGGAGAGCCGATTGTATTTGCACTCGCAAATCCAATACCTGAGATTATGCCGACTGAAGCAATTGAGGCGGGTGCGGAGATAGTTGCAACAGGAAGGTCAGATTTTCCAAATCAGGTGAATAACTCACTTGCATTTCCCGGTATATTCAGGGGTGCGTTGGATGTAAGGGCAAGGGAAATAAATGAGGCGATGAAGCTCGCTGCTGCCCATGCACTATCAGACGCTGTTTTAGAGGATAGGCTTAAAACCGATTATATAATTCCAAAGGGGCTTGATTATCGTGTCCCGCCGTTGGTTGCATCTGCTGTTGCAAAGGCGGCTATTGAAAGTGGTACTGCAAGGGTTAATATAGACCCTCAGAAGGTTGCAGAGAACACAAAGAACTTTATATATGAAGGGGAATTGGGTATAATTTAAGTGTCAAAGAGTCAAAGTGTCAGAGAGTCAAAGCTGAAGATTTTTAACTTTGATACTTTGATACTCTGATACTCTGACACTATTAACTATGGAACTTAGACAGGATATAACAACAAGAAGCTGGATATTAACAGGCGAAAGAGAAGGTAAGAGAGGTGCGGATGATGGAAGATGTCCATTCTGCAGAGGGAATGAAGACCTGACTCCAAGGACAATCACGGCATTTTATAATCAATACGGTGAGTGGAGTGTGAGGGTTTTTTCTGATAAATCTCCTGTATTTCAGATAGAGGGGAATCTGGACAGGCAGGCTGAGGGGATGTTTGATAAGATGCACAATATAGGTGCCCATGAGTTGATTGTAGAGAGTCCAAAGCACGGCATTAGTCTGTCATCCCTTTCCGAAAATGAGATAGCGGATGTGCTGCGGATGTATAGTGCGAGGGTTTCCGACCTGAAAAGGGATGCGAGATTTAAGTATATCCATATTTTTAAAAATCATGGAAGCCTGGCAAGCTCGGCAATAGACCACCTTCACTCTCATATCGTAGCTATTCCTGTAATTCCTGCAAGGGTGGAAAAGGAATTGAGATGGGCAAAGAAGCATTATGATATGAAGGGGAGGTGTCTTTACTGCGATATAATCTATCAGGAATCAAAGCAGAAGATACGGACAGTTTTTGAGAATAAAGATTTTGTTGCGTTCTGCCCCTTTGCCTCCAGATTCTCCTATGAGGTGTGGATTTTACCGAGGATTCATAATCACTCTTTTGAAAATAACTTAACTGATGGAAATATTGCTAACTCCTTTGCAGAGGCTATAAAGGCTATCCTGTCAAAGATAGAAAAAATTACGACATCATACCATATAGTATTTCACATCTCACCGAATGAGGCTTCGTTCCGCACCTTAAGAGGTGACACCGGGACACTATCAGAGGATTTTCACTGGCATATTGAAATCCTTCCGAGATTAGAGCGTGCAGGCAGGCTTCAGAGTGAGGAGGAATTTTATATAAACACAGTGACGCCAGAGGAGGCGGCAAAGGTGTTGAGGGAAGCTATTTAAGAAGACCGTAGGACTTCAGCAGATTTGTGATTAACTCCATGTAAAATTCAATATTCTTCGTGACAAAGAGGTAGAACCCCCCTACTGCAAGCAAGAGGAAAAAGAGGAGAACAGTCATTGCACTGATACGGCTTTTTTTCTTTGCTGTCTCAGGCTTCTGATCTGCCCCGATAAGGATATCTATTTCATAAATAGCGCTGTCTATATTGGGATATTGTTTTGCTGTATCCCACTCCATCATCCTCAATATAATCCTCTGGATTCTTCCCGGCAGTATGTCAAATAAATCATTCTGTTTAAGCTGGTTTCCCTTCCATACAGGAATTGAGCCTGTAATCATCTCATAGAGGATGACGCCTATGGAATATATATCACCTCTCTCTGACTGACCAACCTTAGGATTGTGGTACCAGTTGTCTTCAGCTCCCCCTTCTGAATAGTGTTCTTCAAGCCCAAAATCGGATACTTTAATATGACCGGCTTCATTGAACAGGATATTTGAGGGCCTGAGGTTTCCGTGAATTACCCTGTTTTTATGGGCAAAGGAGACACCATTGCCTATTTCTCTGCCTATCTTAAACGCCTCCTGCCATGTATATTTCCTTATGAGCCTTTCCTTAAGAGAGCCTTCGTTCATATATTCCATTACCACAATGAATAGCTTTTCATCCCCGGAGACCCCATATACCTTTACTATATTATCGTGGCTTAGCTTTGAGAGAATCCTTGATTCTGTAAGCCCTTTGCCTCGTTTCCTGAATTTTTTGATAACCATCAGATGTCTGTCTTCCTTTCTTTCAAAAAGGTAGACCATGCCGTAGGTGGTCTCTCTGACAATGTCAAGGAGCGAAAACTTGTCCTCAAGCTTTGTTATGCCCTGAAATGCCTGCTCCCTCTTCTCTGTTTTTATATGGGCACCCTTGAGTATCTTTAAAAGCTCGTCTTTCAGCTCATCGGCTGATGAATAGCGGTCTTCTGGAGATTGCTCCAGGCATTTGAGGATTATATTCTCCAGCGGTTTTGGAAATTTCGGGTTTATCTCGGTAGGGAGCTTAAATCGTCCGAGTGGTTTTGCAGCTGTGAACATCTCATACATAATGACGCCGAGGGAATAGATGTCAGTGGAAGGGGTAACTTTTCCAGAGTCTGTCTTTTGTTCAGGCGACATATATGCCAGAGTTCCCATTAAGGCACCGTTAACAGTAAGATTACTGTCAACATTGCCTGTTCTAAGCTGTGCAATGCCGAAGTCCATGAGCATGCCGTTTCCTTCCCTGTCAACGATAATGTTTGCAGGCTTTATGTCCCTGTGTATAACGCCGTTCTTATGGGCATAGGAGAGCCCCTTGCATACCTGAACCACAATATCAACCATCTTTTTTGAATCAAACTCTTTATTTTTGATGATTGTCACAAAGTCTTTCCCCTCTATATAATCCATTACGAAATAATGCATGCCGTCAATTATGCCGCGGTCTATGATATGAATAATATTTGGGTGGGTAAGACGGGCAATAATAAGGGCTTCCTGTTTGAATCTCTCCACAATTTCCTTATTTTCTGTCATTATTTTAGAGAGGACCTTTATAGCCACAGGACGGTTAAGGGAGGTCTGGATGCCTTTATACACAGTCGCCATTCCCCCAGCGCCGATTTTCCCCACTATTTCATAATCGCCAATTTTTTTAAATTCCATGGATAAAAATAATAGAACGCAGAATTTTATAAGTGTTAGTTTTTAGTGTCAGTGTCAGTGAAGGAAATTGTTACTAACACTAATCACTGACACTAACACTGCTATTATCTGCGTTCCATTCATTTTTTTATTTCCGACTTGTTTGGGTTGGAAAATGATGAAAAAATCAATCTAATTTAAATTCTATCCTATAATTTCTTATTTCAATAATATCATTGTGGCTCAGTTTGAGATTTTTCCCTGCATGGCTTCCGTTAACCGTTACATTTACCCATCCACCATCACTACTGTCCGATTAAAATAGCATAGCCTGTAATGGTTCATCATGAAAGATTAGTAGTCGTTCAGGCTTTAAGGTTAATATATCTATCAAGTTTTTTCGGTCAAAGAGCGTTTCTCGGATAATACGGCTTAAATTT
>JACQBS010000014.1 GCA_016194325.1 Nitrospinota bacterium | reverse complement strand
TTTCTCCCCTCATACAGCATTATCGTAATTTGATCTCTTTCAGACAAGGTTAGGTGATTGTATCGTTTTGTCATAGACACTTAGGATAGCATTTCTCCTTTCTGCTTCCCAAGTGTTGCACTTCATTGTTGAACTGGCGTCCCCTATTTTAAAGACACCCCTCTTTTATACACCATGATGCAATATCAGTTTGGATTGGACAATGATAAAGAACAGAAATCACATCATGGCAAATTGGTGCGTCCTATTCTGTGCTTAATGTGTTACGAGGTGTTCCAGAAAAAGATTCATGATATCCTCCCTTTAGCAGTTAGCCTTGAATTGCTTCATAATTTCACCCTTATACATGACGATATTCAGGATGGGCATGCAATGCGGAGAGGTCGCCCTTCCCTCTGGGTTTTATGGGGTAAGTCTCACGCAATCAATGCAGGTGACGGTATACATACGCTTGCACATCTCGTTCTTTTTGATCTCTGGCAGAATGGTTTTGATAAGAATAAAGTTCTAAGGGTGATAAAAACAGTTCTATCTGCTGAGTTAAATTTAAGCGAGGGGCAATGTCTGGACCTCGATTCCACAGAGAAAAATTATCCTCCTATTGAAGACTATATACATATCGCAGAACTTAAAACCGCCTCGTTGATTGAATGTTCACTTTATACTGCTGCTATTCTTGGTAGCGAAGATGAGGATATTGTTCAGCCGATAAAGATGTTTGGACGGCATATTGGGATAGCGTTCCAGATTTTTGACGATTTTCTGGATATTGCTCATGATGTGAAGCCAAAACAGACAAGTGAGCAGGTTATGGTAACGGCTTTAAATAATGAGATTACAGAGAGAAAGAACGGTGATTCCTTCTGCCCAAAGGGGAATCCATCTTTGAAACAATCGCCTTCAAATTGCAGAGGGGATGTTGTGAAAGGTAAGGAACAGGAGTTATATGTTCACCTGGCTGAAACTCATACTCGTATCGGATTACAATATTTAGCCCAGTCTAAATTGAAAAGGATACTTTATAAAAGATTTGAAGAATTATCCTTATCTCTATTAAAAAGGAATCCATAGAAATCTAAAATGCCTTTTGATTCAGAGTTTAAGAAATCTGAGATATTAGAATTGGGGACAAGGCGTATAACCCCTGACATAGTAAATAGAGTCGCTCAGGGAGAGATGGCAGTCAAATTGAGTTCAAGGTTGCGTGAGCTTATGTTCCGAACTCATAAGATTCTGGAAAAGAAGGTATCCTCTGGAATGCCGATATATGGCATCAATCTTGGTGTTGGATATCTCTCGGAGATGCCTGTTGCCGGGAATCAGGTTGATGCCTTTCAGGAAAGACTTATATTAAGTCATGCAGTAGGGGTTGGTGAGGAGCTCTCCTGTGAAGAATGCCGAGCAATTATCTTTCAATCTGCCAACTCCCTTTCATTGGGGACAAGTGGGGTGAGACCTGAGGTCGTTAATTTTCTCCTTGAATTGCTTAATCGGGATATCACTCCATGTGTTCCTTCCTTTGGATCGGTTGGCTCCAGTGGTGATTTGGTTCCACTCGCACATATAGCCCTTTCCTTTTTGAAAAAAGGGTATATGATAAAGGAGGGAAAGAAACGGCAGACTGACGAAGTTTTAAAGGAAGCCGATCTATATCCACCCACTTTGCTTCATAAAGAGGGGCTTGCCCTTATCAATGGCACTCACGCCATGGCAGGAATTGGTGCCCTTGAGGTAGAACGATTTTCATATCTTTGCAATGTAGCAGATCTTGTAGCTGCATGTAGCATGGAGGCATTAGGTGTATCAACCCTGCCATTCAATCAAGCCGTTATGAATTTCCGTCCCCATCCTGGTCAGTGTAGAGTTGCAAAAAATTTGATACGCTTTTTAAAAGGTAGCAAGGCAGTAAATTCATCGGATCGTCATCAGGATGCATTCTCACTTAGATGCACTCCTCAGGTGCATGGAGCAGTGCGTGATACACTCGATTACGCCCAATCGGTTCTGACAGTTGAACTTAATTCATGCACTGATAACCCTGCTATTGATCCGATAAGTGGAGAGATTTATACTACTGGTAATTTTCATGGCGAGCCATTAGCCTTTGTCTTTGATTATCTTGCCATTGCTGCAGCAGAACTGGGGTCTCTTTCTGAAAGGCGAATAAATAACCTCCTCTCCGGATATGCCTCACATCTTCCATTGTTTCTGACCCCTCATCCTGATTCAAATACTGGATACATGATTATACAATATACTGCTGTATCACTACTGGGCGAAATGAAGGTTTTAGCCAGACCAGCTTCTACAGACTCTTTCTCGCTCTCTCTGGGCAAGGAGGATCATGTCTCTATGGGATGGGGGGCGATTCGCAAGTTAAAACGTTCTCTCAATAATTTAGAGATGGTATTAGCATTAGAATTGCTGTGTGCTATTCAAGGGATTAACCTTCGGTATCCTATAAAATTAGGTTTACATACTGACCTTGTGTGCAGGGCAGTGAAAGGGCTTATTTTGCCGGTTGGGGTTGATTCTTATCATGGAGACGAGTTGAAGGCAGTAAACAGCTTTCTTAAAAATCGGAATGCCATAAGAGAATTGTTATAGATTTTATATGAATGTTGAAAAAATTATAGGACACATAAAACTAATAAGGCTGCCTGCATTGATATGGTTTGACCTGTTATCAAGTCTGGGAATGGCATGCATGTCTCTCCGTGACTTTCCTCCTCCCTTTTTTTTTCTACTCATTGTGGCAATTCTTTTTGCCGATGCCGGCTCAAGCACACTCAATGACATTGGAGATATTGATGCAGATCGTCTAAGTGAAGACCCGAACAGATTGAATCGTCCCCTTGTTACAGGTGTGATTGACATTCGAACTGCATGGATGCAGGCTGTGCTATTGCTTGGAACTGCCTTGATCATAGCCTCTCAAATATCGCTATCAGTCTTTATTATCATTCTCATCGGCATCATTCTTACAATAATGTATTCCCTTCCCCCGGCAAAACTCAATGGTCGTTCATGGGTTACACAGCCATTCTGGATTCTATTTTGGATGGGATATTACCTGCTTGTGCTATTGTTTCTGGAAGGAATTGATATGAGATTTGTAATGACTATGCTTCGGGAAGGGGGTAATGCTGTAGAGCTTCTTCACTATCGCGGCACTCTCTTTACCTCATCCTCCGGCTGGATTTTTATTGCAGCGATAATATGTTTTATGGGTGTGGCTGAGATTATGGCAAAGGACCTCCGTGACATTAAAAATGATATAGCAGCAGGGAGGCACACATGGGTAGGTCGGGCAGGGGTTCAGAAGACCACCAGAATAATACCTCCCTTTGCAATATTGGGTATAACTCTTTGGGGTGGAGCATTTTATTTTGGCGGAGTGATTGCACACCCTTCAGCATGGCTTGTTTTGGTCATAGGTATAATCTGGACAGTGCGTCTTACACTATGGTGTCGTGATCTCAGGTTTAACTATAGCCAGAGGATTGCTGCTTCATTACACAAGCGGTGGCTCATCACTTATGGAATCATGCAGGCACTGACTATTACCATTTTTTTACTATGACAATATGTTCTCTGTGAAAGAGATATATGATTTTTGGGGGCGATTTCCTCTGCTCTATCGTCTGGCATGTTTTTTCTTCTTTTTGATGCATCAGCATTTTATTCGGACAAGGGCTGCACGGTTTTTCAGAGAACAAAGAGGCAGATACATGGAGGTATGCTGTGGTCCAGGTGTCAATATCCCTTATCTCACATCAGGAAAGAATGGAGGATCATCTACATGGTTTTTTCTTGATCAAAGTGAACTTATGCTAAAATCATTCCGACGTCATAATAAAAATTCTATCTATAATAACAAATTAATTAGAGCGGATATATCCCATCTCCCCTTTTTAGCCGAAACCTTTGATGGGATTTTTTGTAGCCTTGGTTTGAGTGTTATATCTAATTTTGAGTTGGCTATTGGCGAGTTATGGGATAAAATTAAGCCAGGTGGGAGATTGGTAATAATGGATGTTAAACCCTTTTCAGGTCGTCTGTCCTTTATAAATCCAATCATTTTACCAATCATAGTGGCAATGACAGGCTGGAACCTTACATGCAATGTAGATGAGGTTATATCTCGTTTGCTCCCCATCAGGCTTCGTGAAGACTATCTCGGCGGAGCCCTTTATATAGTTGTAGCTGAAAAATGAAGAGACATATTTTCCTTCTATTATTAATTCTGGGTTGCTCTGTTACAAAGGCATGGGGAGTAGACCCTACTGCATTAATCAAGGAATCTGAGGATAGAATCCGCTCTGCCACAGCCCACAGTGAAATAACCATGATTATAGAATCAAGGCGGTGGAAGCGGACACTTAAACTGGAGTGCTGGTATAAAGAGGGGATAAAGGCAAGGGTTATCATTCACTCCCCTCCTAAAGAGGAAGGGATTATCTCCTTAAAGGTCGGTGATGCACTCTGGAACTATTTTCCCAATCTTAATAGATCAATCCGTGTCCACCCTTCAATGATATTCCAATCGTGGATGGGGAGCGATTTTACCAATGACGACTTTGTTCATGAGAGTAGTTTGATAAATGATTACACTCATACCATAGAGGGGATTGATAATACTGATAGTGGGGAGGCATATCGAATCATACTCACACCAAAACATGGGGCAGGGGTGGTGTGGGATAGGATTATCTACTTAATATCTAAAACCGACCATTTGCCTGTTCGACAGGATTTTTTTGATGGTAAGGGAAACCTCATCCGCACCCTTACCTTCTATGAGATAAAGGAGATGGATGGTAAAACCCTCCCTACCCTCTGGATTATGAAGTATACCGGTAAGGAGGGGAAGACGATTTTGCAGATAGATAAGATAAAATTTAGAGTAGAGATACCGGATGACCTCTTTTCCTTGACTGGAATTGAAAAATAAGGAGATGAATATGCTGATTAGACTTGCATGGAGGAATATCTGGAGAAACACGCGTCGCTCTTTGATAACCCTATCAGCGATCTCCTTCGGACTTACTGTTCTGATATTCCTCTGGGGTTTTGGAGATGGTGCACATGAGAGGATGGTGGAGAACTTCATCAGTATAAGTGTGGGGCATCTACAAATTCACACTTCAGGCTATTTAAGGAGTGAAGACCCTTCCCTGACCATTCCGCAATGGAGGGAGAAGGTAGAGAGACTTCAGGGCTTTCCTGAAGTTTATAGTGTATCTCCCCGAATAAGAAGCCATGCACTTGTGGCAACTCCCACACAATCATCAGGTGTCCTCCTATCAGGCGTCCTCCCTGATACAGAGATTAAGGTTACCCGACTCCTTGAGTTTATCAGCAAAGGGAGATTTCTCTCTCCAGAGCCTAAAGGTGAGGTAGTCATTGGTGAAGACTTCGCCCGATTCCTTAATGTCAGTATTGGGGAGAGGATTGTCATCTTAACTCAGGGGTTCAATGGCTCTCTTGCATCAGGCTCTTATGAAGTAGCAGGACTCTTTCGGAGTGGTGTGCCTGAGATAGATCGGGGGCAGATCTTTTTACATCTTAAGACTGTTCAGGAATTACTTTCAATGCCCGATGAAGTTCATGAACTCACCATAAGGCTTAAAAGTTCTTCACAATTAGAAGATACACGATTTGCCATGAGCAGAGTCTTTCCATCCGCAGAATATGAGATACAGACATGGATAGACCTCTCCCCTATGGTGGTGCAATGGATTGAATTAGACAACATCATCCTTTATATTATCCTTCTGGT
This sequence comes from Nitrospinota bacterium, assembly GCA_016194325.1. Lineage (GTDB taxonomy): Bacteria > Nitrospinota > Nitrospinia > UBA9942 > UBA9942 > UBA9942. The sequence goes on along the minus strand of JACQBS010000014.1, from coordinate 12,325 downwards.
AGTTACCATTATTGTTTCTATAGGCATTATGAATGCGATGCTGATGACCGTATTTGAACGTTTTAAGGAATTTGGGATTCTTCGTGCAATGGGAACAATGCCCCATGAAATCCTGCTCATGATACTCCTCGAGGCAGCAATGCTGACCCTGCTTGGAACCATTGCGGGGATTATCATGGGTTTTGGGCTTGACCGTTTCTATGGCTGGCACGGTATAAATCTATCAGAGTATTCCCATGCCTTTGCCAACTTCTATTCAGGGACAGTAATCTATACCCATGTTTCAGTAAAACATCTCCTTCAATCTGCCGGGATAGTCTTTATCGCAGGCATCCTTTCATCCATCTATCCTGCTATCAAGGCAGTCCGTCTTCAGCCTGTGGAGGCTATCCGCTATGTCTGAAAAACCGATTATTATGGTTAAAGGGCTATCTAAAAGCTATAATCTTAACAATGAGAGAATTCCTGCCCTCCGTAATGTATCACTTGAAGTTAAACAGGGTGAATTTATTGCCATCGCCGGACCATCAGGCTCTGGCAAATCAACCCTCCTTCACCTCCTGGGCGGGATTGATACCCCTGATACAGGACAGATTCTTGTGAACTTAAAAGACCTGACTGTTATGAGTGAGAAGAACCGTGCCATCTACCGCAGGTTTGATGTAGGGTTTATCTTTCAGTCCTTTAGTTTGATACCGGTTCTCTCTGCCTTTGAGAATGTGGAATACTCTTTGCTTCTAAAAAAACTTAAAGAAGGGGAGCGTGAGGTAATGGTGAGGGAGGCATTGAAGAGCGTTGGACTTGAAGGACTTGAATCTCGCCGTCCCAATCAGATGAGTGGTGGACAACAGCAAAGGGTAGCCGTTGCCCGTGCAATGGTTGGTAACCCTGCATTTATCCTTGCTGATGAGCCGACTGCTAATCTTGATACCAGAACAGGTATTGACCTTATTGACCTGATGAAAAGGGTTAACGAAAGGCAGGGGGTCACATTTATCTTCTCCACCCACGACCCAAAGATAATCTCAAGGGCTGGCAGGGTTTATTACTTAGAGGACGGGAGCTTAAAGGATAAAACTGTATGAAGTATCATGCTGTTGTTATATCTATATTGCTTGTCCTTTCTTCTTCAAGCTGGGGGAGTGAGCTGCCAGCCGATGACCGGGACATGAAGCTCTCCCTATGGAAGGTCTTTCCACTGGAGTCAACCACTGATGAGGGGCTTAATGGCACTGCCGATGGGTCTATGCGATTCAAACACGGCTCCCTTGGTGTCCATCTTTTTATGAACGGACGTATCCCTTCTGATAGTGTGGAGGTTGGAGGTTTCGTTCCACTTGATGAAAGTTTCTCTCGTAAGCGATTGGAGATAAACCCAAGGGATATGTATCTCTTTATCCCCTTGAATGATTTTAATGTGCGGATTGGTTTTCAGACGATTCAGTGGGGGCGGTTTGATGAGAAGAGTCCCCTTGACCTGTTAAACCAGGAGGACATTCGGGAGTTCTGGGTGCAGGATAGGGCTGACAGAAAACTCCACACCCCCTCAATTCGTCTGCGATGGGCTATGGGAAATAACTGGGATTGTGATGCAATCATAACACCGCTGGCAACTGTCCCACGATTGCCACTCTCAGGGGAGCGGTGGTTTCCGCCAATCTGGATTCCACCTTCTGCTGTCGCTATAGAAGGAGCTATTGTCCCTGTCCAATCAGCATATCAGAATCCTTCACTCCCATCATGGGAGAACCAGTCATCTACTGGTATCCGTCTCCGTTTTGTAAAAGAGCTATTTGATATTTCCCTGGTGGGATATCATGGATATACACCCCGTGTAGTTCTTAGCAGAAAGATAGATTATTATGCCGATGGTGTAAGCTCAAAAATCCTCCAGACCCTCTCCCCTGTTATGAAGAAAGAAACTGTAGTAGGTCTCGGGTTTTCAATTGTGGCAGGCGATGCACTAATCTTCGGGGAGACTGCCTATGCACTAAAACGGCACTACACAAAAGGGGATATGAAAAACATATATACTACCTCTCCACCTGATTTTGTAGAGGGGGAAGAGATAGAAGGTGCATTGGGAATAAACTATTCCCTTGGTGAATATTCTCTATCCCTTCAATCCGGTATTTCAAGGGTTCTCAACCCCTTAATAACACTCAATCAGCCAATACGCTCAACATGGTATTCCCTTTCTGCACAGCGGATATACCGCTCAAGCTGGGGTAACATAGATACTGCTGCTACTATCTTTTGGGAAGGAGAGACAAATGATGGAATCTTTAAGAGTTCTGTGGAGATTGACCTTGCCGATAATATGGGGCTTAAAGCAGATTTCATAGCCTTTCCCGGATATGGAATAAACAATTATCTTGCCCAATATCGCCACCACAATGAGATAAAGGTGTCAGTCGTATGGTATATGTAACAATAGGAGGTATTAGATGAGCTATATTTATCTGATTTTAGCAATAGTATTAGAAGTATCAGGAACTACCTGTATGAAATTATCAGAGGGATTCTCAAAAATATTCCCTTCCCTATTGATATTTATCTTTTATGGATTCAGTCTCGGCTCACTGAATCTTGCCCTTAAAAGTATTGATGTTAGCATTGCCTATGCAGTGTGGTCTGCTGTGGGAACTGCCCTTATAGCTACAATAGGAATCCTGTGGTTTAGAGAATCTGTAAGTGTATTAAAGGTATTTTCACTCTGTCTGGTCATAGTAGGTGTAATTGGTTTACATTTAAGCGGCGGGACACATTAATAGCAGCATTTTGGACAGATTTTATATCATTCATTTTATTTTCCGCTTGCCGCCCTTTTCAATTTCTTGTATTCCTTAACCCTCTCAACTTTCAAGACCCCTTTTAGCTTTTTTATAGAGTTTATGACCTTCTGGAGCTGGTCAAGGTCTGATATTTCAATAGAGAAATTGAGGAATGCCTCCTTGTTTTCAGTGGTCTCAATATCTGCCTGACTGATATTGACCCCCTGGGATGCAATGGAAGCGCTTATATCTGCGAGTATGCCGGGCTTATCAAGTGTGTGGATATTGATTCTTACCTTGTGGAGTGTCTTTTCCTTCAAATCCCATTCTACGGTGACAAGCCTGTCTTTATCATACTGAAGCTCTGCAATATTGGGACAATCTGCTGTATGGATGGTAACTCCCCTTCCCCTTGATATAAAGCCGATAATCTTATCCCCGGGCACAGGATTACAGCACATGGCAAACCTTGTCAGAAAATCCTCTACTCCCTTTATCTTGACACTCCCTATCTCAGGTTTTTTTGTAACACGGCTGATAATCTTTTTAAACCTTGATTCCTCTCTCTTCTTCCTTTCTTCGATTTTCTCAGGCGGTATCAGCTTCATCATGAGCTGATGGACATGATACCTGCCATACCCTATAGCGGCAAATAGGTTCTCCTCATTGGAAAACCCAGTTGTTTTTATGGCCTCTGACAGGGCTTCAGGCTTCAGCACTTCAGACGGACTCAGATTATACTTCTGTATCTCTTTTTCAGTTATCTCCCTCCCAAGTGTTATGCTTCTTGCCTTCTCCTCTATCTTCAGATAGTTTCGTATCTTTGTCCTTGCACGGGAAGTTTTGACAATCTTGAGCCAATCCCTGCTTGGTTTATGGGCAGGGGAGGTTAGTATCTCAATAATATCTCCATTACTTAAATTGTATTTAAGGGGGACAATCTTTCTATTGACCTTTGCCCCTACACATTTATCCCCTACATCCGTATGTATGTAATAGGCGAAGTCAATAGGTGTGGCACCCTTTGGAAACGAAATTACCTTCCCCTTCGGAGTGAATACATATACCTCATCAGGGAAGAGGTCTATCTTCATTGTCTCTAAAAATTCCTTCGGGTCTTTCATATCCTTTTGCCATTCAAGGATATGTTTTAGCCATGCAAATCTTTCATCAACCTTTGCAGCCTTTTCATCTTTTTTGCTGACCTCTTTATACCTCCAGTGGGCGGCAATACCATTCTCTGCAATCCTGTGCATCTCCTCTGTCCTTATCTGGAATTCAACCCTATTGGATGGAGGCACTATTACTGTCGTATGAAGCGATTGATACATATTAGCCTTTGGCATGGCAATGTAGTCCTTAATCTTGCCGTGGATAGGTTTCCAGATTGAATGAATTATGCCGAGGATTGAATAACAGTCCTTGACTGTATCTGTGATAATCCTCAGTCCTGTTATGTCAAATACCTGGTCAAAACTTATACTCTGGTCAATCATCTTCTTGTATATACTGTAGTAGTGCTTGGGCCTTCCCATTACCTTTCCTTTTACATCAGCCTTATCCAGTTCCTTATTGATGACAATAGCTATCTCTTCTATAAACTTTACCCTCTCCTCGTATTTTTCTGCCACTCTATCCATAATCTCTTTATATTTATCAGGATAGAGATATTTAAAGGCAGGGTCTTCTAACTCTAATTTCATCCAGCCTATTCCGAGCCTGTTGGCAAGGGGTGCGAATATATCAAGTGTTTCACGGCTGATTTTCTCCCGCTTGTCGCCGGACATATATTCAAGAGTCCTCATGTTGTGCAGCCTGTCAGCGAGTTTTATAAGGATGACCCTTATATCCTTTGCCATTGCAAGTATCATCTTTCTGTAGTTTTCAGCCTGCTGTTCTTCACTGCTGGCAAACTCAATTTTACTAATCTTTGTAACGCCATCCACCAGAGAAAAAATTTCTTCGCCAAAATGTTCTCTTATCTCTTCGGACGTGGAAATGGTGTCTTCAATAGTGTCGTGGAGCAGTCCTGCCGCTACACACGATTCATCCATCTTCAGTTTTGTCAGGATATGTGCTACCTCTAATGGGTGGGAAAGATAGGGTTCCCCTGACAGCCTGACCTGCCCTCTGTGAACCTTGGCAGAATAGACATATGCCTTCCAGATTATGTCTACATTGGCATCCGGGTTGTATGAAAGTATTGATTCTGTAATATCCTCTACTCTAACCATAATAAGTGATTAGTGTTAGTGATTAGTGTCAGCAAAAAAATGGCACTGACACTGACACTGTTCACTGCTTCTTCTTCGGTGTTACATCTATCTCGTCTTCACCTTTAAGTGATTTTTTGAAATTTTTTATTGCCTTTCCTATACCCCCGCCGATCTCAGGCAGTTTTCCGATTCCGAATATAAGAATGAGTACAAATAATATTATTATCAACTCCGTAATGCCCATTCCAAACATGTTTCCTCCTTATTTTATCCGCCCTTATTTTAATAGCTTCCAAATATGCTTGCAAGAGATATTTAATGAAGATATTATATCTGATTATGAGAGTAGATATAAAGGATATAAGCTCAAGGAGAGGTGAGGATAAAAAGAGGCATATACTAATAGTGGATGATAATGCAATTGTCAGAACACTTTTAGAAAACATAGTAAAACTTGAAGAATATACAGCATCATCAGTTGCCAATGGCAGGGAGGCATTGGACTTCCTTAAAAATTCTCAGCCTGACCTTATCCTCCTTGATATAGATATGCCTGTGATGGATGGATACCAGACCTGCAAAGAGGTGAGGAGTAAGAAAGAATATGAGACGATACCGATTATCATGGTAACGGCAGTCAACGACAAGGATATTGTAAAAAAGGTTTTGTCTCTTGGTGCAAATGATTATATAGGAAAACCATTTGAGCCTGAAGAGCTTTTAGCCCGTATCAATGCAAGTATAAGGGTAAAGAGCCTGGTAGAGGAGAGGGAGAGGCTTTATAATCAAGCGGAGCTCTATTTCCAGAGTTATAAAAACTCCAGTGATGCAATCATGATAACAGATACAAAGGGTAATATAGTTGATATAAATCAGGCATTCATTAACATTTATGGATATACAAGAGAAGAGGTTCTTAATAAGAATGCGAGGATTATAAAATCTGATAAATCAACCGATGAATTTTATAAAAAAATGTGGAACGATATTTTAAACCCTGATAAAGGATATTTTAGCGGCGAGGTAATTAATCTTACAAAGGATAAAAAGGAGATACCTGTCATACTTTCTATTACAGCCATAAGGAAGGATGGCAATGTTATTGGTTACATGGGGATGACAGTGGATATCTCTGTGAGAAAGCAGTTGGAAGAGACACTCAGGGAGTATAACAGGACTTTAGAGCTAAAGGTTGTAGAAAGGACAAAGGAGATTGAGGATACACAGGATGCAACAATCATCGGGCTTGCAAAACTGGCAGAGCATAGAGACCCTGAGACTGGGGCACACTTAGAGAGGATAAGGAACTACTGTAAATTGATTGCAGAGGAACTTGGGGTGAGGGAAAAATACAAAGGTTTAATTGATAAGAGGGTTATAGATATGATATATAAATCAAGCCCACTCCATGATATTGGAAAGGTTGGAATACCTGACCATATACTTTTAAAACCTGGAAAATTAACACCTGAAGAATTTGAGATTATGAAAAGGCATACCATCATTGGTGGAGATGCTATTTCTGCTGCAGAAAATAGATTGGGCGGTCAAAAGACATCGTTTCTTACAATGGGTAAAGAGATTGCATATTGTCATCATGAAAAGTTTAATGGCTCTGGTTATCCATACGGATTGAAGGGGGATAAGATACCATTATCCGCCCGCATAATGGCTCTTGCCGATGTTTATGATGCACTGACATCAAAGAGGATCTATAAGTATGCGTGGAGCCATGAGGATACAAGAGATACTATTGTTAATAATTCAGGTAAACATTTTGACCCTGATATTGTAGATGCATTTTTGACCATTGAAGATAAATTTATTCATATCAAGTTACTCTCTCACGATTAGTAAACTCTGACTTATCATGTCATCTGTTATAAAAATAATAAAAGGTAGGGAGAAGAGGATAAAAAGCGGTCATCTCTGGGTTTTCTCCAATGAGATTGCCGGCTCTTTGAAGGGGTATAAGGCAGGGGAGATTGTAGATATATATTCTTATAGAAATGAATTTCTTGGAAGGGGATATATAAACCCTTCTTCTCTTATATCCGTCAGGATTCTCAGCTATGAAAAGGAGGAGATTAATAGAGAGTTTTTCTACAGGAAAATAACTGAGGCGTGGAGATACAGGAAGAGGGTATATCCTGATTTGGATTCATACAGACTGGTCTTTGGAGAGAGTGATTTCCTTCCGGGGCTTATAATTGATAAATACGAAGATTATCTTTCAGTGCAGACATTAAGCCTCGGCATGGATGTGAGATTGGATATGATATTGGCTGTACTGGAAGACATTTTCAGGCCATATGGGATTGTTGAGAGAAATGAAGCGGCAGTGAGGAGGTTAGAAGGGCTGGAGGAGAGGAATGGTATTTTAAGGGGGAGTATAAAAGGGAATGTTACTATCACTGAGAATGGGCTTAAATTCGGAGTAGATATTTTAAAGGGGCAGAAGACAGGATTTTTTTTTGACCAGAGGGAGAACAGGCAGTCAATTGGCAAATATGTAAAAAAGGAGGGCAGGGTTCTTGACTCCTTTTGTTATTCAGGTGGATGGTCTGTTTATGCCGCCGCATCTGGTGCTGCAGAGGTAATTGGTCTTGATTCGTCAGATGATGCTATAGGTTTAAGCGAAAAAAATGCTGAAATAAACGGATTTTCCAAAATCTGCAGGTTTAAAAAAGTTGATGTCTTTGATGAGTTGAGGAGTCTTGTCTCTGATAGAGAGGAATTTGATGCAATCATCCTTGACCCCCCTGCATTCGTAAAGAGTGCAGGTAAAGTAAGAGAGGCATTGAAAGGATATAAAGAGATAAACCTTCAGGCAATGAAATTATTGAAAGAAGGGGGGATATTAATTACCTGCTCATGTTCCTATCACATTGACAGGGAGACATTTAAGGATATGCTCGTCCAGTCGGCATCCGATTTGGAAAGAAGTTTCAGGCTCATGGAGTTCAGGGGGCAGGCATTGGACCACCCGGTTTTATTATCAATGAGAGAGACAGAGTATCTAAAATGTGCTATTCTTCAAAGGGTATAGCAATTAATATTATTAGGAGGATTTAAATGGACCAATTTAAAACACTATTGTCAGTTAAAAAAATGATGTCAACGAATATTTTTACCGCAGACAGCAATGTTTCAATAATAAATGTTGCTGAGGAGATGAGCAGTAATAAAACAGACTGTATCCTGATTGTTGACGGCAAAACGGATGTGGTTGGTGTAATTACAGAAGGGGATATAGTCCGCAAGATTGTAGCCAAAGGGCTCAACCCGTCAAATATTCTGGCGAAGGAACTGATGAGCGGCCCTATTATTGAAATAAAATCAGATGAATCTATATTTGATGCAAAAAAAATAATGGGACAGCACAATGTCCATCACCTTATTGTAAAAGAGGATGGCAAGCTGGTCGGCATCATCGCCGCAAGAGACCTTGTAAAATAGGGCTCTACTTTATAACAGCAGTCTTTGCACTATTCCCCTCAAATGACGGAATCAATAAAAGATGATTAGAAGGATGAAAATAAAAGAAAATAATCTGACTGTTCTCATAGTCATTCCTCCTTACCCTGTGATTTTATCCCGTTAGAAATAATGCCATGCCGCTCCTTGCTCCGCTCGTGGGTTGAGAATTTCTAACGGGATTTATTAAGATGGGATAGAGCGGGTATCCTTCAACCCCATCATTTCCCTTATAATAGGCGGGATAAATATATCGTCTGTATTATATTTTTTTAACTGTCTGCTTAATACCCTGCACTTTTCTTTTACAGACAGTCTCCTATCAACGATTATTATTGCCTTGCCTTTTAGATTACAAGCTCCACTCTCAATCCTGAACTCCTCATCATTCAGGTTTCTGTATTTGACATCTACAGATAATCTCTTTGCGAGGGATTCAAGATTGCGAAGGATATCTTCATCATCCATACAGAATTTAAAAATTAATATTATTAGATGTTATTTTTCTTTATCAATAATTTGTAGGATTTCTTTATGGAGTTGAGGAATTTTATTTATGACTGCATCCCATACAATATCATAATCTATGCCAAAGTAGTCATGAATTAGTCTATCACGCATACCTGCGATAGCCTTCCATTCAATATTTGGATAATTTTGTTTTAATTCATCGGGGAGCTTTTTTGTGGCTTCACCAATTATTTCAATGCTGCGTACAAATGCCCTTTGAAGAGTTTCATCATTTATAAAGTTATCACGAGTCAATCCTTCAGTATGAGTCTTCAGATAATTGATCTCATCTATAATGTGGGATAAATATTCAATTCCCTGGAATGACATATTCAACCTCTTTTAGAATATGAGGCTTGATATAAGGGCTCAATGACTCGGTAGTAACTAATTCAATGTGATGTTTGAGAATATCCTCTAATAGAAAGGAAAGGTGTATAAAATTATCAAATGTTTTTCGATCTTGAAAGAATTCCACTAAAATATCAATATCACTCTGCAAATTGTGCTCATTGCGGACATACGACCCAAACAGTCCAAGTCTTTTTACTCCAAAGGATTCGATCTTATTTTGGTGCTTTTTGATTGACAATAAAATATCTTCCTTATTTCTAATCATGGCTCAATTATACCACTATGTGGAATAAATTCTGGAATGTCCATTTTTCCTATATTAATGCTCAAGGAATCTCATTATGTCATTATAAAATGCAAATAGCATCAATGAGACCAATATGAATATACCTACCTGCTGTGCCACCTCTCTTGACCTTACACTGACAGGTTTTCTGAAGATTATCTCTATCAGGAAAAACAAAATATGTCCGCCATCAAGAACAGGGATTGGAAGCAGGTTAAGAATTCCGAGATTGATGCTTATTAAGGCTGCAAAGGTGGCATAAGGTAAAAATCCCTCACTTGCAAATTCTCCTGCCTTCTGAAAAATGAGCAGAGGCCCCCCGATATTTTTTGCAGAGATGTCGCCCGTAATCATCTTATACATTGCCCAGAAGGTGAGATATGTAATATCCCATGTCCTTTCAAATCCCTTAAGTGTGGCGATTATAGGATTATATCTCTCTGTAACAAGTGACGGCTCAATTCCTATGAGACCAACCTGCTGGTCTTTTCCGAAGACATCCTTTACAGTTTCAGCCTTTGGTGTTATTTTCAGGTCAATTGTTTCTCCACTCCCCCTTTTTACTTTGAAGGAGAGTTCTTTATTTGGGCTTTTGTGGATAATCTCAGCCATCTGATGCCATTTATCAACACTCTTTCCTTCTATCTCAATAATTGTATCCCCGCTTTTTAAGCCCGCCACCTCTGCAGGATGACCAATTCTCACATTCCCCACTGCTGACGAATCTGAAGGGACTTTAATGCCTACCATAAATACAATGGCAAGTATTGCTACTGAAAAAAGGAGATTAAAGATTGGCCCTGCCGAGACTATCGCAAGCCTTGCCCCTACAGGTTTATTTGTAAATGACTTTTCTAAATCGGTTACCTGCTCCTCGGGGTCTTCACCTACCATTTTTACATATCCGCCGAGAGGGACTGCTGAGATAAGGTATTCGGTCTCGCCAATTTTTTTACCAATAATCTTAGGACCAAATCCAAGTGAAAATTTTTCAACTCCGACCCCGCTCCTCTTTGCAATGAGGAAATGCCCCAATTCATGAACAAAAATCAAAACACCTAACAAAATAACAGCCGAAATAATTGTCTCCACTTAATCCTCCTTACTGTTGTGTTACAACTCTGACGCCTTGAGGCACTTCAAAATGAAAGATGCCTTCAGATAATTCTTTATTTATTTCTATATTTGAGAAACTTACAATAGTTTGATTTCCATATATATCATAGATACTACTCATTTCTATTCTAAAATTTTCACTGTTTACGCCGATTACCAGTTTTGTCATATTTGGCTGAGATTTCTTTGGAATTAATCTCAGCAGATATTGAGACTGTGACATTTCCCCTTCATTCTCAAATTCAATATTAAATGTATCCCTTAATTTACCACTCCCCGCCAAAAAAGTATTTGGTGAATGGGAATCTGAATCACTTGCGACATTGCTTATCATGACCTGTTTATCAGACGGCACATAAAACCAGATGGTTTTACTATCAGAGATGATAAACTGTGCCTCAGGCTCTTTGTATTCCCACCTCATCATACCGGGCTTTCTTATAAATACCTTCCCTTTACTAATCTGTTTCTGCTTTACCGTTTTTAAGATAGATGTCTGGGTAAAATCAGCCTGAAAATTCCTCGTCTTTTCATACCTCTCCTGCACTCTATTTATCACCTCATCCAATGTGAGAGAATGGGAGGTATCAGCAAACAATAATATAATTATACAGATGATGGGTGCAAGATGCAATTTTGTAATCATTTCTGACAATGACAGAACACAAATTTCACGAATGGACAAATTACACGAATTATTTAATAGTATCTTGTTTTTTATTTGTGGCATTCGTTTATTCGTGTAATTCGTGTTCTAATGATTTTATAATCTCCTATACCTTAAAAAACTTTATCAAAAATAGCCCTGCGAAGAAGCCCCCTATATGGGCAAACCATGCCACCCCTCCACCCTCCGAGCCAGAGGCAACTGCGCTATTTAAAAACTGTAGAACTATCCAGAATCCCAGAACAACTATTGCAGGGATTTTTACCATCTTTATAAAAAAACCAAATGTTACAAGAGTTAAAACCCTTGCACGGGGAAATAATAACAGATAAGCCCCAAGAATACCTGAAACTGCACCACTGGCACCTATCATCGGTATCTTTGAATTTGGTGCAAGGAATATATGTGTTAATGATGCCACCGTCCCGCAAATAAGATAAAAAAATATAAACCTGATATGCCCCATTGAGTCCTCTATATTATTTCCAAATATCCAGAGATAGAGCATATTCCCTATTATGTGCATTAAACCGCCGTGCATAAACATTGATGTATAGACTGTAAAAAATACAGGCATCTGAATCTGTGGACCAATATCAATGCCGTGGGTTATCTCATAAGGGAGGGCGCCATAGGTGAATATAAACTTTTCATATCCAGCCCCAAGGGAGAGCTGATATATAAATACAAGTATATTTGCAGCAATTATCCCTATGGTAACAATGGGAAAAATTCTCGTGGGGTTATCATCTTTTAATGGAATCATAAAAAGGCAGGGATTAGTGGTTAGGGGGTTTATCTAATAACATCGTATACTTAAAAAATCTAATAACATCGTAAACTAATTTACATCGTCTAAACTTCTTCCAAAAACTTTTTGGAGGAGGTAAAGGCGATGAAGAATCAAAATGAATATGAAAAACGC
>JACQBS010000174.1 GCA_016194325.1 Nitrospinota bacterium | reverse complement strand
TTTCCAATTGATGGTCATATTATTAATCCTTTGGTTATCTATAAAAAGAGAAAAACTTAATTTAAGTATACGATGTTATTAGATTTCTGAGCATTAAGAATTAGTATACGATGTTATTAGTGCAACCAATTAAGAATTTCACTTTCTTTGTTCAGGAGAAATATCGAATTGCCCTTGACAGACCCGGGAGCGGCAATACAAAGAACATAGGCTCTGTTATAAAGATTGATGAATTAATTCATGGAAGAGGACCATTTACTGAACTTGGTGTAGATGTTTTTGATGACTACTGGATGTATTATCTCACAAAAGACATGGCAATGGCAGTTGACCTAAAAGGTGCACCATATAAGAATTTGAGAGAGTATAAAGAGTATAAAAAATTAAAAAAAGACTCTACAAAATAATAGGTTTATTATGGCAATTAAACAAAAACAGATGGTCTTAATAGCGGAGGATCCAGTATTCCCCTCAACACGCTTTCAGGGTAGCAAGTTGAAGATAGTTGATTGGATTTGGGATGCTATTAAAGACCTTCAATTTAATACAACTCTCGATGCCTTTGGCGGCACTGGATGTGTTGGTTATATGCTAAAGGAGAAAGGGAAGAAGGTTATATGCAATGATATATTGAAGTTCAATTGGCTTATTGCTTCAGCACTCATAGAAAATGACAAGGTTAAACTTACAGACAAAGAAGTTGATTTTCTCCTTACAAAACATAGTAAAATTAAATACCCAAATTTTGTTTGTGATACCTTCAAAAATATTTACTTTTCCGATGAGGAAAACCAATGGATTGATATGGTCGTTACAAATATCAGCTTGCTTGATGATATTTATAAAAAATCTATTGCCTATTTTGCACTTTTTCAAGCTTGTATTATCAAGAGACCCTTTAACCTTTTTCATAGGAAAAATCTTTATCTGCGGTTTTCCAAAGTAAAAAGGAGTTTTGGAAACAAGGCTACATGGGATACGCCTTTTGAGGTTCATTTTAGGAAATTTGTTGACGAGGCTAATCAGTCGATTTTCTCCAATGGTCAAAAAAATAAGGCTCTGAATTTAGATGTTTTTGACATTGAAGGAAAATTTGACCTTGTTTATATTGATACACCCTATATCTCTAAAAATGGAGTAGGAGTTGATTATTTTGGCTTTTATCATTTTCTTGAAGGATTGATTGATTATTCTAAATGGGGAGAAATGATTGATTATAGAACGAAACATAAGCGATTAAAAGGAAATGGCTCTCCATGGATTGACAAAAAGCGGATTTATTCAGCTTTTGATAGACTGTTCGAGAAATTTAGAGATAGTATCTTAGTAATTTCTTACAGGTCTGATGGTATTCCATCAATTGAAGAACTAAAAAGTTTATTAAAAAAATACAAATCGGATGTGAAAGAGCTAAAACGGAAAAGTTATAAGTATGTTTTAAGTAATAATCATTCAGAGGAAGTGGTGCTAATTGGAAAATGATGAAAGATATTATTAAGGAGCTTTTAATAAAACTGGGGGAAGACCCTGAGAGGGAGGGACTAAAAAGGACTCCTGAGAGGGTTGAGAAGTCACTGAGATTTCTGACAGAGGGATATGGAAAAGATGTAAAGAAGATAATAGAGAGGGCTGTGTTTGAGGAAAAATGTGATGAGATGGTGATATTAAAGGATATTGATATCTTTAGTATGTGTGAACATCACATGCTCCCTTTTTATGGAAAGTGCCATATTGCCTATATTCCTGATGGGAAAATAGTCGGCTTGAGTAAGATGCCTCGCATAGTAGAGGTCTTCAGCAGGAGATTGCAGGTTCAGGAGAGATTGACAAATCAAATTGCAGAATGCCTTACGGATGCCCTGAAACCAAAAGGGGTTGCGGTTGTTATAGAGGCACTTCACCTATGTATGTGTATGCGTGGCGTAGAGAAGCAGAATGCCTTAACGATAACGAGTTCAATGCTGGGTGTTTTTAAAAGGGATTCAAGGACGCGGATGGAGTTTATGAGTTTTATAAAGGGGAAATAAAATTAGCCACAGAGGTCACAGAGAACATAGAGAAAGACAGAAATAAATCTTTAAAAAAATAAAAAGATATAATTTTCTCTTTGTGATCTCTGCGTCTCTGCGGTAGAAAAGGGTATTTTCTTATGAGCATTAAAAAAATCCTTTTTGTCTGCACTGCAAATATATGCAGAAGCCCGATGGCTGAAACTATTCTGAAAGAAAAGCTCAAAAACAGTGGTATGACAGATATATCGGTCTCTTCGGCAGGGCTCATGGATATGAAGGGCGGAAGGGCAAGGGAGGAGGCATTGAAAATAATAGGAGGACTTGGGGTTGATATATCAAAACACAGGTCAAGGCATCTTTCAGGGGAGATGATAAAAGATGCCGATATGATAATTGTTATGGAAGCAGTCCATAAGGATAAGATACTGGGTGAGTATCCTGAAGTAAAGGATAAGGTTTTTTTATTGAGCAACTTTGGAAATCAAAAAGGGATGGAGACCGATATTGCAGACCCTTACGGAGGCACAATTTTTAACTACAGGGTGGCATTAAGAGAGATAAATTTTTACATAGACGGACTTATGAGGCATTTAAGGAGTTTATCCTGATAGGTTCTTAAATTCTTCAGCACATTTGTTACTACAGAAGTAGAATGTCTTCCCCTCTATAACCTTCTTAATTGCCGCAGATTCGGGTATGTAGAGATTACAAACAGGGTCCTTTACCATATTTTCACCTGTTTGTCCTTCTGAAGTTGTCTTTTTTACAGACGGAGGCTGCCTGAACAATTTCTTAATCACATATATAATTAACGACAACAGTATTAAAATTATTATCTGTTTCATCTGTTTTTCTTTTTTCCTTTTTGTTTGCGAATTTCCAAAAGTGCTTCCAATTCTTTGATTACAGGTTTATCTTTGGGGCGGCCTGCTGCCTTCTTGGACTTAATCAATCCTTCTATTGTTAGAACATGACATTGCATTCCATAAATCTTCATTGTTTCGGAATATTTAATCGCATCATTATAATAACCAACTCCCTGAATTTCTCCAATTAAATCAATATCTCCAATATCTGTTGAGAATGTAAAGTTTAATCCTGCTTGTATTGTTTTTAAATCAAATATAAAAGGCAGGTCTTTTGGTGCGCCTCTTAAATATGGATGAAAAGGAGAAAGGGCTTTTACAATTTTTTCTAAATTTTCCTTATCTCTGGCATGGCAAATATCAACATCCCGAGTCAGGTATACTGAACCTTGAGCAGTTGCTGCCTGACCGCCAATTAGCACAAAAAAAATATTATGATTTTTTAGCGTCGCCAAAATCTCTTTAAGGTTTAGCATGTTTTCTTTCACCTGCTTTCCTTAATTCCTCTGCAGCTTTCAGAAGGTTTAAATTATTTTCCAGCCTTTCTGTGGGGGTTAATGATAGTGATTCGTATAATAAAGTAACATCAATCCCATATTCAATTGCATCCTGTATCGGATTTTTAACTTTATATTTCTTGTGTTGGACTTTTGGTTTCATTGGAGATTGTATAAAAGGTTGTTGTGTGATAGTATATCATAAAATTATAATGCGGGCGTAGCTCAGTTGGTAGAGTGTCAGCTTCCCAAGCTGAATGTCGCGGGTTCGAGTCCCGTCGCCCGCTCCAGAATTAAGTGTCAGTGTCAGTGAACGGTGTCAGCAATAAACTACTATTTACTGACACTGGCACTAACACTGTTCACTATGTATGCTGACCTTCATATTCATACGGCTTATTCTGACGGCTCATTCCTGCCAGCTACAATTATTCGTCACGCAGTAAAAAATAATCTTAAAATAATATCTATTACAGACCATGATTCAGTAGATGGTATTGCAGCCTCAATTGAAGAAGGGGAGAAAAGTTGTGTTGAGGTTATACCCGGAATTGAGATCAGTACGACTGTAGATACCGGAGAGATACATTTACTTGGATATTTTATTGATTATACAGATGAGTATTTTTTGAAAAGCCTGAAGAGGATTCAGGAGATAAGGATTAAAAGGATGTCTGTAATGGTTGATAAATTGAGGAGGGTGGCAGTAAATATTGATTTTGATGAGCTTATTGGATATGCCTCAAATAATTCAATCTGTAGACTCCATTTAGCCCATTTTTTAAAAAAGAAGGCGTTTGTAGGCTCTGTGTATGAGGCATTTGACAGGTATATCGGTTCTGGAAAACCTGCATATGAAAAGATGAATGCGCTCACCCCGGAGGAGGGGATAGAGCTTATATCAAATGCAGGCGGAATTTCTGTTCTGGCACATCCCGGGCTTACAAGAAGGGATGACCTTATAGATGCTATGATTTATACGGGTCTTAGGGGTTTGGAGGTTTATCACAGCGGGCATTCCGAAGAGGATACGAACCGCTATTTTCAAATGACAAAGGATAAAGGGCTTTTAATAACAGGTGGCTCTGACTGCCATGGTGAGAAAAAATTAAATATATTGATGGGAAGGATAAAACTTCCGATTCAATATGTGGACAGATTAAGGGATGAGGTATCAAATATTAAATTCATAAATCAAAATGAAAACATTAAAGGCATGTCTCAGAGTTCAAAGACAATTTAATCTTTGGTTTTTATTATTTCTGCTTTTTATATCGTCCCCCCCAGTTTACCCTTCAAATATAGAAAATTCTCAAAATGAGAATAATGCCTTTACACTTGCAAAGGGACTTTACACCGATGGATTGTTTGACCTGTCTGCAAGACAATTTAATCTATTTATAAAAGATTACCCGGAAAGCAGATTAATATCTGACGCATATTTCTATTTGGCAGAAGGATTGTATAAGGCGGAAAAATATAATGAGGCAGTTTTGCAGTATGGAAAAATATTGGAGATGTATCCTGATTTTGAAAAGACTGATGATATTATCAAAAGGATAGCTGAATGCTCTAAAAATATAGGAGAGAGTGAAACCCTCCTTAAGATTTTTGAAAATATATTTGAAAGATACTCTGAAAAAGGCTATTCAAGCGGTACTGCCTACTATTATGCGAACCTCCTCTATAAAAAGAAGAGATACAACGAATCGCTCTGGATATTTGAGAGGCTTGCTGAGAAGATACCTCAAGGCGTTCCAGAAGATGAGCTGTTTTATAAATTGGGAGAGTGTTTATATAGGGCAGGAGATTTTAGGTTGGCATCGGAGAAGTGGTTTCATGTAGTGAAGAAATATCCTAAATCAAATTTCGCAGAGAGGTCTCTTTATAATTTAGGTGTTTTGTATTTTGTTGAAGGTGATTATAAGGAGTCAAGGATAAGATTTGAAAAATTGGTAAATAGTTATCCTGAAGGCGGTATCTTTGCGAAGGCTGTATATGGAGCAGTATGGTCTCTCTGGAAAGATGGTCTGTATGAAAATGGAGGACAATATCTTATTGCCCATGAAGAGAGAGAGGTGGGTGTAGAGAAAAATATTGTCTTTGCCATAGAGTCTTTTTATAAAAAGGAGTTTGCAGATGTGAACGATAAATTGAAAAAAGTTCTTGAAGAAAAACCTGGTATTGATTTTAGGGAAGACATTCTATGGCTTATGGGGAAGAGTGCTGAGGAGACAGGAGATTTGAAAGGGGCATTGGAGATTTATCTCAAAATAATTAAGGAGTTTGAGATGAGTCGGCATATCGGCGAGGCATATCTTAATGCAGGTAAGATATATCTTAGCTTGAGAGATTTGGAATCTGCAGCAAATATCTTAAAATTATATACCGATAAGTATCCATCTTCTCAGAGTCTTCAAAAGGATTCAGGGCAGGATATATTTGGAGGTGCAAAGATATTTGAAGCAATATTAACAGGTGAAGATTATGTTGAGGCAGGAGAGACTGATAGGGCAGTAGATTTATACAGAGAACTGCTTGATGATACTCCTGAACCACTTTTAAAGTTACTGATAAGAAGCAAATTGAGAGAGATTTATCTCCAAAAAAATATGTATAAGGAATTTATTGAGGCATCCTTTCATTTTATGGAGTATGAGCCGGCAATATTGGAGAAAAGGAGTGAAGATTTAAAGCCTGCAAAGAATGTAGATACAAAACAGCCAATAGACAAGGCAGAAATTATTAATAAAACTGAATCAGGTGTAATTTCTTTATATATGACTGCCGATATGCTGGCAAAATCGGGGAGGGCTGATAATGCCTCCGAGCTTTTTAAAAGGATTATAAATGATTATCCTGATGAGAAGGGTTTTGATGCGGAGAGACTTAATATTGGACTTTTCTTTTTGAAAGAAAAGGAGTATGATTTATCAATTAAATCTTTTTCTCAGGTTATAAACACTGCAGAGAATAATAAACTTAAGGCTGAGGCGCATTTCTGGCTCGGAGAGACATTTCATGGTTCAGGCAGGCTTGAGGATGCAGTTATAGAATATCTTAAGATTTCCTATCTATACCCTGATAATGATATGTGGGCAGGAACTGCAAGGTTTAGAGCAGGTGAGATATTTGAAATGCAGGGGAGAATGGACGATGCAGCTCTTATATATCAAAAACTTGCAGTAAGATATAAGAATGACGAAAGAGGTAAGTTCGCTGCAAAGAGGTTAGAGGAGATTAGAAAGTCAGTAGGAAGTAAAAAGTAGGAAGCAGGAAGGAAGCATTAGAGAGTAAATAGTGTGTTTACTTCTTACTGTTATTGGGGAGGAATAAGATGCGTCTTAAGGAAGATATGATTAGTTTTATTTCAACTACGATTGTTGATGACTTGCTGAAAAACGGGCTTATAGAGGTAGATTGCCCAAAGGAAAAAATTATAGACTCTGTTGGGAAAATAATTATTGATGAACTGATGCAGGAAGACAAGCTTAATGACGAAGTAAAAGAATTGCTTAAGAGCCATGAGACGGAATTGGATAAAGGTAATATAGACTACAGAAGGATGTTTCAAATGGTAAAACAAAAATTGGCAAGGGAGAGGGGGATGGTACTGTGAGATTGGGCAGGGATAAAATAAATCATCTTTCAAAATTGATTATTACAGGATTGGCTGGAGATGACAGGGTAGAATTTTTTGAGGAGGAGAATAAAATCAGATTGGAGATTGTTAGAGTGGTTACTGACGTGCTTAAAGTTGATGATGAGATTGATGAGGCAGCAAAAAAGACGCTGGCATCCTATTCAAAGAATATCAGAGAGGGGACACCTGAATGGGAGGTATTATATAATAAGCATTACAATGAAGAGGCAAAAAAGAGGAGGGGGTTTTAGTCAAGAAGCAGTTGTATTCCACAAATAAGATGATTTTCCTTCCTAATTATCTATCCATTTTTCAATTACAGAAATTCCTTGCAGATAGCAGTCTATATAAGGGATGAATAATTCAAACTACTTTGAAGTCCTGCATAAAGATAAACACACATCTGCCCGCCTCGGAAAGATTAAAACATATCATGGAGATATAACAACCCCTGTGTTCATGCCTGTCGGCACTCAGGCATCAGTAAAAACACTATCTCCACAGGATTTAAAAGATAATGATGTTGAGATTATCCTTGGTAATACCTATCATCTATACTTAAGACCCGGACATAGTGTAATAAACGGGCTTGGCGGTTTGCATAAATTCATCGGGTGGGATAGACCTATTTTGACAGACAGCGGCGGTTTTCAGGTATTCAGCCACAGCGACTTGAGAAAGATAAATAAAGATGGTGTTGAATTCAGGTCATATATAGACGGCTCAAAACATTTTATGACACCTGAATTATCTGTTGAGATTCAGGAATCACTTGGGGCTGATATAATTATGATATTTGATGAGCCGGCACCTTATCCCTCTACTTACGAATATACACTTAAGTCTACAAGGTTGACCACAGAATGGGCAAAGAGATGTAAAGCGAGGCATAATAAAAAAGGGCAGCTTCTTTTTGGAATTGTTCAGGGGGGAATTTATGAGGATTTGAGAAAAAATAGTATTGAGGATATAGTGGGTATAGGATTTGACGGCTATGCAATTGGGGGCTTGAGTGTCGGCGAGGGAAAGGAGCAGATGTATCAGATGACAGGATATACTGCTCCTCTGCTGCCATCTGATAAACCGAGGTATCTTATGGGTGTGGGGACACCAGAGGATATTGTGAGATGTGTATCAATGGGGGTGGATATGTTTGATTGTGTAATGCCTACAAGAAACGCAAGAAACGGCTGTCTCTTTACAAGCAATGGCAAAGTGAATATAAGAAATGCCAGATTTATAAAGGATGAGAATCCATTAGACCCAAATTGTAACTGTTATACATGCAAAAATTTCTCTCTGGCATATCTAAGGCACCTGTTTGTATCTGATGAAATACTATCGTTGAGGTTGAATACAATACACAATATACATTATTATATGAATTTGATGAAAAGGATTAGGGAGGCAATTGTGAAAGACAGGATGTCAGAGTTGGTAAAGAATTTAGCCACTGACTTTCACTGACACTGATTCAAGTCTGTGTAGGTCTGTGGCTAATTTAAAAGATATGCTAAAAACAGTAAGGGCGATTGGCTTGATGTCAGGGACCTCGGCAGATGGGGTTGATGCCGCCCTTGTAGAAATAAAAGGGAAGGGACTTGATTGTAAAGTGGATTTAGTAGCCTTTAGGAAATTTTCATTTCCAAAAGATTTAAGGGAGTTAATTCATAAAGTATCTACACCTGAATATGGGAGGGTAGATTTGATATGTCAGTTAAATTTTATACTTGGGGATTTATTTGCAAGGGCTGCAATAGGAGTTGTCAAAAAAGCAGGATATAAAATGGCGGATATTGATTTGATAGGTTCACATGGTCAGACAATCTATCATATGCCTGATGGGAAGCCTCCTTCTACTTTACAGATAGGCGAGTCTTCTGTTATTGCCGAGAGGACAGGAGTTACAACAATTGCAGATTTTAGAACAATGGATATGGCAGCGGGGGGGCTTGGTGCACCTCTTACTCCGTTTGCACATTACATGCTTTTTAGAAATAAAGGAAAGGGAGTGGCAGTCAATAATATTGGGGGTATAAGCAATGTAACATTTATTCCAGCAGGAGGGAGTATAAATGATGTAATTGCCTTTGATACAGGACCTGGAAATATGCTCATAGACTCAATTAGCTATATAGTTACAAAGGAGAAAGTGGACTATGACAAAGATGGTAAAATGGCAAATAGGGGAGAGGTCAATGAGATACTTTTAAATAAACTCATGAAACATCCGTTCATAAAAAAGAGACCTCCAAAATCTACAGGGAGAGAGGAGTTTGGTTATGATACAGCATCAAGCGTCTATAAATTGGCAAAGAGATTTAGGCTATCTGATGAGGATATTTTAGCAACTATAACAAAATTTACAGCAAAGACAATTGCAGAGAATTACAGGAGATTTATTCTAAAACGAAATAAAATATCAGAGGTTATTATCTGTGGTGGCGGTGCAAGGAATCCTGTCTTAATAGATATGATATCAAGGGAGTTAAAATCAATCAGGGTAAGAACATCAAATAGTTATGGTTTTCCTCCTGAAACAATAGAATCAATAGCCTTTGCTATTTTAGGATATGCCACATTAAAAGGTGCCCCTGCAAATCTTCCTCAAGTTACAGGTGCCAGGAAGAGAGTAGTTCTTGGAAAGATAATTTGATGTTCATTTTTTGAACTATTTTCTTGACACGGTGATATATCATCTTTATAATTATTGTTCAAGGATTGAACAATATAGCCGATATTAAGCTTACAAACATTATATCACTGTAATCCAATGGAAAAAGATACTCATAGAACCTTCCAGCTTTTAACAGAAATAGATAAGGATAACCATATAAGCCAGAGAGCACTTTCAACGAAGCTTGGTATCGCACTTGGTCTCACCAATTCTATTATAAAACGCTGTGTAATGAAGGGATACATAAAGATTTCCACTATTCCAAAGAACCGCATAAAATATCTCATTACACCTAAAGGATTCGCTGAAAAAGCCCGATTAACATATAATTATCTTCAATATACTGTAAGTTTTTACCGTGATGCGAGAGAGAGGATAAGGGAGTCTTTTGATACTATAAGCGGAGATGGTATTAGAGATGTGATTTTTTATGGGGCTGGTGAGGTTGCAGAAATTTCTTTTATTTCATTGGCGGAGACAGATTTGAAGTTAGTAGCGGTTATTGATGATTTTAAAAAGGGTGGAGTATTTTTTGGGATGCCTATCTACGGCAGGGAAAAATTAGATGAAATAGATTACGATAAAGTTATAGTAACTACATTTCGTGCTGCAGATACAATTCATAAGATACTAAAGGATGAAAAGAACATATCAAAGGGGAAAATTTTCTTATTGAATGGATATAAGTGATATTAAAAATTTGTGATTGGATAATATTTTATTCATTAATATTAATAGTAACACTTACCCCTTTAGTAATTAATCCGTGGGGGGACGACCAGTTCAGACTTCCAAAAGAGGTATTTGCTCAGGTTATGATAATAATAGCATTCTCAAGTTGGCTGATAAAACTTATAGAGGAAGGTTTTAGTTTAAAAAGAATAGTTAGAAAAACACCATTTATGTTACCAATATCGTTATTAATCCTTGCCAGTATGCTCTCTCTTTTTAATACCACGAGCGTTTTATTTAGTTTTAAGAGCATTTTGAATATAATTCTTTATTCTTTATTGTATATAGTCATTGTAAATAATGTTAAAAGATATAGGCAGATAAAAATCCTACTTATATCTGCACTATTGTCGGGTATTATCACCTCTATTTATTGTTTTGTTCAATATTTCGGCTTTGACCCTATTACACATACTGTTAATCCTGTTCAGCCCAATGTGGGGAGCTATAGAACAACTGGTTTTTTAGATAACCTGGATATTGTCTCAGGTTACCTTATTATCTTCCCAACAGTTGTATTATCAATGTTCCTTGCTTCAGCAAAACTTGCTTTGAGAATTTTATTCTTTTCCGCTTTCCTTTTGATTACATCAATTACTATCATAATTCATTCAATTGCTACAATTTTTGGTTTATTTGCTGCTTTTCTGGTTTTTATGGTTTTTGTAAAGCCACACCTTCCTTCAAAGGTAAAGATTGGACTGGCAGTCATACTAATTTCTTTTATTGGAGCAGGATTTTTTAGTGGTAAGGTTGAATCCATATTTAATAGCGCATCCTCACATTATAAGAGATTTCAGGATTTATCCTCTGACAGGCTATTAATGTGGCGTACTGCTGGAGAAATGATAAAAGATAAACCTGTATCAGGGATTGGAATGGGAATGTATAAGGTTAAATTTTTTGAATATAGAGATAAGGTATTTGATAAAATTCCATATTTTGGTGTCTATGAAAAGGCTGAACAGGCACATAATGAATATCTTCAAATATGGGCAGAAATGGGGACTATAGGAATTGTAGCAGTTATATGGCTAATTATTGGTTATTTAACTTATACATTTAAATCAAAAATCCAAAATCCGAAATCTAAAATAAAAATAATAGGTTTAACCTCTGGTGTTATTGCAATCTTGATTGATGCTATAGGAAGCTTCCCATTTCATATAGCACCGTCGGCAGTTCTAACAGTGGTTTTAATTGCCCTAACTGTATCATTACAAATAAGTGGTGAGTGTAGAGTGATGAGTGATGAGTTTAATACTCAAAACTAAGGAAGACTATGTCTTTAGATTGGTATGCAGTTAGAACAAGGAGTAATCATGAACAGAAGGTTCATGACCTTTTAATGAGTAAATCTTTTCATGTTTACTGTCCAACAGTTGAAGTATGGAGCAGGAGAAGGGACAGAAAGAAAAAGATAAGAAGACCTCTATTTTCCGGTTATTTGTTTGTTGAGTGTGAGCTTGATAATTATACATGGCTTGAAATAAAGAAGACCTATGGAGTAGTAAATCTTGTGGGATTTTCTGATAGGCCGGAACCAATTCCAGCGGAGCAGATACATTCAATTCAGACTATTCTCGATGCAGGAATAACCCCACGCCCCCATCCATATCTGGATAAAGGGGATAAGGTTATTGTTGTGGACGGACCTCTCAAAGGGGCAATAGGTATATACGAAGAATTTGACAAGGAAAAAGGGAAGTTAATTGTATCACTGGATTTGTTGGGTCGTTCTGTAGAAGCAGAAGTTGAAAGCTATTCAGTAGAGCGGTTCTAACTACAGGGGTTAGTAGTTAGGGATTAGTAAAAAATTGCAATTCCTAATCGTTAAATTTTGTTTTGAAGATAGGTTCACTGTAACTGACAGGGCGAAGCTATGCCTAAAAATATAAGGGTAAAAATAATACAAGTTATAATTATATCAGTAACAATTATTGCTATTAATTCAGTATCATCAACAATAAGGTCAGATATTTATAAAAAAGAAGGAAAAGAATCTTTGAGAAAGAATTTCCCCTATTTGGCAGTTGATAAATTCAGTAAGGCTTTAAAGCTGAATAGCTCAGATGGTGAAGCCCGTGGGTATCTTGGGATTGCCTATACCTCTCTTGCAGAAAGAAATAGGGACAGAGAATTTCTAAAAAAGGCTGTCTATGAAATAAAAAATGCCACAAAAACCTACGATGACCCTTTCATTAATCATAACCTTGCAATTGCTTATGAATCATCAGGTGATATAGACAGTGCTATTCAAGAGACAGTAAAATCATATAACCAAATCCCATCAGGACAAACAAAAGACAAGTTAATTACCTTGTATAGAATAAAGGGAGATACACTTTTAGCACAAAACAAAAAAGACGAGGCAATAAATTTTTACAAAAAAGTTGTGGAGTTGAAATGGACAAATGTAACAAAAGAGGACATACAAGGCTATGAATTCTTAAAAAACCTGATGCCTGACAAGTTCATGATTCGTTACTGTTTGGCTAAATTATACATGGAACAGAATTTATGGGATAAAGCGATAGTTGAACTGGAGTATATAAAAAAAATTGGTATATTCAATGAAGATATAATCGGAAGGTTATTGTCTGCCTATTATAACATTGGCATCAAATATATGAATGAGAAGAAATTTAAAGAAGCAGAGGGATATTTAACTTATATTCTAAATCTTGACAATATGAATAGATTCGGACATACAATTAATTCAATTTACAATCTATCGTCAATTTATGAACAGAGCAGTAATATTGATAAAGCATTAGGGGTATTACTTAAACTGGAAGATTTTGATACTCAGAAAGGACAAGGATATCTTCAAATTGGGCATTTATTTAACAGGAAATCAAATCCACAAAAGGCAATTGAGTATTTTGAGAAATATTTACCATATCGTCATATTTCAGATGTAAACATATTTAGCACATTAGGAAGTTTATATGAACAAGCAGGAAATATTGACAAAGCAGTAGAAACGCTACTGAAATTAGAAGATTTTGATACTCAGAAAGGACAAGGATATCTTCAAATTGGGCATTTATTTAACAGGAAATCAAATCCACAAAAGGCAATTGAGTATTTTGAGAAATATTTACCATATCGTCATAT
>JACQBS010000167.1 GCA_016194325.1 Nitrospinota bacterium | reverse complement strand
TTAAATTTAAGCCGTATTATCCGAGAAACGCTCTTTGACCGAAAAAACTTGATAGATATATTAACCTTAAAGCCTGAACGACTACTAATCTTTCATGATGAACCATTACAGGCTATGCTATTTTAATCGGACAGTAGTGACCCCCTTTCATTAAATTCTTGTAAATCAATCGTAACACAGGAAATAAATCAAGACAATCAAATAATCCTCTTTTCCTCTCTCCTTGAGCTACCCTATCCCCTGAATAGTTTTAAACTGCTATTTCCAAATTAATCCTATCGTATTTAACCTCTGGTATGGTTCGTTCCTTTTTCTCTCTGGTTCTCTTAATCTCTACAAGCCCTATGTTTTTAAGATACTCCAAATCCTGTGTTACATTCTTGGCATCTCTGTTAAGCATCTTTGCAAGCTCATATACAGAGGCAGGACGCTCCTTCTTTATAACATGCAATACTTCAAGCCTTTTCTCTGTCAATGCCATTCGGAATGCCTCAAGGTTTTCAAAATAAATACCCCTCCGCTTCTTAACCTTTTCCCCTCGTTCTGACAATGTGGTCTCTTTCAATATCATGCCCAATGGCTCAAGATTCAGCGGCAAAAACCGTTGCAGACGGTGATTAGACATTTTTGAGCGTGCAGATATTTTTGAGGATTTTTAGTACTTCCATATTGTACGAAAGAAATGTCTCGAATGCTGTAAAGGCATCATTTTCTTTTATCGACTCGATCCATTGAACTTGTTTGGCTATGTCTGGGTCGTAATGTCCAGTCGTTTTATTTCGGATGTTTTTAAAACTATCTATTTTACCGAGGGCTTTACGCCAAGTACGAGATGATTCCTGAAGTTTAGTGACCAATGCGGGCAACCCTCTATTATGTGCAAGGACACAGATACGGTTTATGTGACTTCCCCTTAGAGTTTTGTTGTATTCGTATACTTTGTGGATAAAATCTTTTAATTTTACCTTGCTTGCGAATGAGCATAAATTGGATTCGGCGATTTGTTTCATTTGAGAGCAAAACTCAAATTGAACAATAGCAGCTTGCAGTCTAAGTGCATAAAGCTCTTGGCACTCAGCGTTCTGAGAATATGCATGATAGTCTTCATACGCTTTGTTGAGAATGCGTTCAGCATCAGTGGTTGCTTTATTTATTTTAGAAATAATGTCCATGACTTACAGCAAGAGGGTATTTCACCTGTAATGTCAGTTCAATACTGACTATCCTGTAACTGGTGAAGATATTAGATTGGGTTGAGCATTGCGAACCCCAACAACTTATTGCGAAAAATAGATTAGGTTGAAAAAACCAACCCAACCTACCGACTGCACCAAGGAACAACAATTTGTGTGATAAGCCGGGCGAGCAGTAATGCTGCCAGCCCTGATACAAAGAAAATTTTCTGCCAACGATACTTCTTACGATTTGTATCTTCTATTTCCTTGAGCTTGAACTCGTGCTCGGCCACTTCTTGTCTTAGAGCATCAACAGAATCATTATGCTCCTCCTCATCCTTGTAGTACTCAATGTTCTGTTTTCGTACTTGTATGTAGGTATATGTTCGGTACGCAACCGGCAGATACTCTATTCGCCACAGCCCGACTACGCCTGAAATAGACAGTATTACCCATGAAGAAACTTCCAAAAAATCGCCTAAGATATTACCCGAGAACTTTCCGGTTTGGATGGCAAAACCAGCGATAGTAAAGGTCAGAGCTAACAGGTAAAACTCAAACTTATGGTGTACATCTTGCGCAGCTTCAAGATTTCTGGATTCACTCATTTATTGGCTCTCTAAACATTGCTTTTATGTCTGTATGTATCTTTTAGTGAATTTTAGGTAATTTTATTGGGGGTGTCAATAAAAAAGGGGGAAATGATGACACCACCCGTATTTTCATATATTTTTTTAGATTTCTTATTGTAACAAAGTCAGTCATAATAAATACAGGTTACGACAAAATTTAATTAACAATTTGCATTTTAATAAAAAAAGGAATATCTTTTAGCTGTTATTAAACAGTATGGAGGGTGAGATATGAGATATATTTTTGCAGTTATTATTGCTATTTTCCTGTTTTTCCCTTCTATCAGTTTGGCAGAGACTAAAGAAATCATCTCTGAAGGCACATACAATATGGGGGATGGGGAGACTCCGTCTGTTGCAGAAAGCAGGGCATTGCTTCAGGCAAAGAGAATTGCCCTTGAGCAGGCAGGGACCTATGTAGAGAGCTATACAAAGGTAGAGAATCTCCAATTAACAAAGGATGAGATACAGGTTCTTGCATCAGGCATTATGGAAGTTGAGATACTTGATAAAAAAAAGGACTGTTATTGGAGACGGCTTTCACTTTTGGGTAAAAATCAAGGCAAAGGTCAATCCCGATAAGATTGAAGAAATGGCAAAGAGGGTCAAAGAGAAATCAGTTATAGAAGATTACAAGAAGATACAGGAGGCTTATAATAAGAGCCAGAAGGATATTGAGGAATTAAAGAAACAGTTGGCAGGGGCAAAGGGTGAAAAGGAAAAGAAACAGGTAGAGGCAAAGATTACAGATGATGAGAGGTTGCTACAGGCTAATGAATGGTTTGATAAAGGGTATCAGCATAGTTTAAACAAAGAGCATGATTCTGCAATAGAGGCATACACAAAGGCAATAGCATTAGACCCGAATTATGCCTTTGCCTACATCAATCGTGGGAATGCTTATAATAGGAAAGGGCAGTATAACAGGGCGATTGAGGATTACAATAAGGCAATAGCTATAGACCCGAATGATGCCCAAGCCTACACCAATCGTGGGGCTGCATATTATAGCAAAGGACAAAATGACAGGGCTATTGAGGATTATAATAAGGCAATTGCATTAGACCAGAATTATGCCTATTACAATCGTGGGAATGCCTATAATGGTAAAGGACAATATGACATGGCGATTGAGGATTTTAACAAGGCAATTGCATTAGACCCGAATAATGCTGATGCCTACTGCTTTCGTGGGGTTATCTATGTTAAGAAAGGGCAATATGACAGAGCGATTGAGGATTCCAGTAAAGCAATTGGAATAAACCCGAATTATGCCTTTGCCTACTTCATTCGTGGGCGTGCTTATTATAAATCAGGGAATTCAGGCAAGGCTATCTCTGATTATCAAAAGGCTTGTGATATGGGGAATGAGCAAGGGTGCAATATTGCAGATAGTTTTAGGTATATGAAATAGATAGCAGTGGACATTGCCCCAACCTTCAAAAAGTTTTTTCGGGAGCTACCCTATCCCCTTGAAGATACCTTTAAACTGCTATTTCCAAATTAATCTTGTCATACTCTATAAATGGTCTTATCTCTCTTTCGTGTTCTTGCTTTTCAATAAGCCCTATCTGCTCCAAATATTTTACATCCTCTGCTACATTCTTTATGTCTCTCTTTGTCAGCCTTGCAAGGTGGTTAATTGAAGATGGATTTTTTGTTTTAATGGTATGCAATAACTCAAGTCTTTTAGGTGTAAGTGCCTTTCTGAATGCCTCAAAACTGGTAAAATAGATTTCAGGCTCTTTAACAGATTTAAGTTTCTCACCCTTCTCTATTTTTTTAATAGTAGCCTTTACATCTTCAAAGATGTCCTTAATGTTCTTAATTCCTATTTTTACTTTTTTAATTTTCATAATTGCCCTCCCTATATTTTTCTATGTCTTTATAAAAATCCTCTAATAAATTGTCAATATCTTTAAAGTCATAACCTTTCTCAATCTGTCCATAATGCCTGTGGTCTCCTTTCCTTTCGGCATTGTCATAACCTATTACCCTTATATCATTCACAATGTAAGCCAAAGAATATTTATATCCATGTGGTTTATCGGCGGAAGGTCTTACCTGCCATATTTTAATCTCAATCGTATTTCCCAGCCCATCTGTAACTTTTTTGTATATGACAAGCTCCGATTTCATTATTGGCATTCTATACCATATTAGATAGTTAAGTCAATTAAAAATGTAAAACCTGATGGCTATCCGATGCACAGGCTAACAGTGAGCTTGTGTTTAATGCAGAAGTGAAATTAGGGGAGATGTTAAGTAAGAAAATAAAAACCCCGGCATCCGTTAAGATACTGGGGATTTACTGTATAGTTTTTGTATAGTAGACAGTTAAAAACAGGGAATACTAACCATTAAACACCTTGCCTTAAATTGATGACGACTTAAAATATTGGATTCTGATTTATTTCTTGTCTTCTTCATTTTGTTAATGTATTTCTCTATAGCCCCTTGTGAAGGTAGCAGAGAATTACAGCTTTTCGGGAGCTACCCTATCCCCTGACCTGCCTGAGCAGACAGGAGATGCATTTAAACTGCTATCTGTAAATCAATCCTATCGTATTTGACCTCTGGTATGGTTCGCTCCTTTTTCTCTCTGGTTCTCTTAATCTCTACAAGTCCTATATTTTTAAGATACTCCAAATCCTGTATTACATTCTTGGCATCTCTGTTAAGCATCTTTGCAAGCTCATATACAGAGGCAGGACGCTCCTTTTTTATAACACGCAACACTTCAAGCCTTTTCTCTGTCAATGCCCTTCTGTGGTAAAAAAACTAAAACCCCACCTCAACCCCTGCAAGGAAATTTATTCCGAGTGTGTGGAATCCTCCAATTTCCCTGTAATTTTCATTAAATAGATTGTTTACCTTTAGCTGAAATTCAATTTTTTCAAATGAAAGATGTGTAATTGTATATGATGCGGCTATATTAACTAATTTGTAAGATGGGATTCTTTCGGGTAGATTATTTCCATCATAGTCTTTCATAAATGTATATGGATTATAAGAATCCCCGACAAACTCTGAAGATATATCAAGAATAAGCCTGTCAAATCCCCTATATCTTACATCTAAGGAATAGTAGTCTGTTGGTCTATAGCGTAAGGGCTTATTCCTCTCTTCATCCTTTGTTTCAAGATAGGTATATCCGAGTCTTATGTCAAGACTATCTAAAATATCCCTGCCAGACAGTTCGGTCTCAACACCCTTTGTCCATGCCTTTGCAATATTTATATATTTTGGTGTGGCAGGTGTATCCCTCCATTCTATGAGTTCATCAAGGTAGTTATTAAAGTATGCAAGCTCAAATTTGAATTTATTTATCTCTTGCTCAAGAGATGCCTCATAGCTTTCGCTTCTTTCAGGTTTTAAGTCTCTATTTCCTGCTATGGGGTCGTAAAGCTGTCTGATGCTTGCAGCCTTTATACCCTTTCCATATGCCCCTTTGATTTTTGTATTGGTAGATGGAAAAAGATAGGATGCAGATGCCCTTGGTATTACTTCATTGCCGAATCCTAATCCATCCTCTATCCTTGCACCGGCAGAAAATACAAACCTATCTTTAAAATTAAAGATATTCTGGATGTAAACTGCCCTTGAATCCCTGAAGGAATTTACTGATGATTGTTCCTTAGATGGACTTAGCCCTGTTGAATCACTGTTACTGAATTCATAGGTTGAAACCCTCTCGCCGCGATACTGTAAGCCTATAGTTAATGTGTCTGCATCGTAAAAATATAGATTGTTCTGTATCTCAAATGTATCTCTGCTTCCGGAATTTCTGCTGTCTAATTTTAGCGGGTAAGGGAATCTTGAGTCACCGCTGAGATTCCATGTATTATTAAAATCATATCTGCTGTATTGAAAGCGGTAATCAAACCACTCTGAGAAGTATTGCTTAAATTGAATGGAGTTTATCCAGTCATATTCTTTATTGATGGATTTATCAGGAAGTGTAAAGCGGTAGTTAGATTCATTATCAAACTCACAGCAGAGTTCTCCACCTGTCTTTTCATGGTCCCAGTAAAAGGAGTTGAATTGAACTGTTGAGTAATCTCCGATATAAAATTTAATCTTTCCTGAGGCAGTATTACCTGAAAATGTACCTGTATATATGCTGCCCTTGCTATCAGACCTGCTGTATCCAAGCGAATAAGGGACATCGCCTTTTTTGCCTGAATAAAAAAGTGAACCCCGTGTCGTTTCATAATTTCCAGCCTTAACAGAGACATCAGTCTCTTCCTTCTCTCTTGTGATAATATTTATAACTCCGCCAATTGCCTCAGAGCCATAAAGGGCGCTGTGAGACCCTTTTAATACCTCTATCCTTTCTATACTGCTTGTCTGAATGCTTCCAAGTCTTGCAGTATTATCGTAAGGTGTATTAATTTCAACCCCATCAATCAGCACGAGTGTATGGTCATTGTCATTTCCCCTTATCAATATCCACGCCAATGGGTCAATTCCGCCATAGCTGTTTATCTTTACCCCTGAAACCCCTCTCAGTGCCTCATCAATCCTCTCACTCTGTTTATCTTCTATGTCTTCTCTGCCAATCACTTCAACTGGAGCAGATGTCCTGTTTAAAGGCTCTTCAATTTTGCTTGCAGTAATGACAACAGGCTCAATCCTGACAATATCTGTTTGCTCTTCTGCTTGAGAGGGTAAGGGGATTAAAAGCATGATTATGAGCAAGATTATATTCATCAATAGGAAAATATACTATAAATCAAGGTTGACTGATATAATTTTCAGATTGATATTTTATTATTGAAAATGATAATATTTTGACAATGAAAGATAAGATTCATTTCTCTATATGGTATCTCGTTGCAGCCTTCTTTATTATGTGGGCTATAAATGTATTCTTCTTCGCCCCTCCTGCGCCAAAACAGATTCCTTACAGTGAATTTAAAAATCTCCTGAGGGGAGATAAGATTGAAGAGGTGGCATTGGGAGATAAGATTATAAGAGGTATTTTAAAGAAGGAAGATGAGAAGGCTAAGCATGGGGTGGAGATCACTACAGTGAGGGTGGATGACTCTAAATTAGTAGAGGAGCTTGAGGCACATAATGTAAAATTTTCCGGAAAGTTTGATGAGTCATGGCTGAGGGATTTTATTCTGGCATGGGTTCTCCCTATGGGAATCATCATTTTTATATGGATGATAGTATTGAAGAGGATGAGCCCTGAATCTGGGATAATGGCTATCGGAAAGAGCAAGGCAAAGATATACATAGACAAAGATACAGGGGTTACATTTAACGATGTAGCAGGGTGTGATGAGGCAAAGGAGGAGTTGAAGGAGGTCATAGATTTTCTAAAGACCCCCCAGAAATATCTGGAATTAGGCGGGAAGATTCCAAAAGGGATTTTACTTGTGGGTCCTCCGGGAACAGGCAAGACACTTCTTGCAAAGGCAGTAGCAGGGGAGGCGAAGGTTCCATTTTTTGCAATTAGCGGCTCTGCATTTGTAGAGATGTTTGTAGGTGTAGGTGCATCCCGTGTCAGAGACCTCTTTACACAGGCACAGGAAAAGGCACCATGTATTATCTTTATAGATGAGCTTGACGCCCTTGGTAAGGCAAGGATAGCGGCACCGATTGGCGGCGGGCATGAGGAGAGGGAAAATACGCTTAATCAACTATTGGCAGAGATGGATGGTTTTGATACACAAAAGGGTGTAATCATCATGGCAGCGACAAATAGGCCTGAGATACTTGACATAGCTCTTTTGAGACCGGGGAGATTTGACAGACAGATATTAGTAGATAGGCCTGATATAAATGGGAGAGAGGATATACTGAAGGTTCATACAAAGGGGGTAAAACTATCAGAGGGGATAGATTTAAGGATTCTTGCAGCGAGGACGCCGGGGTTTGCAGGGGCTGACCTTGCCAATGTAGTGAATGAGGCGGCACTCCTTGCTGCACGCAGGAATAAAAAATCTGTTGAGATGAATGATTTTGAAGAGGCGATAAATAGGTCTATAGCGGGATTGGAAAAGAAGAGGAAGGTGATGAGCAAGAAGGAGCAGGAGATAATTGCCTATCATGAATCAGGTCACGCACTGGTGGCGGAGTCAGTCCCTCATGCGGATAAAGTGCACAGGATATCAATTATACCAAGAGGGATCTCAGCCCTCGGTTATACAATGCAATTGCCCACAGAGGACAGGTATCTCATGACAAGGTCAGAACTGCTGGACAGGCTTGCCGTCCTCCTTGGAGGGAGGGTAGCTGAGGAGACTATATTTAACGAAATCTCCACAGGGGCACAGAATGATTTGGAGAGGGCTACAGATATAGCGAGGAGCATGGTAAAGGAATATGGTATGAGCGAGAGGCTTGGTCCAATGACATTTGAAAGGGAGAGGAGGTCTCTTTTCCTTGAGATAGGCGGGATGCCAAAATCAGAATTCAGTGAAGAGACTGCAAAGATAATTGATGAAGAAGTTAAAAAGATAATAACAGAGACATATACGAGGGTTAAAGAGATTATTGCGAAGAAGAGGGATAAACTTGATGCCCTCGCAAAACTCCTCCTTGAGAAAGAGGTAATTGAGGGGGATGAACTGAGAAAGATAATCAATTCAAATTAAATTATCAGCCTCTTTTGAAAACACTTTTTAGCTTCATCCCATTTGAATGAAGCGACTTCACCTACCTTGCCGTTGGAAAGGGAGACTACAATATATTCAGCATCCGGATACGAAGGCTCATCTCCAAACATTGCCAAATCCACATCTTCTTGTGAAAAGTATGCAGCGTGGTCAGGGTGGGAGTGATAAAATGCAATCACCTTTAGCCCCTTCTTCTCTGCATCCTTAAAAATATTTAGCATCTCCTTTAGGTCTATGTGATATGCAGTCCTTGCATCTCTCACATATCGCTCAGGGTCTTTCTTATGAAGCTCATTCTGAATATTGGTGCATTTGTGGACAATAGTAATCCCCATCCCATCTCCAGTAACAATCCCGCAGCACTCATTAGGGTATTCCTGAGCTGCATGGCTATATATTTTTTCAAGGGCTTCCTTGTTTAACATAGTTGTATTCTACTGTATTTTACGATAAAATCCAACCTTACAATTGCCACGGACTTACACAGACTTTTTAAACCGTTTAAACTGTTTGAACCATTTTAAATTTGTCAGTGAAAGTCTGTGGCTAATGAACTTATGTCAGAAAACAAAAAACTCCTTAAGGCTACAGGGATTATCAGCAGCGGGACATTCTTGAGCCGTATCTTTGGCTTCATCAGGGATATGGTGATTGCAAAAATCTTTGGTGCTGGTTTTGCTACAGATGCCTTTTTTGTTGCATTCAAGATACCAAATTTATTAAGGAGACTTCTCGGAGAGGGAGCACTCTCTGCTGCGTTTATACCACTCTTTACTGAATACTTTACGACAAAATCAAAGGAGGATGCCTGGAAATTTGCAAGTGCAGTATTTTCCACACTTCTTGTAATTCTTTTTACAATTACTATTCTTGGAATAATCTTTATGCCTGCGATTATCACAATCCTTGCCCCTGGTTTTTACCATGAACTGCATAAATTTAATCTGACAGTGTATCTGACAAGAATCACCTTTCCCTATATATTCTTAATCTCACTCACTGCCCTATCAATGGGGATATTGAATTCTCTGAGGCACTTCACTGTCCCTGCAATGTCGCCTGTCTTATTAAATCTTGCGCTGATAGGAGCGGCGTTTTTTATATGCCCCTATCTCAAAATACCTGTATCAGGTCTTGCCATCGGTGTGATAATCGGAGGGTTGCTGCAGTTTGTCTTTCATATCCCGCCGCTGCTAAAAAGTGGCTTGAAATTTACACCTGATTTTTCCTTTAGTCACCCTGGGGTCAAAAAAGTTGTCCTGCTGATGGCTCCATCTGTCATCGGTCTTGCAGTAACACAATTCAATATATTCGTGGATACACTTATTGCATCTCTTTTAACAGAAGGTAGCATCTCCTATCTCTATTATGCGGACAGGGTAATGCAGCTCCCCCTCGGTGTATTTGGCACTGCTATAGGAACGGCTATTCTGCCGACACTCTCTTCCTTTGCTGCAAAGAAGGATATGGAAGGAATGAAAGATACAATGTCTTTTGGACTTAGATTCACCTTCTTTATTGCAATCCCTGCAATGACTGCCCAGATTGTATTGAGCCTGCCAATAGTGTCGCTTCTATTTGAAAGGGGTGAGTTTACACATCAGTCAGCAATAAATACATCTCAGGCTCTGATTGCTTTTTCCATAGGGCTTTGGGCATATTCAGGAATAAAGGTCATTGCCCCTGCCTATTACTCTGTTCAGGATACAAAGACACCTGTGAGAATTGCTGTTATCTCAATGATTGCCAATGTAGTATTTAATCTAATCCTCATGCATCCGCTCAAACATGCAGGTATTGCCCTTGCCACATCACTATCTGCAATACTTAATCTCGGACTTTTGATTTACTATTTGCCTGATAGTATCAGGAGGATTAACTGGTATAGTGTAAAAAATTCAGCTATTAAAATTAGTTTATCCTCTGCTGTAATGGGTGGAATATGTTACTTAGCCATCAGCAATCAGCCATCAGTTGTCAGTCATGGAGTGGGAAAATTGATATGGTTCTCCTTTACGATTTTAACCGGTCTCATTGTATATTTTGGTATGACAATATTAATAAAATGCGAAGAGATGAGATTTCTCATTGATGCAGTTAAATCTAAATTTGGGAGAAGGTTTTAACGCTTAAAGTAAACATGAAGAAAAAATAGGCAATGGCAAAATATAACAAAATATAACTTGCATTATAGACGACTAAAATATAGACTATATTTTAGTCAGATTAAACAGGAGGAAAGATGAAGCTGAGTGAAGATGTTAAACCCATAAGTTATTTTAAATCACATGCATCAGAGGTCATCAGAGATATTGTTAAAGGTCATAAAACTGTGGTGATCACGCAAAATGGTGAGGCAAAGGTAATCGTGCAGAACATCAATGACTACGAAAAGATTCAGGAGTCCCTTGCATTACTCAAAATATTGGCACAAAGCAGAAAAAATCTTGAGGAAGGGAAAACCAAGCCTTTTAGGGAGGCTTTTAGGGATTTGAGGAAAAAAGCCGCAGGGTTTCGTGAGAAATGAAATTTACTGTTCATCTAATTGAAGATGCTGAGAAAGACCTCCTCGATGTTTATCAGTATGTTGCACTGAACGATTCAGCAGAAGAGGCTGACAAATTAATTAATCATATTGAAGAAACTATCCAAAAGCTTGAAACTTTTCCTTTACGTGGACATATCCCGCCTGAACTGGAACGGATAGGCGTGCTTGAGTTCCGGGAAGTTCATTATAAGCCATTCAGAATAATCTATGAGATTCATAAATCTGAGGTCTTTATTCACTGTATCCTTGATGGAAGACGAGACCTGCAAGAGCTTTTGCAGAAAAGGGTTTTGCGATAAGAGAAGTGGGCGGCACGACGGAGGATAATATTACAAAATGATTATTAAGGAGATAAAAATTACAATTGATTTTAAGGAGGTCTTGAAGGAGTTAGGGTTTAAACAGGTTTCAACAATTCTTACACCTCCAATGGAGAAGATGATTAAGGAGGAGATTGAAAAGGCTGAAGGGCTTATCAATCCTAAAGCAGATTTTATAAGTTTTAACCTTACATCTGTAACAGAGGATGAAATTACAAGTGATTTTGATACACTTCGCTTTAAGACAAAATATCTATCAAAACATTTAATAGGATGTTCGAGGGCATCTCTATTTGTTTGCACTATTGGCTCAAGGTTAGAGGAGAGTATTAAAGGATATTTTACCGGAGGGGAGCAGACAAGGGCGTATATAATGAATGGTATAGGCTCTGCCGCAGTGGAAGAAGTCGCAAATTATGTAAATCAGTTGATAATAAAGGAGGCTGAAAAAGAGGGGTTTGAAACTGTGAAGAGGTTCAGCCCCGGCTACGGCGACTGGAATTTATTAGACCAAAAGGCAATTTTCGGTGTTTTAAATCCTTCCTCTATTGGCGTTGCTTTGAGTGAAAGGTGTTTCATGATGCCTGAAAAGTCTGTAAGTGCTATTGTAGGGTGGAAAAAAGGATAGATTTTATTCCTTCAACTCGGGAAGTTCTCTAATGTTGGTATCAACTTGGTCTAACTCTGGCACTTCTTTTTCAGGGGACGAAGAGCCAAGCTCTTTTAGCTTCCTCATGCCTGGCATAACCCTACTTTCCCATGAGCCTATGGCAGAGTTATAAGATTTTATAGCAGTATTTAAACCCTTTCCAATATCTCCGATATATTCTGCAAATTTACAGATTCTGTCAAACAGTTCTTTGCCTGTCTCCCAGATGCGTTTTGAATTCTCCGCCACCTGCTGTTGCTGCCAGCCGTAGGCTACAGTTCTTAACAGTGAAATGAGTGTTGTTGGACTTGCAAGGATAACCCTGCTTGCAATTGCATCTTCAATAAGATTGCGGTCCTGCTCTAATGCTGCACTGAAAAACGATTCGCCCGGCAAAAAGAGAACCACGAATTCGGGTGTTGGGTTAAACTGATTCCAATAAGCTTTTGAGCCCAAGTCTTTCACATGGTTTTTTACTGCCTGTGTATGCTGCAGTAAAAGTATTTTTTTCTTATCATCATCGTTTGTTTCAACTGCCTCCATATATGCCTTTAAAGGGACTTTTGCATCTACTATTACAGTTCTATCACCCGGCAGTTTGACAATCAAATCAGGCCTCTTTCGCCCCTCCTCAGTTTCAACACTCGGCTGTTCTACAAAATCACAATACTTAGACATTCCTGCAACTTCAACAACCCGCCTCAAAGTAACCTCGCCCCATCTGCCTCTAACCTGCGGAGTTTTGAGTGCCGAGACAAGTGCGGTTGCTTCCTTCTGGAGTCTCTCCTGAGTCCCCTTCAGGTCATTCAGATATACTGTTAAACCTGCATACGCACCCTGTCTTGCACCTTCAAGCTCCCTGATTTGATTTTCATATCTTTGAAGCGACTCTTTAAGAGGTTTTATCATCAGGTCAATTGCCTCCTGCCTCTTGCCTAAATCACCCTTTGCCTCTGATATATAATTCTCCATTGTTTTTCTTGCCAAATCCAAAAAAGCCTGATTATTACTCTTGAGTGCCTCAGAGGACAGGGCATTGAATGTATCCTTTAGCTTTTGAGCTGCCTCATCCAGCAATCTTTTTTGTTCTTCTAAATATTTTTGTGCCTCCTCCAATCGTGTTTCAGCAGTGACCCTTACAATTTGCTCAGATTTGAGTTGTTCGGAAAGTTTTCTTATCTCATCCATTCTCTCCTGTAACTGGCTTCTCAATTCTGTAATTGTATTCTCAGCACCACGGGCTTTAATTTCAATTTCATTAATCTGATTCGTAAGGGCAGACTTAGTCTGCGACCTTGACCAGAACCATGCAATTATTCCACCAACCAGTAAACCTAAAATTAAAAAATAAATTTCAGTCATAATATTTAAATAATCAGCATTGCATCGCCGTAGCTGTAAAATCTATAGCCTTCTTTTATAGCCTCATTGTAGGCATATAATACCATATCTCGCCCTGCGAAGGCACAGACAAGCATCAAAAGAGTTGATTTTGGCAGATGAAAATTTGTTAAGAGGGCATTGGTAATCTTAAAGTTAAATCCATTATAGATAAAGATGTCTGTGTAACCACGTTGAGCTCTAACTTCAGCAGAGGATATTTCATCCTGTAATGACGAGAGATTGCTTCGCATCCTTCGGCTGTTCGCAATGACATGCTTGGATATAGCGGATTCCAATGTCCTTACAGTAGTCGTCCCCACTGCAACTATCCGTTTGCCTGACTTAACTGCATTGTTAATCTTTTTTGCCTCCGACTCCTTTATCTCATAATATTCAGGTTCAATCTTATGTTCCTTTATATTTTCTGCTTTTACAGGCTTAAATGTCCCGTAGCCCACATGGAGTGTAACCTTTGCTGTTTCTACACCATTTTTTTCAATATCAGACAGTAATTCCTTTGTAAAGTGAAGTCCTGCAGTTGGAGCAGCTACTGCCCCTCTATTTTCTGCATAGACAGTCTGGTATCTTTCACAATCAAGAGAGGGATTTGCCTCTCTTTTTATGTAGGGTGGGAGGGGGACTTTGCCATGTTTTTCTAATATTTTATAAATATCCCCATTACATTCAAATATAGCCTCTCTTTCAGATATTCTACATTCCAATTCGCCATCTCCAAATACTACCTCAACCGAATTTGGATTGCGGAATGCAGAATGCGGAATTATTTCCCATCTATTATGAGAAATCTCTTTCAACAAAAATACTTCAACCTTGCCGCCTGTCTTTTTCTTTCTTCCAATCAATCTTGCAGGGAATACAAGGGTATCATTTAAGACTAAAAGGTCGGAAGGGGATAGATAATTTATAATATTCTTGAAAACCGAATGTTCAATCTTTCCACTTTTTCTATCCAGCACCAAAAGCCTTGACTCATCCCGTTTATCCGCTGGATATTGGGCTATCAATTCCTCTGGCAAATTATAATCAAAATCTGAAAGTTTCATAGAAATTATAAAAATTTTTAGGACGCAGATTTTCGCAGAAAAACCAAGATTTATAAATTCTCATCTTTTTTATTCCCCACATTCAACCTTGAAGTGCAACAAAAGAAGAAGCCACTTCAAGTGGTGTTTTAAAGCCCAGACACTTTCTGGGACGGTTATTAATAAGAGATTCGATATGAGCAATCTCATGTTCAGTGATTTTACTAAAGTCAGTG
>JACQBS010000004.1 GCA_016194325.1 Nitrospinota bacterium | reverse complement strand
CTCATATCGAATCTCTTATTAATAACCGTCCCAGAAAGTGTCTGGGCTTTAAAACACCACTTGAAGTGGCTTCTTCTTTTGTTGCACTTCAAGGTTGAATGTGGGCCTCCATAAAAAGGTTTAATTGTCAATAAAGCCTTTAATCATTTTTCTACATAATATTCGCGCAATCACATCAGGAGTAGTATATACACCACCATCATTAATCACAGCCTCATTTGACATTCGCAGTCTTGATA
This sequence comes from Nitrospinota bacterium, assembly GCA_016194325.1. Classification (GTDB taxonomy): domain Bacteria; phylum Nitrospinota; class Nitrospinia; order UBA9942; family UBA9942; genus UBA9942. The sequence continues at coordinate 35,186 of JACQBS010000004.1, read as the reverse complement.
TCCTTGTCTGTAACACCGGAGACATCGGACTCTACTTCGTTTTTTTTATCCGGGTTGTCAAGGAATGCGTCTATATTCTGTTTGATTGCCCGGACTGTCTTATCCTGTTTTGTTCGGAGTATTTTAATGAGTTTGTCTATATATTCCCGTTCTTTTGAATTGAAGCCGTATCCTGCAAGGGCTTCATGGACTGCAAGAGGAGCCTCTTTTTTAACAAACATCTCACCTTCACCGGTAAGTAGCCAGTTAAGGTTGACTCCAAGATGCTTTTGTATAGCTGCAAGATGTCTTTCATCCGGGAAACTTTGTATTTTTGGATTTATCCAACGACCTACATTTGCTTGATATGTATTTATGAGTTTTGCAAATTTTGTTTGTTTTTCTTCAGCCAATTCTTTAATAATAAGCCGAAGTCTATCAACAAAGGCTTTGCTGGTCAAGATATTTCCCTCCAAAAATAAAATAATACTCATGCGTTTTTTTACTTGACAAGATTATACGCATTGGTATATATTTCTTTCCATGATAGTTAGAATGTTAAATGATGATGATATTAGTTTCCAGCTTGAGAATGATGAGGAGTGGAATATAATGCGCCTCATTCCAATCAGGGGGATAAAAAACATGAGGTTTATTGACCTCCATGAGCCGCTTGAAAAGTTTATAATCACGCTCCGTCCCTATCCACATTCAGAAGAAGAATAATTTAAAGCCATCGGAGATAACTCATGGACAATGATAAGCGAAAAAATCAAAGCCAAAGAAACTAAAATAAACCCGATATATTCTTTTTCGTTTATTGGCATAGTTCCTTTCAAATAAATTAGAGGTTATATGGTAAAAAAAGCTAATGTAACTATTACAATCAAGCTTGACCCTGAGATTAAAAAAATTATAAAAGAAGCAACTCGGCAGCTTGATTCTGTTGCAAATTACTTAAAAAAAGCGATTGAGAAGGGAATAACTCAATCTACTTCTTCCAAATAATTTGTGCCTTGCAGTAAGGGCATTCTTTTATTGTTTTTAGGTCTTTTACTTTTTTCTTTATAACTTTTTTGCAATTTGGGCATGTTATGGAAATTTCAATGTTATTAAGGTCAGGCTTTTTTATATCAACTTTAATTTTCATAAATAGTTCCTTTCAAATAAAAAAGGGGTGGAGTGAGGCAAAGTTATCCTTTGCCCATGCTTCAGAGAAGAACCCTTCTCTTCCATACCCCGAAAACACAAATCCCCTTGATACTTTGACCGGTAGCCTGGGGCTTTTGTGTTTTATACTTTTATACCTTTTTTCAGTATTCATGTCAATAGATTATATGATGCCGTTCTGTTTCGGAATTATATCTTTAATGGAGATATAGAATTATGAAATCATGGAAATCTTACGAGGCTCTTGAGGAGTGCATCCGCAGAGATGCAGTAGAGGTTGCAAATATTCTGCATCAATCAAAAACCCTCATCCAAAAGTGGAAAGAGGCTCCTGCCACCGATGAGGATTATACTCAATCAGGCACCCGAAACCCACTTGATAGAATTGAAAAAATCATCGCTGCAATTGAAAAGATTGACCCGAAACGAGCTTATATCCCGATTCTCTGGCTCTGTGTCAGATTCGGTTTTCTCCCGCCTGTGAAAATGCCGGCAGGTCTCGAATCTCAGCAAGATGTTTTGAAGGCTCTTTTAAAATGGAATGAAGAGTTTGGAGAAACCTGCGCCGAAATTTCAAAGACTCTTAAAGACGGCAAAATTACTGAGAGGGAATATAAGACCTGCTACCGAGAGGCAATGGAGGATATTCAGGCATTGATGGAGCTTTTGGAAAAAATGAAAGAGAGGGTCAAATCCGCTAAAGTTTAACATCTTTGGAGGTATAAAATTATGAAAACTATAGAAGTAAAAACGGAAAGAGAGAAAGAGTTGGAACTCTTGAATGGTATAAACGAAATATTTGCTATATATAAAAAATACTCGCTGAATGTAGAAGATATCAGCGAACTAGATAGAGAAGATATCCAAAAATGAGTTCTATGCTACAAGAAAATATATCCACTATAGAAACCTATCAGGAAGATAAAAAAACTTTACAAATAAGCATGGATACTTTGTCACAGCGTCCTGTATGCAAGCTCTTAAGCTGCAGGAGAGAGTTTGTTCCAAAACGGATTGACCAGGTCTTCTGCTGCACTGAGCATCGCCTTCTTTATCACAACACTATCAGAGAAATCGGCAAGAAGGCAATGGAGATTATGAAATGAGAAAAGATAAACAAAAACCTAATATTCTCCCCAAAGGGGATGGTGGCCCTCCTACATCATCCCCGACCCCTCTATTCAAAAAAAAATATATTTCTCTAAAAGAAGCAGCGGCTTATCTGGGGATTCAGGTTGATACTCTTCAAAAATGGGTGCAGAAAAAAATCATTCCTCATTACAAATTTCCATTCCCGACATCACATCCAAAGTTTTGTATCGATGAACTTGAACGATATACAAACCGCCGCAGAGTGGCGGCAAGAGGAGGGTTATGAATAATTACATAATAATTTTATTGCTTCTCGCGATTGGGCTTCTAATAGGGATTGTAGGCTTGTTGATGAAGGAGCCTAACGACAGGGACACTGAACTTGAAAAATGGCTATTGTCTCAAGAAGAAAAAAAGGAGGGCGAATGACAAGAACGGATAAATTAATGGTTGGGATAATCAGTTTATTTATATTGATTATTTTTGCAATTCAAATAGGGATACATGAGGGAAGGAAGTTAGAGAGGGAGGAAATTAAAAGGGAGAATCAAGAGATAATCAATTTTTTCGGTGACAGGGTTAAGAAATTGCAAAGCGAGGTTAAGGAAAAGGAAAAATTATTGGAGAAAAAGAAAGGTATCTTTGTTGCTACTGCCTACTGTAACTCTCCTGTTTGTATCAATATCCCGAAATGGCGGGATGGGAAGACTGCATCAGGGACAGAGGTAAGGGTTGGAGTGATAGCGGTTGACCCTGCGGTTATTCCTCTCGGCAGCGAGGTATATCTTGAAAAATATGGATGGTTTAAGGCTGAAGATGTAGGGGGAAAAATCAAAGGCAAGAGGATTGATATTTTTTTAGGGAGTTTTGAAAAGGCAAAGGAGTTTGGGAAAAAAGAGGTCGTTGTTTATTATTAAAAAAGGAGAATAGCTATGAGAATTAAGAAGATTAAGTTATTAGATGAAAAGGTGAAAATTGATTACGAGGTATTAGAAGGCGATAAAATTAAAGAGGAATACTCTTTAACCTCCATAGATAAGCCTCTCCCCTCATTCTCCGCAGCCCTGCAGGGTCTTGCCATGAGCGTTGTAGATATATGCGAATTAAACAAGCAGGATATCAATTATATTATCGTTACCGGTGTTAGTTTTTCCCATAGTGGAGAAAAACAAGTAATGGGGGCAGTTATTTCTGCACAGAAAAAACTTAAAAAGACGGATGCCCTATTAAATTTAAATACCCCACATAAAATAGAGGATTTCTATGGAGAAACTGGGAGCAAGCAACAGCTTCTTGATGATGACACAATAAAGAAAATATATGATGTCATTGAAGAGGCGGAAAAGTATATCGCTGGCGAAAGGCAGCAGAAAGATTTATTTAAAGCAGCATGACATGTAAAGAGTGCGGAGACATTATTGACCACGAGGGTAGTCTTGATGGGTATTGCCAAGGGTGTGTGGAAGAGGCGACAAACTGGACAGCCAACAAAGATATGTCCAATATAAAATATTTTATGTCATATCTAAAATTAAAAGGAAAGATTGACAGGGTTTTTATCTATATTCAATCGCTGAATTAAAATGTTAAAAATCTCAGTTGACTTACAAGGATTAAAAGAGGCTGAGAAAGTATTGGACCCAAAACAATATCAGAAGGCCGTAACCTTCTCTTTGAATCGTGCCGTCAAGTCAGGCAGGACAGAGGCATCAGAACAAATTAGGAAAGGCGACAAACCTTTTACTCTTAAAAAATCTGATGTGGATAGAAAGATGAATCTCAGGTTAGCTACACAAAACAATAATACAGCAATTTTGGAAGTTACAAGTGAGCCATGGCTTCTATCCTATTTCAAACCCCGGCAGATTGCAGGCGGAATAAAGACAGTCATCAAAAGAACAAAGAAAGGATTTGAACTTTTAAAAGGAAAGGGGAGGAAGCTAACTGGTGGTGTTAGCGTAGAGATTATTAAAGGCGACAGAAATATTTTAAAGAAAGCCTTTATTATTTCAGGCAAAGGGGGAACTCCCTTGGTGGTATGGCGTGACCCAAAACAAAAGTCATCTATTACAGGGAAGGATAAGCTTAGAGTCTATAAGGTTTACTCTCTCCCTTCCATGTTTAAGAAGCCAGCAGTCATCGGGAAGGTAATAAATAAAATAAAAACACAATGGGCAAAGGAGTTTACCAGTGCAGTCAACCGAATCACATCAGGCAAATGGAATATAGGGGAATAGCATTATCATTTATAAATAAATTCACGGGTCCTTCCAGAGACATATTACATGCGGGCTGCAAAGCTTGCAGGAATCGATTACGATTCAAAAATTTTTAGGGGTGGAAGAATGGAGAGAATGAATACCATTGAAAAAGTAGAGGATTGTGAGATTTTAACAGTTGACAGTCCTTCCGCAGATTTCTTAAATCAAGCGATAAATGTTAAGGGGTTTACGGTTGATGAACTCTTTAAATTTTTTAATGCAAGTTTTCTGAATGAGGAGGTCTGTAGGGAATGGATTTTAAGGCGATTGTATCCTGACACAGTTAAATGTCCTGCCTGTAAATCAATAATTGTAGATGCTACGACTCTTAAAAATTTTTGGGAGTTAAAACGGTGTAGATGTAAAAACTGTAAAAAATGGTTTTCTGCTAAGGTAGGGACAATTTTTGATAATGGGCAGATGATAATGAGTGAGATAGCGATGCTTGCAATCTTTCTATATTTGAAAGTGCCATATAAAGTTATTGCAGAAAAATTAAATATGCATCCAGTGTCTGTATCAATGTGGGAGAAAAAATTTAGGATGTTTGAATATAGGTTATAGGAGACATTAATTCAAAATGAAATACTGGGATAAGGCTTGGTCGTTGGTTGAGGGGTGTTCGCCTGTCAGTGAGGGGTGTGATAATTGCTGGCTGGCTCAAATGGATTATAGATTCAATAAAGGTTTTGCAAATAAATATACGGATTTAAAAATTGAATTTGCTGGACACATTAAAATTAGAGAGGACAGGCTTGAGATTCCCTTGCAAGTCAAAAAGCCGACTGTATTTGCTGTGTGGTCTGATTTGTTTCATGAGGATGTGCCAATGGATTTTCAGGCAGATGCTTTTTCAGTAATGGGACGGTGTGAACATCATACCTTTTTGATATTTACAAAAAGACCAAAACTAATGTCAAAATTTATGGAAGCATGGAAAGGGATAAATTTAAAGTTAATATTTCCGCATATCTGGTTTGGTATTTCTGTTGAAGACCAAATAACAGCGGATGAGAGGATACCTCATCTATTACAGATACCCGGCAAGAAGTTTTTAAATATAGAGCCGATGTTGGAAAAAATAAATTTAACTTTTTACCTTGCATCCGCAATTGGAGAAAATTATCCATACAAGCCTGCTTTTGATCAAGTCGTTCTTGGTGGTGAGACTGGACACAATGCCCGTCCTATGCATCCTGATTGGGTGAGGAGCGTAAGGGGACAATGCCAAGCTGCAGGGGTTCCGTTCTTTTTTAAAGGATGGGGTAAATGGATACCTAATACCAATGAGATAAGTCCTGAGCGATATAAGAGTCATGGGAATGCAGAATATCGCCGTCTCCTTGACGGAAAGACACATGATGATTTGGCGTGGAGGGGAATAGGATTGTATAAGGTTTCACCAATGGGATACTAACCCCTGGGTGTGGGTATTGGAGTTTAAAAAATTATGACAGTTGAGCAAGCGGTGATGAGGGCGATAATTGAGAATGTCAGACGGGGGGAGAGCAAAATTAAAATAAGTGAGGTTGAGTGTGCTCATCCTATTCATCAATTGTCTGGCAGGGTAAGGCTCCGGGAATTGCGAAAGAGAGGCTTGGTTGATTATAAATACCATGAAGAGGATAACACTTATATTATTTATTCAACACTTGCAGAGCTGGAGAATTCATGGGATGTCTTGATAGGGAAGAAGTCTCTTAAGACCAGTTCAATTATAAAGCCCACAGGTCATACAGATGTTCACATTCAAAAACCTGCTCTGATTCAACAGCGTCAAATTAAGAAGGATGAAAACCTGACGGTTGATGATTTATCGGGTAGTGAAAGAGAGGAAATGCTTGATAATATACGAAAATTCAGAGAGCGATTGGAAGCTGGTAAAGGTGTCGCCTGTTAAGGATTAAATATATGAAAATTAACATTCTTACACCTGACAGCAAAAAACCGAATCTTGCGGCAATGAAAATATCCTCATACCATAAAGCACAAGGGGATGAGATATATTTAAATTTCCCACTTTTAAATGTTGATTATACCTATGCCTCTATCTTATTTCAAAAAACAAAAGACCCTATTGCCGATTTAATCGGCGGTCCTAAATATCCAGAGATTAAACTGCCACAAAAAATAGACGAGATGAAACCTGATTATTCCCTCTATCCTTTTATGGATTACTCTCTTGGTTACACATATAAAGCGTGTTCAAGGAGATGTCCTTTTTGTGTTGTGCCGAGACAAAAGAATGAAGACACTCATTATTCTATCTGGTCTTTTCATGATGCAAAATTTCATAAAATAGGGTTGCTCAATAACAACACCCTTGCAGATCCACGCTGGAGAGAAACTTTTAATGAAATATGGGATGCTAATCTTATACTTATTGACCTATCAGGCTTTGACGCTCGTCTTATCACTGATGAATCAGCGGAATATATTAGAGGGACAAAGATATGGGGACAAATTCATATTGCATGGGATTTTATAGGTGATGAGGATAGGGTGATGAGAGGAGTAAATTGTCTTTTAAAGGCGGGGGTATCTCCCTATAAAATTACTTGCTATGTTTTGATGGGATACAAAAGCACAGAGGCAGAGGATTTGTTTAGGTTAAGAAAATTGAAAGATATAAATATTTTATCATTTGCAATGCCATATAGAAAAGAAGTTTTACCGCCTGTTTTTTTAAGGGCTATCAATAAACCGCAGATTCAAAGAGGGCTTGATATGAGTGGCGATACATATAGGTCAATAACAAGGCAAATAAAGAGGGCTGTGTAAAGGGATATGTCTAAGAGATTTACGGATACTGAAAAGTATAAGAAGAAATTTATAAGAGAATTACCAGGACCTTATAAACTTTTTTGGGATTATCTTTATCACGATTGTAGTTTTGCTGGCATCTGGTATGTTGACTTTGAAGTTGCTCAAATAAGAATAGGTAAGGACATGGTTATAAATCAAAAAGAGGCTATTGAATTATTCAATAAGGATGAGGAACGAATAATCATTCTTAATGGTGGTAGTAAGTGGTTTATAAAGTCATTTACTATATTTCAATATGGAGAACTTAATTCTAACAACAAACTACATTTGGGAGTTTTGAGAGAGTTAGAAAAAGAAGGGGTATCTATACCCCTTAAATGCCCCTTCAAAGGGGCTAAGGATAAGGATAAGGATAAGGATAAGGAAAAGGAAAAGGAAAGGGAAAGGGAGGGGATGCAAGGGGAGGGAAACGAAAGAGAGGAAGTTTTGGGCAAGCTACCAGAAAAAAAAATAGCAAGCGAAACAAATTCAGATGTTAAAAAGTTTATTGATTATGCGTTTGAGAGTTTTCAGAAAAAGCACGGAAAGGGACTCTGTGTTGATGGGAAAAAGGACGGCATGATAGCGAAAAAGCTCCTCGGAACCTATAGGCTTGAGAGCCTGAAAGGATTGTGGGATGTGTTTATGCAATCAAACGACCCGTTTATCCAGCAAGCAGGTCATTCTATCGGCATTTTTAAAACTCAGATTAACAAACTCATATCTACCCGTGGCAAGCTACAGGGGACTTTAAAAACTGCCGGTAACTGGGCTTTGCTTGAGCAGAGGAAAAGAGAAAGGGAGAAGGCTGGAGTTCAAACATGACTGAAAACGACAGGACTCAATTTGAGAGTATTTTGACTGCAATCGCAGAGATTTTTGATAAGCAGTTGTCAGGTAATCAGCTTGATTTATATTTTCTTGCCTTGCAGGATTTAAACCTTGAGCAATTTAAAAAGGCAGGTAATGTTATTACTCAAACATCCCGTTTTTTCCCGAAGCCTGTGGATTTTAGGGAGGCGGTGAAAGGCACGATTTTAGATAAAACCACTCAGGCGGTTTTGCTATTTGAGAATGCTGTCAGAAAGTATGGTTATTATGACTCTGTGATTTTTGCGGATAAGCTGATTCATGCTTGTGTGGAAGCACTTGGCGGGTGGCAAGAGATATATCAGGATTGGGGATATGAAAAATGGGTTTGGGTTAGAAAAGATTTTGAAAAACACTATGAGTATTTTTTGAAAAACCCGCCGGTAAATATTCCAGAAAGACTTATAGGCTTTCACGAGCAGAATAATAATATAAGAGGGTATCTTGAGTATATTTCTAAGCCTGTATTGATAGGGGATGGCAGCCGAAAGGAAATTGCTGGTGGCGAGAGCCTGTCTGGTCTGAAAAAGAGCTTACAATCTTAGAACGGAACGCACATCATCATCCTGAAACAATTAGACGGCATCTTAAAAAGTTGGGTTTTATGAGATCAATTACAGGCATCATTATCAAACGCAAGAGAATGAGATTTTTAAAAGGATTAGATGGTCAGAGTGCATCACAGTTAGCAATATGTTTTGGGATAGATATTCATAATTTAACCACAGATAAACACAGATGAACACGGAAAAGATAGAAGACAGAGGACACGGAGAAAGAAACTAAAATGACAATAACACTTAAAAAAAAGGTTGAGGCGATTTTAAAACACCTGCAAAAGACGGCTGTTGAGAGGTTTTTAGATGATGGGTATAGGCGGGTTATGTTGGTTACGCCGAGTTGTTCAAACTGTAAGAAATTTATTAATCGTGGCGGAGAGTGTGAGGGGGATGGACACTTACTTTATCCGGGGTGTGATGAGTGGGTGTATGAGAAAAGCAACGAGAAATAAACAATGAGGGAAAATAAATTTAGCCACGGACTTTCACGGACTAAAAATAAAAATACAAGAGAAATAAGAAAGGAAGTTTAACCACAGAGGCACAGAGATACAGAGAAAGTAAGAAGTAGGCAGTAGGCAGAAAAGGAGATAAAAGAAATGAAACTTACGGATATAAAACCAGCGGGGTATAACCCCCGGATAATTACAGATGAGCAGTTGGAGAGGCTCAAGAAATCCTTACAAAAATTTGGAGATTTGTCAGGCATAGTTTTTAATCGCAGGACAGGCAATCTTGTTGGCGGGCATCAGAGGCTTAAATGCCTGCCTTTAGATGTGAAAATAGAAAAGAAAGACCTCAAAGAAAAATCCAAGACAGGCACGGTTGCACAGGGCTTTATAATCCTTGATGGTGAGAGATATACTTACAGAGAGGTTGACTGGGATGAGGCAACAGAAAAGATGGCAAACATCGCCGCCAACAAGCACGGCGGCGAATGGGATGATGAGAAACTTGGCGAACTCCTCAAAGAACTTTCTGAAATGCCGATTTTTGATTCTGACTTGATAGGGTTTGAAATGAATGAGCTTAATAATATCCTCTCAAGTCTCAATCAGGAGTTGACCGGGACTGCGGAACAAAAATATAAACCAATTTTTGAAGTTGTTGTTACATGCAAAAACGAAACTGAACAAAAAAAGATATATAAATTATTACAAGAAAGGAAATATATATGTCGAGTGCTCACATTATAATTGAAAACGATATAAAAGAAAGTTTCAGGGTAGCCGCGATGAGAGGCTTGTTTGATGTGCCGCTTGAAACTAAAAATAGGCATGAATGGATGATTGATATTCCAATTGAGGACATGGAATGGAATATAGGTCTTATAGTTGGAGCAAGTGGCAGCGGTAAAACTGTCTGTGCTAAAAAATTATTTCAAGAGGAGGCGTATCATTCAGGTTTTAAATGGAGTAAAAATTCTATATTAGATGATTTTCCAAAAAATATGACAATACAGAACATAACAAATTTGATGAATCATGTAGGATTTTCATCCCCTCCCTTATGGACAAAACCCTTTCATGTTCTATCAAATGGACAAAAATTTAGGGTGGAATTAGCGCGTATTCTTGCTATCGATAAAGAGTTGACAATTATAGATGAATTTACATCAGTTGTAGATCGTAATGTTGCTCGTATTGGCAGTTATGCAATATCAAAGTCTATCAAAAAAATGGGGCGACAAATTATTTGTTTATCATGTCATCGGGATATTATTGAATGGCTGGAGCCTGATTGGATTTACGATATGGATATTAAACAATTTTCACGGAGGTTACTTCGGCGACCTAAAATCAAACTATCTCTTTTCAGAGTTGATAGCAAAACGTGGAAATTGTTTAAAGAGCATCATTATTTGACGCGTTCATTATGCAAGGTCGCAAGATGTTATGTGGTTTTTTGGGGTGATATGCCGGTTGCCTTTACATCTGTTATTAATATGGTAGGTTTCAAAAAAAGAGTTAGGGAACATCGCACAGTAGTGTTGCCAGATTATCAAGGAGTCGGCATCGGCAGCGCCGTATCTGAAATGCTCGGAGAAATAATGTTGAACGATGGGTATAGATTTTTTAGCACAACTTCCCATCCATCCTTTGTTCAGGGCAGATTGAAAAATAAAAAATGGAGACTCGCAAGAAAACCATCACGGGTCAGAAGAGATAAGCTGAATTATAATAGGGCAGATGCGACGAACAGATTAACCTGCGGATTCGAGTTTATAGGAGAGTCGTACAAGAGCACCTAAATATCCGGGATATATAGACAAAAGTTCCTTGCGTCTTTTATCGGATATATTTTTAAAATTTATGATTTCTTTGGCGGTAATACGAGCGGTGCAAAAAGATTTTATTGGACCAACGGAGAAACCTATAACTTCGTTAATATTAGGCAGACGAGATGACTGTCTGCGGATGGTATCGGTTTTTGAGCCGTTTAAAATGGGTGAAACATAACATTGTTTGAACCATAAATTTTTCATGTAATAAATATATCAAAAAAGGGCAAATTGTCAAAGGAATTCCCGTAGTTACAAGTTAAATGCTGGGAGAATTTCACAGGTAAAAAGGCGAAAAGAAAATAAGTAATGAGTGATGAGATTCTTCCCCTTCGCTATGCTCAGGGTCAGAATGACAAAAGAATATGACACTACAGGAAATTCAACAGAAGATAGAGGAATTTAAAACCAGAAAATATGATGACTTTGGGATTTATAACAATTCCTTTGTCGCTGCCTTAAAGGCGGTGAAAGAAAGCTCCTCTACGGCAAATGTGAAGGAATATGAAAAAGCAAGGCAGGCGATAGAGGAGTATTTCAGGCAAAAAGAGGCAGAGATAAACCCACAAGAGGCGGCATTAAAAGGCATCCCCGAAGTCCTTGAATACCTGCGTTTAGAGGGGTGGAAGGTAAGCAAGAGCAAGCTCTATGAAGACCAGCTCAAAATTGATAAACAAAAAGACGGCAGTATCTTGCGAAAAGATGCGGATAAATATGCCCGCCTCTGCCTCAGTAAACTTGACGGCTCGGATTATGAAATAGATCCTTTTGAAAAACTGAAAGAAGAAACCCGCTTCACAAAAGAGAGGGCGGATAAGGTTGCATTTGAGAATGAGATTGCGAGAGGAAATTATATTCTCAAATCAGATGCAGAGCAGCAGTTATCGGCACGGGCTGCCTTTTTGAAATCGGGTGTTCAAGGATTCTTTCACAGCATGTCAACAAGATTAATTGAGCTTGCAGAAGGCAAGCCTGAAAAGGGTCCCGATGTCCTTGAATTATGTTTGAAGGAGACAGAGGAGCTTTTTCATCATTACAGTAAGCCGATGGTATTTGAGGCGGTAAAAATAAAAACAGAGGAGACAGATGCAGTCTGAATTATCATCAATACAAATCCCCCTTAATCCCCCTTTTATAAAGGGGGAATCTGATAGGCAGGGTGATTTTATTTTCCCTTTCACTTTTTACCCATCCGAGAGGCGGGTGTTTGAAAAGAGAGAGCCTCTTACTGTTTCACAATGGGCAGAGAAATATAGAACAGTTCCAATTGGAGCTCACAGGGGGCCGTGGCGGAATGATATATCGCCACATCTCATAAAAATAATGGATATATGGGGTCTCCCTCATATTCGGGAAATAATTATCTGCAAGGCTCCCCAGACAGGGGGGAGTGAGGCGATGTTAAATTGTGCGGCCTATGCAATGGATAGGCATCCATCAACAATGATGTTTGTCATGCCTTCAGAGGCAATTTCAAAAAAAGTAAACTCAGACAGAATTATTCCAATGATTGAGCAGTCCCATGCCCTTAGAAAACTTATATCCCCAAATCCTGATGATATGGCAAAACTTAGGGTCAAACTGAATAATGGAAATATTCTTTACATGGCACATTCAAACTCATCCGCAGCCCTTGCCACATTCCCTGTTAAATTCCTTTTTTTTGATGAGACTGATAAGTATCCGCCATTTGTAGGGAAGGAATCAGACCCGATTACTTTAGGTGAAAAGAGGGCAAGGACTTTCAAACATACCTATAAAATATTTAAGGTGTCAACACCAACAAGAGAAGAGGGGCATATCTGGAAGGCGCTGCAAAGTGCCGATGTCCTGTATAAATATTATGTCTCCTGCCCTCACTGTAAAATAGAACAGATTATGTCTCTTGATAATCTCAAATGGCCAGATACAATTCACCCTCCCCTTAATCCCCTCCCGTCAAGGGAGAGGAAAACTCTTTTATCCTCTCCCCATGCGGGAGAGGGGCAGGATGAGGGGGAAAAAGTGTTCCCTGAACAAATCAGAAGGGAAAACCTTGCATACTATGAATGTCCTCATTGTAAATCCCGCTGGACAGATATTCAGAGGGATAAGGCGGTTCGTGCAGGAGAATGGAAAAGGGAAAAAGGAAAAGATATTCAGAGACCACGTTCAGTTGCATTTCATTTGCCGGCATGGATAAGCCCTGATGTATCTCTCAGTGAGATAGCCTCGGCATATCTGCTGTCAAAAAGCGACAAGGCGAAACTTATAGACTTTTACAACGATTATTTAGCAGAGCCGTTTGTTGAATCACAGCAAGGGGATAGTCTGAAGGAAGATGATTTATATGCACGGCGATATTGTTTCACTCCAAAAAATGCTGTGTGGCAAATTCCTATGGGGGGCTGTATACTCTCGGCTTACGCAGATATACAGGCGAATCGTATAGAGGTATGCGTTATAGCGTGGGGGCAGGGATTTCAAAGCTGGGCGATAGAGAGAGTCCAGTTGCCCGGTGATACCTCGCAGTCGCAGGTGTGGGGAGACTTAGATAGATATTTGCTCAAAGAATGGCAGCATGAGAGCGGTGCAAAACTTAAGATTGTAACGGCAGGAATAGATTCTGGTTATCTCGCCCCTGATGTATATAGGTTTGTCAGGGTAAGACAGTTGGGACGCAGGGTTTATGCAACGAAAGGCTCATCAACTGTAGGCAAGCCTCTTATATCCGTTACAGATCCACGAAAGAGAAAAGGTAACGATAAAAACAAGGTAACACTGATAATGATAGGGACAGAGACAGCGAAAGACACACTATTTGCCCGCCTCCAGATAGAAGCCCCCGGACCTGGCTATGTCCATTTTTCCGATTCACTTGATTATGATTTTTTTAAGCAGCTCTGTGCCGAACAATGTCTGACAAAATATAAAGGCGGAAGACCTTATAGGGTATGGGATAAAAAAAGAAAAGACGCAAGAAATGAGGCACTTGATTTGTTCGTAGGCAATCTGGCAGTCATAGAATTATTGAATCCGAATTTTGATGTAATCGTAAGGCAAATTACAGCAGTAGCTCAAGGGCAAAAAATACAGATTAAGAAAACAGGCAGACGAATTATAAGTAAAGGAGTTTGATGAATCTTCCTGAAAAAGAATTATTAAGACCTGAAGAGGTTGCAGATTATTTTTCAATTTCAAAAAAGACAGTCTTCAGATGGTGTGTTGAGGAGAGAATCAAATATTGTAAGCCGAATGGTGTAATTAGAATTTTTAGAAATTCAGTTTTGAAACTTGTTCAAAAAACAGAAAATACGCATATAGAATCAATTAAGGAAGTAGAATCAAAAATAACTACAGTTCATAAAGGCAGACGAATTATTTCAAAAGGGATTTCAAAATAAATTCTAAAAATCCTTAATCTTTTTATCATCCTACCTTATCCTACAAAAAACAGTGACAAATGAGGACATTTGAGGACATTTGTGCCTATGCCTGTCTGAAATAATCTTTTATAATTGTTTACATTATGGCAGGAATAACACTTAGCGATGCACAAACCCAACTTGCAAATTGGCTGACTGCCTCAACAAAAGTTGCCGCCGGACAGTCTTATTCTATCGCAGGCAGGACAGTTACCCGCGCTGATTCAGAACAAATCCGAAAACAAATTATTTACTGGGACAGGCAGGTTAAACGGCTCACAAAAGGCGGTATAACTATCAAGGGAGTTACACCTATATGAAACAAGATTTTAATATTGCAGGTAAAAAAATCACAGTTGAAGAAAATATTATTGACCGTGCCGTCCGCTATATAAATCCAATCAAGGCTAATCAGCGATTCAAGGCAAGGACGATGCAGGCTATCTCAGGTGCATATCTCGGAGCGAGACATGACCGCAGACAAACGGTGATGTGGAATACATCACGGGGCGATGCAGATGCCGATACACTCCACGATTTACCAACGCTGAGACAACGGTCAAGAGACCTTGAAAGGAATGCGCCGATTGCAACAGGGGCAATCAACACCACCACGTTAAATGTAGTCGGCACAGGTTTAAAATTACAGAGTCATATAGACAGGGATATTTTAAATATGACAGATGAAGAGGCAGACGCATGGGAGGCTAACACAGAGAGGGAGTTCAGGTTATGGTCGGAATCTCATGATTGCGATGCCTCACGCTCTCTGACATTCACGGAACATCAGGAACTTGCATTCAGGCAGACCCTTGTTAATGGCGACCATTTTGTTATTTTGCCACGAATACCCCGAAAAGATAATCCATATACTCTCGCACTCCAGCATATAGAAGCCGATAGAATCAGTAATGCTCAAGGACAGGCTAATACATCAAAAATTTGCGGCGGTATAGAAAAAGACGAATATGGCGCTCCGGTTACTTATCATATCTGTAATCAGCATCCCGGCTCTCGCTTTAATTCAGCAGACCGCACATGGGCAAAAGTCCCTGCATTCGGCTCCAATACAAATCTTCGCAATGTCATCCATCTTTACAAAATTTTCAGGGCAGGGCAGACAAGGGGAGTTCCATATCTTTCACCTGTCATAGAGACTTTAAAACAGCTTGACAAATATACTGAAGCAGAGATCATGGCAGCTGTTGTTTCCGCTATGCTCACTGTCTTTGTTAAGTCCGAGACAGGAGATGCAGATTTTGCCCCCATGGACCCGACAGACGAAACAAAGGCAAAGACAACAGATGAGGATATTAAACTTGCATCCGGTGTAGTTGTAGGTCTTGCCCCCGGCGAAAGCATTGAACAGGTAAATCCCTTAAGGCCTAATACAGGTTTTGACCCGTTCATGATGTCAATGTTCAGGCAAATTGGTGTTGCCCTGGAACTTCCTTTTGAAGTTTTAATTAAACACTTTACTGCATCTTATTCAGCTTCAAGGGCTGCCTTGATGGTGGCATGGACATTTTTTAAACAACGAAGGCAATGGCTCGCAAGACACTTTTGCCAAGAGATTTACGAAATATGGCTTTATGAGGCGGTGGCGATTGGCAGAATATCCGCTCCCGGCTTTCTTTCCGACCCACTGATTAGAAAGGCATACTGCGGTTCTACATGGATAGGCGATGCACCAATTCAGATTGACCCTGAGAAAGAAGTAAACGCCTCAAGGGAGAGGATAGCAGTTTTATTATCAACAGTTGATGAAGAGACTGCATTTATTACAGGTGGTGATTTTGAAACAAATTATCCGAGAATAAAAAAAGAAGTGAAGATGTTTAAAGACCTTGGCATCCAGCACCCGGCAATGGAAAAAGCTCCACAACCTATAGCAGCGAAACAAGATGCAACGCAATCATAAGACAAACCTGATACGGAGGGACAATGAAACTTATAGACATTATAAACGGGCCGTGGGCAATCACGGCAGAGATGCTGAATGAAATTCGCAGCATCTACGCAAAACATCTGAGAGGAGAAAAAATCAATATCAAAGACATAGAAGCCCGCACAGGCAAAGAACTGCTCAACAAGCCGCAGGGTTATGACCTCATAAATGGAAATGCAATCATACCGATAGAAGGGGTAATTGCAAAAAAGATGAATCTCCTGACACAAATTTCAGGCGGTGCATCTACACAGCTTGTTGAAAGAGATTTTAAGGCAGCCCTCAATGACCCAGCAGTTGAAAAAATCATATTAAATATTGATTCCCCCGGCGGGACTATAGACGGCACATTTGAGCTTGCAAATTTGATTTATGAGAGCAGGGGGAAGAAGCCCATTATTGCCTACACAGACGGTTCAATGCTTTCAGCCGCTTATGCTATAGGCTCTGCGGCGGATAAGATTTTTATTTCAGGAGACACAACGACAGTCGGCTCAATCGGTGTTGTTGCGGCACATGAAGATATTTCAAAACTTAAAGAAAAACTCGGCATTAAGACAACGGAAATCTATGCAGGGAAATACAAACGGATTGCATCTCAATATCAGCCTCTCTCTGCTGAAGGATTCGCAAGCATTAAAGAACGTGTGGATTATCTCTACGGCGTATTTGTGAATGAGGTTGCAAAGTTCAGAGGAGTGTCAGCAGAGGAAGTTATTCAAAAAATGTCAACTGATGCTGCATCCCTCTTCATGGGAAAACAGGCGATAGAAGCGGGACTTGTGGACGGTGTTTCCACATTAGACCAGCTTATTAATAACAAGGGGATTATTTCTTCCCCAAAACAAGCCGCCGGTGCTGCGGCACTTATAGGAAAGGAGGATTTGATTATGGATAAAAATGAATTGAAAGAAAAACATCCTGATATTTATAAGGCTGTCTATGAGGAAGGACGGTTATCAGGGATTGAAGACGGCAAGAAGACTTATCAGGAGGCGATTGACAATGCACGCAAAGAGGGCGCAGTCGCAGAAGTCAGCAGAATCAAGGCTGTTAAAGGGCAGCTTATTTCTGGACATGAGACGTTGATAGAAAGTCTGGCGTTTGATGGAAAGACAACTGGTCCCGAAGCAGCGGTGGCTGTCCTGGATGCAGAGAAGAAGCTCAGGCTCAAGGCAATAGAAGGTTTCAAGGCAGACGGCTCAATTAAGGTGCCAGTAACAGAACCCGGTGATGGTTCAGATGTGAACACCATGAAGCGTAAAGATTTTAATATATTGTCAACAGATAAGCAGTCCGCATTTGTAAAAGGCGGCGGCAAGGTAGTTGACTAATTTTTTGAAAGGAGGAAAAAACAATGGCTAATACTTTAACAGGTTTGATTCAGTATATCTACGACAGCGTAGATGTTGTAAGTCGTGAACTGGTCGGATTAATTCCGTCCGTGTATATCAACCCGAAGGCGGAACAGGCGGCAAAGAATCAGGACATCTCTTATGACATCGTTCCTGATGCAACCGCTTACGATGTTACACCAGCAAACACAATTCCAGCACTTGACAGTTCAACAGTTGCCGCCGGGACAATGAAGATTAATAAAGTCAGGGGCGTCAAATTCCACTGGACAGGTGAAGATGAAGCCGCAGTAGGGCGTGATGCTAAGGCTGGCATTCAGAATAATAAGATTGCACAGGCTTTTAGAACACTGTGCGGCGAAATGGAGGATGACCTTGCAGTCCTTTACAATGCAGCCTCAAGGGCATTTGGCACAGCAGGCACAACGCCATTTGGCACAGCAGGCGATTTTAGCGATGCGGCTGAGGTTGCCCGCATACTGAAGGATAATGGCGCTCCATCGTCTGAATTAAGACTGGTCATTGATACTGCCGCCGGTGCAAAGATTCTCGGCAAGCAGTCACAGGTTCACATGGGAGGTTCTACCGACCCGCTTCGCCGGGGTATTCTTCTTGACATTCATGGCTTTCAAATTCGTGAATCTGCAAAGATTAAGGCACACACAAAGGGAACTGGCTCGGGATATTTAGTCAACAACGTATCTGGTGAGGCAATAGGAGAGACTTCTATAGTAGTTGATACAGGCACAGGCACGATATTGGCAGGGGATATTCTGACCAATTCCGAGACCGGCAGAGATACTAATAAGTATGTAGTAGGGACAGCCCTTGCCAGCGGCTCTCTTGCAATCAACAAGCCCGGTTTACGGAAGGCATGGGTTGATAATGATGCAGTCGCAGTCGACAACAGCTATGTCGCTAATATGGCATTTGCCCGCTCTGCAATTCATCTATTGACAAGGCTGCCAAAGATGCCTGAAGGCGGTGATGTTGCGGATGATGTCATGGTTATTGAGGACCCTCACAGCGGAATATTCTTTCAAGTTGCTCTTTACAGGGCATATCGTTCCGTCCTGATTGAAGTCGCAGTAGCATGGGGAGTGAAGGCGGCAAAGTCCGAGCATATGGCGCTATTGCTTGGATAATTAATTGAACAATTCAAAGGTTAATAAGGGAGGGGAAATTCCCTCCCTTATTTGAAGGAGAAGCAAATGGCAAAAAATAATAAAGGAAAAAAAAGAAACGAAGCTCAACCCTCCTGTGATGTCCGCACTCAAACAGGAGTTGTAAAGATGGTAAGAATGGTTGAGGACGCAAAAGGCGGACCTACAGAGGCAGATGTCCACCCTGATGAAGTTGATAATTTCAAAAAAGGCGGATGGAAAGTTCAATGATTACTGATAATGATATAGATGTTTTCTTTTCAGATGATTTTGCACAGGATGCAACCTATACCCCACAGGGAGGCTCTGCATCCACCATCAAAGTTATATTTGATAATGACTTTAAGACTATTGATATGGCAACAGGGATTGAATCGGCGGGACCGTCAGTGACTTGTAAGGCTTTGGATGTGGCGAGTGTGAAGCATAACGACACATTGGTCATAAGCTCTGTAACCTATTATGTATCGGGTATTCAGAAAGATGGGACAGGAATCACAATATTATTACTTTCAAAGGATATGGTTTAACAAATAAAACAATGAGCAATGAGCAATGAGTAATTTATGGCAACGACAAAAAGACAGTCAATAATGGCGGCAGTTAAGACACGATTGGAGAGTATTACTGTTGCAAATGGCTATGACTTCAATCTCGGTAGCCATGTCTATGAATGGCGGACAGCGACACTCAATGATAATGAAATACCCGGCATTGTATTTAGGGATGTCCAAAATGTCAAGATAGAAGGGGGTCCTATAGCATATTTCAGATGGGGGCTGAATATAGAGATAGATATTATCACACAAGGCGGGACTTCAATCACAGATATAAGAAAGATGATAGGCGATGTTTATAAGGCAATTGGGACAGACCACAGATGGAGCGGGCTTGCAATATTAACTGAGCAGCCGAATATGGATGAAATTCAATCTGAACAACAGGAGAAGAAAATAGCAGGGGCAGTAATAAGACTGCAAATTATATACGACACACTGGTATGGGAGACATAGATGGAGAAAGACGAAATCATTGTTGCAGTTCAAGAGGCGATTCAAAGGGAATTAGGACAATACAAAGTAAATAAAGAAGTTCATTATCTTGACCATCTGTGGATTAAAGAGATGAGGGAGTGGACAGACTCAATCAAGAGTGAATTCTGGAAGACAATAGTTAGGACAATCATCAGGGCGATTATATTTTTAACAATATTGGGATTTGGAATCTGGGGAGTAAAACAGATAGGACACTAAAAGATAGTAGGCAATAAGCAGTAGGCAGACAACAAATATATGAGAGAGATTAAAAAGATAATAATTCATTGTAGTGATTCGGAATTTGGGGATGCGGCATTAATTGACAGGTGTCACAAAGAGCGGGGATGGAAGGGTATCGGTTATCATTATGTAATTTTGAATGGATGTCGTAATTCAAATTCCCCTTCATCCCCCTTTGGTAAAGGGGGAATAAAAAAGGAATACAAAAAAGAGGATGACGGGCTTCTTGAAATAGGCAGACCTGTTGAAGTAGTTGGGGCACATTGTGAGGGGCAGAATCAGGACAGCATAGGTATATGTCTTATAGGCAAAGAGCATTTTTCAGCAAGGCAGTTATATGTAGTATTGCCGAATCTTTTAAGGGATTTGTTTTTTGGATACGGAATTGTGTCGGGACAGGTTTATGGACATTATGAATTTAATCCCCAGAAGACATGCCCGAATATTGATATGGCTATTTTAAAACAATATATCAATAAACTTTTTCAAACTAAATAAAAGGAGGTGAATGAAGATGAAAGAGGGATACAAGACAACTGAATTTTGGCTGACTCTATTTTCAACAGCAAGCGGAATTTTGGGAACTTACGGCGGGTTAATACCAACTCCTTGGGGATTGATTCTTTCTACCATTGTAACCGCAGGCTATACAATCTCAAGAGGCTTGGCAAAACAGGGGCAGTAAAAACAGAGGAGGTAAAGAGATGAAAGAAAAAGTCAATGATGCATCAGAAACAAAAATCATTAATAACAATCCTAAAGAAAAGGAGGTAAAAGAAGATGGCCAGTCAATTAAAGGACAGAAGGGTAGTAGCGGCAAAGATAGAAGTAGTTGAAGGGGTAGCAGAAACCCTATCAGCAGCAGATGGCGGGATATTGGCAATCGGCCCCACAGTCTCTATTGATATTGAATCTAAAGAGAGAAAGTCGGCAAGTGCTTCGTTATCGCCTTATGGCAATGTATCAGGCAAGCAATCTGCCAAATTGAGTTTTACGATAGAGATTAAAGGTGCAGGGGCGGCATATTCAGCAAGTGTAAAACCAGCCTTAAGCCCATATTTTAGGGCTTGTGGATTTGTCGAGGCAATAGATGTAACTGTAGGTTTGGAAAAGGCTACATATACACCTGCAAGCACAGGTATTCCATCACTCACAATGGCTTGTTATGAGGATGGAGTCGTAAAAAAATTAAGGGGATGCAGGGGGACAGTTAAAGTCAGCAGTGAATCTGGAGGGGTAGTAAAGGCAGCCTTTGAATTTAGCGGAGTTTATGATGGGGTTATTGACGGCGCTATGCTTGCACCGACCTATGAGTCAACTGTTCCGCCGACACTGCTTAATACTCCATTGACTTTTGATGCTTACACTGCCAGGGCACAGAGTTTTGAAATTAATATTGCCGCTGCGGTTGCAGTAATGGACGATATCACAAAGGCAGAGGGGTATGCAGTTGGAGTAATCACAGGGAGAAGACCCACAGGTTCTCTTAACCCCGAAATGGTAACGGTTGCCACTTACGATTATTATGGCAAATACAAAAGTGCAGCTTACATTTCATTGGTAATCGGGAAAATTGGCAGCACTCAGTATAACCGTTTCAAATTCACCGCACCGAAGATGCAGATTACAAAGGTATCGGATGGCGATAGAAACAGTGTTGCAGTTGCAGACCTCTCAGTTCTCTTTGCCAGAAACGCAGGGGATGATGAGATAGTTTTGGAATTTGATTAATATGAGGGGAAATTAAACAACCCCCCTGCCTGTGCTACGGCAGACAGGCTACCCCCCTTTATTAAGGGGGAATTATGGAGGCGTATGAATTTATCAGAGTTAAAAAAGAAGGATACAAATATATCGGGATGGGTTAATTTTGAAGGGAAATTTGATGTCCTTATCAACTATTTGAGTAAATCCGAATTGCAGACAAGGTTTGATAGATGCAAGAAAACAAAATATGTCAAGCATCAGCCACAGGAGGACATTGATACCGATAAACTCCATCTAGAGCTTGCTCAGTGTATTCTTGACTGGAAAGGATTAACTCTTTCAACAGCATCAAAACTCATTCCGATTGAGATTCCAGCAGGACAGGAGAATGCAGATGTTCCATGCACGGATAAGAATAAACTCACATTAATGCAAGAGGTTTACGGGTTTGATATTTTCATCCAGCAGGCATCTACTGACCTGTCATCCCTCAAACAGGAGATAGAAAGAAAAAACTAATTGAGTGGGCAAGATATTATCTTGACCCACTCAATATAACCTGTGAAAGATGCGAGGATGAAAAAGAGGCTTATGGATTCCCTATTACAGAGGAGAAGTGTAAACAATGCAGGGTCCCATGTTTAGATCTGCTTCCTGAAAATTATGAAGCGTGGCAGATTTATCATATTGTGAACAGCCAGCAGAATTTGGGGTTTGGAGAGAATTACGGTCCTCTCTGGTATTCGGGTATTGAATTTGTTTTCAACCTCTACGAAGTGAAAAATCGTAGAGAGATATTTGAGAAGCTCATTTTGATTCACAATATCTATTGTGAAAAAAAGGAAAAACAAAGGAAGAAATAGAGGTAAATAATATGGCAGGAGAGAGGGAAATAACTCTTAAAATATCGGCAGAGGCGAGCCAGCTTAATTCAACACTGAATGAGGCATCAAGAAAGATTAATAGATGGGCGGCAGAGACAGGCGATGCGTTTAAAAATCTTGAACATAGCTTATTATCATTCACTACGAGAATCGCCGCCATAGCCGCACCCTTCGCCGCTGTCGGTGCGGCATTTGGAGCCATAGCCCAAAAGACCGCCAATGCCGGGGATGAGCTTCTGAAGACGAGTCAGCAAATTGGCATATCTGTTGAAAAACTTTCAGGATTGAAATACGCCGCAGAGTTGTCTAATGCCAATCTCGAAGCTCTCACCGTTGGTGTAAAAAATCTCTCAAAGAATATTACAGAAGCAAATACAGGAACAGGCGAGGCAAGAGATATATTTAAGACACTCGGCATTGAGTTTAAAGATGCAAATGGAAAAATCAAGTCTACTGACGAAATCTTATTATCCCTTGCAGATAAATTCTCAAACATGGAAGATGGGGCAGGCAAGACAGCCCTTGCCCTGAAGGTATTTGGGAGAAACGGCTTAGAACTCCTTCCATTCTTGAATAAAGGCAGGGATGGGCTTAAAGAATTAACTAACGAAGCAAGGGAGACGGGAAATGCTTTTACAACAAGCGGGGCGGAATCCGCAACACAATTCAATGATGAGATCACGAAACTTAAAAAAATATTGGAAGGGTTAGTTAATTCTATAGGCAAGAATCTAATTCCGATGTTCAATAATTATTTTTTCCCGGCAATTCAGTCAATAATAAATGCTTTTTCATTGCTTACATCTAAGGTTATAAGCGGGTTTATGGGGGCATTGGAGATGACAGGAAGTGTTCTCGGCGGATGGGCTGCCAGAGTTGCCGCAGTTTTTGACTGGGTAAAATCTGGATTCAAAGGAGGATTCGGTGAGCTCAAAAAACAATTTGAAATAATCGGGCAGGAGGTTGATAAGGAGCTTGAAAGAATAGCATTCAAATGGAGCGGTAAGCCAATGGCAGAGGGACCATCTGCACCGGCAAAAAAGAAGACCGCCGCCCCTGTAATCATTGATTCAGAGAAATTGAAGGCAGAGAGAGAAAAAACCCTCAAAGAGGTTTTTGAAAAAGAAAAGAAATATAACGCAATGCTGGCAGACAACTGGCAAAAGACAACAAAAAGGTTAAGGGATGAAGATGAGAAATACAGGGATGACAGAATCAAATTAAGAGATGAAGAACTTAAAGCAATGATAGAGGTAGAACAGAAACAATTAGACATTAATAATGGACTGAAAGCAGATACATTAAAAAATCAAATGTCTTTGATGAGTGAGGAGGAGAGGCTTGATGCTGAATACGAACTAAAAAAGATAGAGATGGAAAAGGCTGGCATAACAGACATGATGGATTTATATAAATGGTATTATTCTGAGATTGAGGTTATGAGAAAGAAGGCAGAAACAAAGCCTGACAGCTTCCTACAGAAAATACAAAAGGCTGCCGATAGTTTAGGCAAGGCTTTGACAGGCTCATCGTCTTCTACAGAGGGGCTTGGTGCTATGGTATCAGTTGTTGTTGACTTGATTAAAACCATTACAGACCTGCCAAAATTATTAAATACCTTTTTTAAAGAAATATTTACGAACTTAAAACATTTTCCCCGTGAACTTGTAAACCTTATAAAAGATGTCCTTGTCAATCTTCCAAATATCCTATTAGAGCTTATAATAACTGTCATTACCGAACTGATTCCTGTTTTGGTAAGTGAAATTCCTAACATGATTATCAAAATGGTAAGCGGGTTATTTGAGGCAATAAAGACTTTGATTTTCGGTGGTGAAATAAAATCAACAATAGATGGATGGACGAATAATGTGTCAAATCAATCTGTAACTGTCCAGCTTGATACATCAAATGCAATGCAAGCTTTGAAATACGCACAGGATGCCCTTCTTGGAGCGGTGAACGAAACGGATAGAAAAGTAGCAAGAGAAGCTCTGCTATCGGCAAGACAGGCGGCAATACTGGCAGAACAAAAGGCACAGGAAAAACAGCAACAGACACAGACAAAGACATTTAAAGGATTATTTGGTTATCTTGGCGAGTTATTTGAAAACATTTTTAAAAATGCGTGGGAAGGGTTGAAAGGGATATTTACTTGGGCGTGGGATTTATTGAAAGGCATCTTTACAGAATTATGGGATAAATTGAAAGGGATATTTACTTGGGCGTGGGATGGGCTTAGAGGGATAGTAGTGGGGTTATGGAATTTTTTATCTGAACTCCCTAACAAAATATGGGATGGAATAAAAGGAGTTGCAGGACTTATCGGCAAAGCGATTGCTGATGCATGGGAAGGCATCAAGAATGCTTTAGGATTTGGTGGTGGCAGCGGCGGCATAGGAGGTGTAATAAGCGGTGTTAGTAATTTTGTAAATAACGCATTTCATGGCTTTGGACTCTGGCACGACGGCGGACTCATCAAAGCCCACTCAGGATTATTTATTGACCCTTCTCTCAAATCCAATGAAAGAAAAATTATAGTCAAAGTAAATGAAGGCATTCTCAATGATTATAACGGCATGAAAGCAATCGGAGGAGAGACAGGACTTAACTTTGCTAACAGATATGGTTATTTACCAAATTCAGGTAAGACAGAAACCAATATTACCCAGCATGTTACGCAACACTTTCAGGTAGTCGTTGATAAAGACGGGAATGTTATGAAGCTCACACGGATACAGGCAAGGAATCTTGCACGAACCCTTAACCCTATGTTTAAAGAAATGCAGAGGAACGGGGAGTTATCATTCGCATAGATTAGATTGCCTCGGGGCTACGCCCCTCGCAATGACACTCTAAAATAATTATGGCGATTCAATTTCAATACAGCACGACAATAGTTAATTTGGATGGCTCGGTCATTGCCCAATTAAATGACCAAAAAGATGACAATATGGAGATTTATAAAACTGCAACAGGCAAGACGGTTGCGACTTATGAAACGAGTCCTCAACAAAAGAAATTTCAGTTACAGTGCCGAATGAAAAAAGACAAACTCACAGAATTAAATAGTTTTTGGAGTCTTGTTAATGGCACTGAAAAGACCTTTGTATTTACGGATAAAGACAGCGTGACTCACAATGTTAAGTGGGATGATGCTCATTTTCCAATTATTCAGCAAGATTTTAATATGGCAGAAGGGACCATAAATCTTATAGAGATATAGAAAATTATAAAAACTTGACAGGAAGCTCAGGATGTAATCCTGTTTTATCCTGTATATCCTGTCTAAAATTATGTCAGTTACATTTCAAAAAGATTTCAATAATCTCACATTCCCGACAGAGCAAAATCGTGAGTATCCTTTGAATAATCAAGAGGGGCAAAAGGGAAATGTCCTGAAGACAAAAGCAGGGACAATAGCAGTTGATGTCCTTAAATCCTCAAACCCTAAACAGCTCTCCCTCTCTCTCAGTAATATAGACGGGACTTTTTATAGCAATCTTCTGAACTGGTTTTTAAATGTGTGTAAGGGGATGGTTTATAAATTTCAATACACAAACGATGTTACCGGTGAGAGCGGTTTATATGTGCGATGGGTTAATGGTTTTAAATTCAGCTTTGATGGATTGCATTATAAAGGGGAAATTGTTCTTGAAAAAGAATTATGACAACTACTGCATTTAAAACTGAAGCACAAAAACAAGAAGGTGCAAAGCCGAGAGGATTATTGCAGATAGATTTGAATGTAAGCGGCACTCTCTACATCTCCGACCAGCCGATTACAATCGGAGCGAATACTTATAGAGCATTAATCAAAGACTGGGGGAATACACTGACAGGCGAAGACACGATAGGAAATATTGAAATTACACTGCTTAATCATAATGACGCAACCTATGGAAGATTCAGCAACTATGATAAAACCGATTTGCTCACGAATGCAACTGTCCGGGTTTATAAATGGTTTGATGGGCTCGTAGAAGCCGATATGGAGCCTCTCTTCAAAGGTGTTATAGACGATTTCAGTTATACCCTTAATGAATTCAGGCTCTCAATCAATGATGGAACACAGCAGGAGCATAAACAATTGCCTGCTAAAAAATTAAGTTTCTACGATTATCCAAATGCAAAGCAGGATGATATTGGCAAGATGCTCTCTATTGTCTATGGCGAGACAGGAGAGATTTTAAACGCACAAAAAATTAACAAAGGTTATGGCTCTGTCCCCGCCGTTCTGATTGACAAAGCCTCAAGAAAATATCTTGTAGCAGGGCATGTGGGTTATTCTATCCCTTCCTCTGTGTGGGTTGGTTTATCAGGACTTCCCGACGGTTACGCCTATATGGAGGGATGCACAGGCAATGCAAATGATGGAGGATATAGCACAATAATATTGCCTGAAAAAATGCTCTGCGGATATTTTCTTTCCGCTTTCGCAGTCGGGGCGTGGTTCACAAATACAGCTCAAAACCCTGCCAATGTCTGTGATAGAAATACCGCTACATCAGCAACACTCAATACTACTTATCCTCTCCTTGATGTTATGGTTGCGGGGATGGATAAGGGCGGTGATATTAAAAAAGTTAAAATTGCTACATCCGCAGCTCATACAGGATGCCGCACAAGATGGGCAGGACCGAAGGCGAAATTATATGAGGCATGCAGTGCCGGGGCAACCTCAATCAAAATTGATTCAGGGGCGGGGATGGATTTCTCAGGCTTCATGGACATAGCAAATGGGGACAGAATCAGCTATACATCCCTGACAGAAGACAGCGGTGGGGCATTCTGGACAGTGGGAGGCATCCCCGGATCTGGAGCCGATTCAGTATCATCATCTCACTCTGTCAACGACCCTGTTGTAATGGTCGGCGATTGGCTCACATTATCAACTGCAGAGGTTGATATTACCTCACAAAGAGATTGGTCAAATTTTGATTTCTATAAATTTGAAATAATAATTGAATGGCAGAGCGGGGCAAATTATACCCCATCCTATGTAGGTTTTAGAATTGAATTTGAAATTACGGAATACCCTCAAATATTCGCCGCCGTCAAGGGCTGGAGTCTTACAAATAGAAGAAATGCCATTGAGCAGGTAAAACATATCTTCACAAATTACCTTAACAGGGCATCGGGAAATATTGGAGATTCATTTGCCGATGCAATCGCAGACCTTGAAACTCTCAATTGGAAAACAGATTTTTCAGTCCATGAAGAAATTAACAGTAAAGAACTTATTGCCGAAATTTTGAAAGAATGTAAAACATCATTTTGGCTTGATGGACAGGGGAAGACACAGGTTAAGGTATTCAAATTTAGCAAGGCATCAACCAAATATATCTCTTATGATACCGATATTATTGACCCCGATGGAAATGATTTTAAGGTTACACATACATCTGTGGATGAGGTTTATAATGAAGTCTATCTAAAATTTGCGAAGGATTATAATAGCGGAAACTTTACAAAAGAATATTACATAACTCCTACTACTGCCTATCCTGCCGATTCAGATAGAGTATCCGCTGCATCACAAAGCAAAACAGATTACAAGACAACTAACCGTTTGACTGTGGAATGTCCTTATATTCAAGACGATACTACCGCCCTAAATTTACTCCAGTATTATTTTGATTATTATCACAGAAGGCGTGAAATCTTTGAGTTTTCTGTATCTCTGAAATATTTTGATATCCAAATCGGGGATATTGCTTTTCCCTCTCATCCCCTGAATCACAACAGCAAATCGGCAAATGTAATCAAAATAATCAGAGAAGAAAATATTGTAAAAGTGACGGGAAGAGAGTATGGGAGTGAAGTATCTGTGGCTGATACAGTCCGATTTTCCGATTCAATAGTCAGAAGACTTGGACAGGGGTATGGCAAAGATGGGTATGGAGTCAAATATGGAGGGAATTTCACAACTCTATGAGAATAAAAAACGGCATCGTAATAAGAACAAATTTCAAAGGAATATTAATTGGAAGCGATGGAAAAATAAAAAAAGTTGTTAAAGCCTCGAACCTCGTTGTCGATACAGGTCTTGCACATATTATTGACCAGCTCTATACAACTCCAGCTCAGGCAGCAATGAGTCACTATGCAATCGGGACAGACTCAACTGTAGTGGTATCGGGGAATACAATACTTGAGACTGAAATTTTTCGGAAGGCGTTAGATTCCAAATCAAAATCAGGTGCGGTATTAATTTATTATGGTGCTTTTGGTCCCGGGGAAGGGACAGGCAATTTACGAGAAGGCGGAATTTTTAATGCGGCAAGCGGCGGCGTTATGCTGGCAAGGGTAGTATTTGCCCTTGTGGCAAAAACGTCCTCAGACACATTTGTAATTAATCATACGATTACAGCATCCGCACCATAAAAAATAGGAGAATAAATTATGAGTAATCCAATAGCAGCACACAGTCAAAATTTATATCTCGGCGAGCCGCCATCCGGGGCAGCCGACTACGACAGAGATTTAAAACAAAATTTCAGAATTGTAGATTTTATAGACCAAAGAAAAAACAACTCTGTCATAAGCGATCTTGTGGTAACTGCAGGCTCTGGATTGACAGTGAATTGGGCGGCAGGCTTGGCAGAAGTTGCAGACACACAATACTCAATCGGCTCAAGCAGCGGCTCGGCAACAGATAATTCAGGAGATACCAATATCCACCTTGCAAACTATGTTTTTGTAAATAGCTCAGGAGCCGTTACAATTAGCACATCTCTCCCCACAACCGAATATACCCCTCTATCAATCGTCTTCACCAATGCCGGGGCAATATCAAAAGTAGTGGATTGTAGAAAAAATATTGCTCAAAAATTTCAAATCTTAAACAAAACCACAGATTATGCCTTTACTGTTGCTGATTGCAATGGGCTGACACTTATAACAAATACTGGTGCATCTGCCAATATAGTATTGGATTTGCTTGCATCTGTGAATGGGATGAAGGCACAGGCAAAATGCTCTACTCAGATTTCTGCCAGCACGGAAAGCATTAAACTTGTTGCTAATGGTATTGAGAGCATAAAGTGCGGGACAACGACCTATGCTGGATACAATACAGGAACAGTGTCAGTTACGAATGGCTCGGCTGTAGTAACAGGTTCAGGAACAACTTGGTCAGACAATATAAAAAAAGGTGATAGATTCATGGTCACTGGCAATAGCAATAAATATTATATCCTATCAGTTGATAGCAATACACAGATAACGCTAACTGCTAACTATGGACAGGCTACTGAATCGGGAAAGGCTTATACTATTAGTGCTTCTCTCACGAGTTCTGTTGTGGGTAGTATATGGGAACTAACCTGTGAAGTTGCGGGAGCATGGATAGCAAGTCTTAAAGGTGTTCAGCCTTCTTTCTCAGCTTATATGTCAGCAGGCATGACAAGTTTTTCCACAAGCACAAATACTTTAATAAAGTTTGATACTAAAATCACAGATAATAACTTTAATTACGATAATACTATTACCAATTATAGGTATTCTCCCACCATTCCCGGTAGGTATGAAGTAGGGTTTTTACTTTATGGTAATATAAGAGGCAACTCTACGGCATATTATTTGAAGTTATTTAAGAATGGCGCGAAAATTAGAAGTTTAGGGTGTATAAATGGTGATATAACAAACTACATTGCTCTTCCTTTTACTCTTAAAGATGAACTTAATATAGGCAATAACGATTTTTTCCAGTCCTATATAAATGTAGATGTAACAAATGATACCATTGAGATTATAGATAGTAGTTCAAGTTTATTTTGGGCTAAAAGAATCTCTGATTAAAGGAGGTAATTTATGGGTTTATATTTCCAGATTAAGGAATTGTATCCAGGTATTTTAGGTAGTGATTTTAGGCTACAGGATGACAGTGATGGGAAAGGTGCTTATATCAAAGAATGGAAATCAGTTTATCCAAAGCCTACACAGACAGAGCTTGATAGTGTTTCGCTCACAGTTTCAAAAAAGCTGGCTATTCCACAATTCAAAAGAAAGGCACAAGAGGAAATACTTGCTGTGTATCCTATCCACAAGCAAATTAATATTAATGCTTTGCAGGGATATACACAAGTGGATAAAGATGCTATGTGGCAGACTATAAATAACATCAGAAATAAAAGTAATAATCTTGAGGCACAGGTTAATTCGGCTACTACGGTGGCTGAGGTTGAGGCGGTGGTGTGGTAGATTTTGATAGTATCATTATTATAATTATTTGAATTATATATATAATCATCGCCCTTTCACGGCGGTAACGGGGGTTCAAATCCCCCTGGGGACGCCAATAAAATCCTCCCTGAAGTATCCTCTTTTAGAAAATAGTATAAAATTTTTTAGTAGTGGAAGGGAAAAAATACAGACATCTTCTCGCTGTGAAAATATGGGGATATTCTCCAACACATATATAAAAAGCGTCATGAAATCAGATAATGTGTTGTGAAGCTACGGATGTGGTCAGGAGCAGAAAAATAAAAATAGCTATCCCTGTTATAATTGCTATTAATAGAATATTGCCCAGAAATTCAAGGGTGCTGTAATCAAAATGATAGAAGTCCATTCTCTTTATCATACGATTTGCACCTCCCTTAAAAATCAAACATGGATATTTATCTTCTTCCCCTTATCTACGCCAATCGCCATTTCAATCGCTTTTTCCTTGATATTTCCACGAATTGCCTTTTGTGGATTCTCAAAATTATGAGACCTCTTTGCCTCAATAGTCTTCCCATCATGCCTGACAGCTAAATTCCCTTTAATAACCACTTCACTTATAGAAGAAACCTTTCCAGACATAAATCACCTTTTAGTTTTTTTAAAACTTTCAACTATAATATAGGCTAAATGGTTAAAATTGTCAATAGGTTATAAAATATATCTATTTTGAAGACTTGATGGCATCTGATATTTTCGCTACTCTCGCCATCTCTTTTACATCATGAACCCGAATTATATTGGCACCATTCATTATACCAATTGCCACGGCGGCGGCAGTCCCTTCAAGCCTCTCCTCAGGCGGCAGATTAAGGATATTGCCTATAAATGACTTTCTTGAAGGACCTATCAATATAGGTTTTCCTAACTCTTTAAGTCTTGAAAGCTCTTTTAATATTTCTAAGTTATGTGAGACTGTCTTTCCAAATCCTATCCCCGGGTCTACAATAAATCTATCAGGGCTGATACCTGCCTTAATTCCGATATTAATACTATCTTTTAAATAATTGATAATTTCGTTTAAGAGTGATTTATACTGCGGATTATCCTGCATCGTCTTCGGTTTGCCATAAGTATGCATTATAACTACGGGCACTTTATATTCAGAGACTACTTTTGCCAAGTCAGGGTCAAATCTGAAACCGCTTATGTCATTTATAATTGATGCTCCTCTATCCATTGCCCACATGGCGACAGATGATTTATAGGTATCTACAGATATTGGAACATTTAATCGGGATAATTCAGGAAGGACAGGTTTTAGCCTTTCAATCTCTTCATCAGATGAAATTGGGTCTGAGCCTGGTCTTGAAGACTCAGCCCCAACATCTATGATATCAGCCCCATCTTCAGCCATCTTTTCTGCATATCTGATTGCATCGGAAGGATTAGTAAATTTGCCGCCGTCATAAAATGAATTAGGAGTCAGATTGAGGATTCCCATGATGTGGGTTCTTTTATCCAGCTCTAATCTGAATCTACCGCATTCTATAGAGAGGTTACTCTCTGGTGGCATCTTAGGATTTGTATGTAAAGAAATGCAACTGGTGAGTTTAAATCAAGCTGCTACATTCTCTGTCTTATCAGCTGTTACAACTCCAGCCTTTTTAGCAAGCCCCTCATTCACAATTGCATCTATCTCGTGCCCTTCTAAAACTTCCTTTTCAAGGAGTGTATTTGCCATGGTTGTGAGGATATCAAAATGCTCTAACAGGAGTCTCTTTGCCTTTTCGTAGCTCTCCATTACCAATCTCTTTATCTCAGCATCAATCTCTAACGCTGTCTGCTCACTGTAATCCTTGTGCCGCGTTATCTCTCTGCCAAGGAATATCTGTTCTTCCTTCTCTCCGTATGTGAGAGGCCCCATCTTCTCACTCATCCCCCATTCGCATACCATTTTTCTCGCGAGTTCTGTCACCCTCTCAATATCGTTTCCAGCCCCTGTTGTCTGATGGTTAAGGGCAATCTCCTCTGCTACACGGCCACCCATCAGAATGGCAAGATTGTTAAGGAGATACACCTTTGGATATGTATGTTTCTCATCAATTGGAAGCTGCTGGGTTAATCCGAGAGCCCTGCCCCTTGGTATTATTGTAACCTTGTGAATAGGGTCTGTGCCGGGAAGGAGTTTTGCCACAATAGCATGACCAGCCTCGTGATAGGCGGTATTTTTCTTCTCAGTATCGCTTATTATCATGCTCCTCCTCTCAACACCCATCATTACCTTATCCTTTGCATCCTCAAAGTCCTTCATACCAACCTTATCTTTTCCCTTACGGGCTGCGAGGAGTGCAGCCTCGTTCACGAGATTTGATAAATCTGCACCTGAAAATCCCGGTGTCCCTCTTGCCAGCACTTCTATCTTAACATCATCTGATAGAGGAATATTGGTAGTATGAACCTTCAATATCCCATCTCTGCCCCTTATATCAGGTCTTGGGACCACCACCTGTCTGTCAAACCTGCCGGGTCTCATTAGGGCGGGGTCAAGGACATCAGGCCTGTTTGTTGCCGCAATGAGTATGACACCCTCATTTGATTCAAATCCATCCATTTCAACCAATAGCTGGTTAAGCGTTTGCTCCCTTTCATCATGCCCGCCGCCAAGTCCGGCCCCCCTGTGTCTTCCCACTGCATCTATCTCGTCAATAAATATTATACATGGGGCATTTTTCTTCCCCTGCTCAAACAAATCCCTTACGCGAGAGGCACCGACACCGACAAACATCTCTACAAAGTCAGAGCCGCTCATACTGAAGAATGGAACCTCTGCCTCTCCTGCTATTGCCCTTGCGAGAAGGGTCTTACCTGTCCCCGGAGGACCCATCAGCAATACGCCTTTGGGTATCCTTCCGCCGAGTTTCTGGAACTTCTGCGGGTCTTTGAGGAAATCAATTATCTCCTTTAATTCCTCCTTTGCCTCATCAATACCTGCAACATTTTTAAATGTAGCGTTATTTTTTTTGTCGGATAGGAGTCTCACCTTTGCCTTGCCGAATGAGAGTGCCTTCCCGCCGCCCATCTGCATCTGCCTCATGAAGAATAGCCATATACCGAGGAGGAGTATCATGGGGAACCATGAGATAAGCAGGTTTGTGAGCCATGAATCCTGATCAGGGAGGGCTACGCTAATCTTTACTCCTTTTCCTCTTAATATCTTTATAAGGTCAGTATCTTTCGGAGTCAGCGTCCTGAAGATTTTTTCATCACTAAGTTTACCTGTAATAGTATCTCCCTGTATAGAAACTTCTGCCACCTCTCCTTTTTCTACAGCATTAACAAAGTCGCTGTAGATTATATCTTTGTAAGGAGAATGCGGTTTATTAAAGATGTTGAATAAGGCTATCATTATCAGCCCTATTACAAGCCATAATGCAAGATTTTTGTAAAACTGATTCAATTCCATACCTCCGAAAAAATATGATTTTAACCACAGATTTACACAGATAAACACAGATTAAATATTTTAAATAATCTTTTTTACTCGATGTTATCTGTATTCACTTGTGGCTGATTTATTTTTAGAATAACATATAAAAGGATTTTGTTGCAATAAAAATACTATTTGACAGCAGCTATATATGGAAGGTTCCTGTATTTTTCCGCATAATCAAGGCCATATCCTACTACAAATCTGTCTGGAATTGTAAAACCTGCATAATCAGCGTGGATATCAACCTTCCTCCGACTCTGCTTATCAAGGAGGACACACAGTTTTATACTCGCTGGATTCTTTGATTCTAAATAATACTTTACGAACTTAATGCTGAAACCTGTATCAATTATATCATCAATCAGCAATACATCCTTTCCATTAACAGGTATCCTTATATCACTGATTAACTTAACCCTCTCACTGCTCACCGCTCCATCTCCATAGCTTGACACACCGATGAAATCACACATTACAGGTATTTTAATATTTCTGACAAGGTCAGACATAAAAATCCATGCACCTTTTAATATACCTATGGCGAGAATTTCCCTTCCTCTATAATCAGAAGATATTTTTTCCCCCAACTCCTTAACTCTTCTCCTTATACTCTCTTCAGTTATCAGAATATCCAGCTTTTGATACATAAGAACAAAAAAAGATTATTAGCCACAGATAATTTCACAAGGCTAATAAGTTAGTAATGATTTTTATCAGTTTATCCTTTTCTTTTGGGTCGCTTACTGCTATCAAGAGAGCTAAGGCGGT
>JACQBS010000170.1 GCA_016194325.1 Nitrospinota bacterium | reverse complement strand
GTTTCAAGAGTTCCGAGAATATAGTTCCAACCTTGTGCATGGTTTGTTCCTCCTTATTGGTATTGGGTTTTGTCAACTTCAATTATCCAATAAAAGAGGCTTACAAGCCATGCTTTTTTAATTTTTAGCGGACACTACTGTTATTAAATACCAAAACATGGAAATAAAATAAAAAGCGAGGAGTATGTGAGAGATGAATGAGATGCCTATTTTCCAACAAGAAGAAGCTTATATAAAACTGCTTGAAAAATTAATTAAAGTTGCAGAGGCAAATAAAGGCACTGCATTAGGAGAGGACAATCGGTTGTTAGAGGCTGAAGGGCTTTGTAAGAAATTTATTGGGCATACTGCATCGGCACTGTATCTTTTTAGAAGTACGACCTTGCCAAGTGTCAAGGCTACAGATAGGGGAATCAGTTTCTTTGATTCGGGTTCAATAAATGTTTTAGGCAGGGCAGCCCTTGAGTCCTTCTTAGTTTTCCATTATGTTTTCGTAGAACCTCGGTCAGATGATGAGAAAGACTTTAGGTATTACTTATGGCTTTATGCAAGTTATATCGACAAACAAAAATTTCCATCACGGTCTGAGGAAGGGAAAAAGCAGCTTAACGATGAAAAGAAAATCATTGATACTTTGAAGGATAAAATTAACAGTAATAGTGTCTTTAAACAGCTTACCGAAAAAGAAAAAGAGAAATTACTTAAGGGGCAATGGAAGCTTCAGTCATGGACAAGTATAGGTGTGTCTGCTGGCTTGAGCGAAATTCTTGCTAAACATTTTTATAGTTATTTATGCATATATGCACACTCAGGATGTCACAGCGCCCAGCAAGTAGGAAATGCAGAAACCACAGAGACACAGAAAGCCCTATGTGTTGCCACAATGGAACTTATTATGATTGCAATGGCGAATATGATTAAGGCTTATTGCCAAGTGTTTGATAAATCTAACGATGTCGTTCAGAAGGATGAGATGCTAAAAAGCTCATTAAACAGTGGATAGATATTGGAACCTCTCTCCAGAATGAGTTTTAAGCATTCAGTAAATATTATCTCCAATGTTGTGAAGAGGATCAAAAATCGAGGGATTAAGAACGACAACGGAGGGCAGGTCTTGTCTCTTTAATACCACCTTTTCTGCGAGAGTAATGAAAGATAGGGTGGGTATATTTTCTGAGTGCAAAGGGAGGAGATTGAGATTGTGGAGGGGAAAGACTGATGCTCTATCTTTATCTTGACGAAAGCGGAGACATGGGTTTTGACTTCTTCGCAAAGAAGCCGTCAAAATATTTTACTGTTACCGTAATGCTGGTGCATGGCATGGAAAATAGAAAGAAAATAGCTAAGGCTGTAAAAAGAACCCTCCAAAATAAATTTCCGAAACAAAAAAGACCTGAGTTAAAAGGGTCAAAGCAATCTATAGAGGTCAAAAAATATTTTTACAGACATATTGAGTCTGTCCCATTTGAGATTTACGCCCTAACGCTCAATAAAAGACGAGCATATGATTACCTATCACAGAAAAAGGACAGGGTTTATAATTTTATCGCAAGAAAAGTTCTTGATGTTATTCCTTTTGCAAATGCCTCAGTAAGAGTAGAACTTGTAATAGACAGAAGCAAAAGCAAGAAAGAAATAAAAGAGTTCGATAGCTACCTGATTCAGCAGTTAAGCGGCAGGATAGAACCAAGAATACCGCTTGATATAGATCACCACCTTTCCCATGAAGACCTGCCTATTCAGGCAGTTGATTTATTTTCCTGGGGGATTTTCCGGAAATACGAAAAAAGTGACAGGGAATGGTATGATGTCTTTAAGGGTAAAATTAAGTATGATGATATTTATTTACCATAAAAAAAGAGCGTGCCATGTGGGTGCGTGCCCTCTGGCTTAGCCAACCTACGGAAGGGAACACCAGAGGAACCAACAACGGTCTTACCGCTCAGCAATAATATGACACAATGGTTAGAGGTTGTCAAGTATGGAATGATTGCTAAAATAGTCTATGAGTTATACCCTCTTACATATGAGAAGATTGATATTTTCAGTAAATTAAATAGTTAAACAAAACATGCGTATTCATTATAATTCACTAAGAGATTTTCTGGCAAGGCTTGAGAGTGAAGGAGAATTAATAAGGATAAAAGAGAAGGTCTCTCCGAACCTTGAGATTACAGAAATAACAGACAGGTTTTGTAAATCTAAAGATGGAGGGAAGGCAATTCTTTTTGAAAATACAGATGATTCTGATCCCCGATTAAATAATTCGGGGACAGGTGTGCCTGTCCTCATTAATGCATTCGGGAGTAAAAAAAGGATGGCGATGGCACTCGGTGTTGATGATATAGAGGAGATAGCCAGAGATATACAGGAATTGATTGAATTAAAGCCGCCGCAAAATCTTATTGAAAAGATAAAATTCCTCCCCCGGCTTTTTGAAATATCACATTATCCAGCAAAGGTTATTACAGGTAAAGCCCCATGTCAGGAAGTGGTCTTAACAGGCGATGAAATAGACCTCTTTAAATTCCCTATTCTAAAATGCTGGCCCCTTGATGGCGGAAGATTTATTACTCTACCTGTAGTCTTTACAAAGAGTCTTAAAAGTGGAAAGAGGAATGTCGGTATGTATCGGATGCAGGTGTATGATAAAAAAACCACAGGCATGCACTGGCATATTCATAAGGATGGGGCTTCTCATTATGATGAGTATAAAAAGTCCGGCAAGAGAATGGAGGTTGCAATAGCAATAGGAACAGATCCTGTTGTAACTTACTCCGCAACTGCTCCCCTCCCTTATGGTGTGGATGAACTCCTCTTTGCCGGCATGATAAGAAAAAAGGGTGTTGAACTGGTTAAATGCAAGACAATTAATATGGAGGTGCCTGCAACAGCAGAGATTGTCCTTGAGGGTTATGTGGAGAGTGATGAGCTAAAAGAGGAGGGTCCATTTGGAGACCATACAGGTTATTATTCCTTGAAAGGCGATTACCCTGTATTACATATTACTGCCATTACTCATAAAAAGAATCCAATCTATTTCACAACCATTGTCGGGAAGCCTCCAATGGAGGACTGCTATATGGGGAAGGCTACGGAGAGAATATTTTTACCGATGCTTAAGTCATTAAACCCTGAGATTGTTGATATGGATTTGCCGTGGGAAGGGGTTTTTCATAACTGCGTGATTGTATCCATGAAAAAGAGATACCCCATGCATGCAAGGAAATTAATGACATCCCTCTGGGGCTCAGGACAGATGAGCTTTTCAAAGATGCTCTTGACTGTAGATGAGGCTATTAATGTGCATGACTATAAAGAAGTAGCTCTGAGACTTTTAAACAATATTGACATTGAGAGGGATATTTACATCTCTGAAGGGACACTTGATGTGTTAGACCATTCTTCACCAAATTATATCTATGGTTCAAAGATAGGTGTGGATGCCACTGAGAGGATAGAGGGGGAAACACAGAGGCAAGAGGTAAAGGGTAAGGGGCAAGACTTGCAAAGCGACGAAATAAAAAGATTTTTGAAAGATGAGATACCTGGTATCCTTGATATAAATATCCCCCTGAAGGATGTAAAAAATAGAGTCATTTTTATTTCAATAAAAAAGGACAAACCCTATCATGCGAGGATAGTTGCTGAGAAATTTTTTAAACTGACCAACGGGGTCAACTCTATCAGTATTGCAGTGATTCTTGATGAAGATGTAAATATAAAGGATATTTCAACTGTAATATGGAAGCTCTTTAACAATGTTGACCCGAAGAGGGATTTTTATTTCATTGATGGGAAATTGGCGATAGACGCCACTAAAAAATTAAAAGAAGAAGGGCATCCTCGTGAATGGCCCCCTGATATTATTATGGATGAAGAGATAAAGAAAAGGATAGACAAAAAATTCCCTTTGAAGATTATATAAGGAGTTTCAATTGAGCAAGGAAGAATTTAAAGAAAAAATCATTTCTCTTATCAATAAGTTTGAAAAGGATAAAAATCATTACCTTTCAAAAGAGTATCTTGAGGCACAGGTAAGAGAGGACTTCATCAACCCACTGTTTGAAGCACTTGGATGGGACATAGAGAACAGGAAAGGCCTTTCCCCATTTGATAGAGAGGTCATCCTTGAAAAAGGGGAGACAACAGGAAAACCTGATTATAATTTTAGTATAAACGGCTCTACCAAATTTTTTGTTGAGGCAAAGGCGCCTTCTGTCGCACTCATAATTGTTTTATTGATGATGTTTATTTAGAGAAGGTAAGATTATATGAAACTTCGGGGAGATGAGGATATTATAAATATCATAAAACTTTTAGTGGCGATAGTGGCTGGTGTAGGTATTGCTTTAGTATTTATATTCAAATTTGTGGCTAAGAGGATTTCATGTGTATTATCTTATTTTAAAAATAAACAATCTTCCACTTTAAAAAATTCTACGCTTCCACAAAAAAATCAACCAGATCCTATTGTAATTCCTCCTATAAAATTATCTACAACCCTCTCTCTTGCAACTACACCATTAAATGCTGATATGTCTGTTTCTAATGTAAGAACTGGGAATATCTTTTTGGACCGTGCCCGAGAAAACGAAAACCAAGGAGAATTCTTGCAGGCAAGGATGGAGTATTTAAAATGCGTAGAAGATTTGAAACGGTCTAATCAGTCAGGTGAACTCAATAATGAATTGCAATATGTTCAAAAAGAGTATGAGGAATTTGTTAAAAGAGACCCTATCTTTGTAAAGCTTATCTCACTCTTACTCCCAATAATAAAAGCTAACTCAGGGATATTTCAATCTGATATCTCAAATAAATTACCATCTATAGAGTGGCCATCTCTTTACAATTACGATAGACCTGTAGCAAAAGAGGATATTTCTTATGCCTTATACTTTGCCGAGAAATAGGGTAGAAAAAGAAGGGGCACAGTTATCAGTTATATGTTGTAGAGGAGGTTACATCTTTTCCCCAATCAACTGGAGAGATAGGTTCTAATATGTCAAGCATTCTAATCCCTAAATATTGGTCTATTAAAAAGCAAGAGGCATGGAAAAAGATAAAAGATTCTGGTTTACAAAAAGAGGATTTCGATGAGTTATGGCAACATTGGAGAGATATGATAGGGTATAGTAAACAACACTTAAAGAGTATGACTGATCTGCATATTGTTAAATCAAGACCCTATTGGCAATTTAGTGCTGTAGAAGATAGTCGCACATGTGATTTCTGTAAAAGCATACATCATAAGATTGTTCGTGCTAAAGACTTTTGTTCACTTGGCTATTTTCCGCCATTTAAAATAGGTTGTAGAACTACAGTACTATCCCTTTCCGATTTTAATCTTGAGCAAGATGGACTTTCTTTAATTGCTAATGGATTACTCTCTGATTTTAAATGGCCTGATTTTGAGCAAAACCCATTTTGTAAAAACTATCTGAGTGGATATAAGGCGAAAACTAAAGTGTAAGGCTATGGAAAGAGAACCAAGAAAGTGGCTATTTAGGGAAAAAGATAGAATGATTGAAGGGATTCAGGTAGAATAAAAACATAAAGGAGGATTGATTATGCCGATTGCACTAAAAAAGACAAAACATCCGTATGTATCTATAGACCCAAGGATTGCAGGAGGGCAGCCTGTTATAAGTGGGACACGCATAAAGGTGATGGATATAGCAATTAAATATGAGCTTATGGGTATGGATGTTGACAGGATTATTGATGAGTATCCACATCTTAAGCTTGAACAAGTCCATGATGCACTATCTTACTATTATGAGCATAAAAATATTTTTGATAGAAAATACCGTGAGGATCAGATACTCCTGAATCAACTCAAAAAAAAATATCCCTCCAAGCTAAAGGCAAAACTTGAATGAAGATTTATGCTGATGAAAATATAGAGCGTTCTATCATTGAGGGTTTACGAAGGCGTAGGATAGAAATAGTTTCAGCAAAAGAACTTGGCTATTTAAGCAAACCTGATGAGTTCCATCTTAAAAGGGCATTGGAAATAAAAGCCGTGATTCTTACGCATGATGTGGATTTTTTGAGAATGGCAACCAATTCAGGTGTTAATCATTTTGGAATAATATTTTCACATCCGAAAAATGTTTCTATCGGTCAATGCATCAGAGGAGTTGAATTGATTGCAACCATTTTGACCGATGAAGATATAAAGAATCATATTGAATTTTTATGAAAACCATCTTTTACAATTTCTTTTGAAAGATATTGATTCCTGCTTACGCAGGAATGACAAAAGAAGAGTTGATTATGCCGATTGCAGTAAAAAAGGCAAAGTATCCGTATGCACCAATAAACCTAAGTAATTACAGGTGAGTGGGTCAGTTGATTTTACGAAGGGATTAGGTTAAAGTAAACAAATAGGGAGGGAATAATGAAATTTTTTATAGATACTGCGGATATTAATGAGATAAAGGCTGCACTAGAGATTGGAATTATTGATGGTGTTACCACAAATCCATCACTAATTGCAAAGACCGGTAAGGATTTTAAGACTGTTGTGGATGAGATATGTGCGGTGGTGGATGGGCCTATAAGTGTAGAGGCTATTAGTATGGATGCAGAGGGGCTTATTAAAGAGGCAAGGGAGTTGTCAAAGGTAAATAAAAATATAGTTGTAAAAATCCCTATGACAGAGGAGGGACTAAAGGCTGTAAAAAAAGTAAGTCAGGAGGGAATACATACGAATGTTACCCTTGTCTTTTCTCCGACTCAGGCGATACTTGCTGCAAAGGCAGGTGCTACATATATAAGCCCATTTGTCGGGAGATTGGACGATATAAGCCATATCGGCATGGATATAGTGGGACAAATAGTTACCATATATGACAACTACGACTTCTCAACGGAGGTCATTGTAGCAAGTATTAGAAACCCTCTCCATGTAGTGGAAGCGGCATTGCTCGGTGCTGATATATCAACAATTCCATTTAGTGTAATAAAACAGTTAGTGAAACACCCGCTCACAGA
This sequence comes from Nitrospinota bacterium, assembly GCA_016194325.1. Taxonomy (GTDB): domain Bacteria; phylum Nitrospinota; class Nitrospinia; order UBA9942; family UBA9942; genus UBA9942. The sequence goes on along the minus strand of JACQBS010000170.1, from coordinate 13,913 downwards.
CATAGGGATAGAGAAATTTCTCTCTGACTGGAAAAAAGTGCCAAAGTAAAAAAAGACTCAACCACAAATAGCACGAATGAAACGAATTACACCAAAAGAATAGAAATCATAAGATGGTTTTATATCTTATCTATTCGTGCCATTCGTATATTCGTGTAATTCGTGTTTCAAGATTTTAATCATGTCCGAAATAATCACCGCAAAGAATCTTACCAAGGTATATGGAAAAACTATTGCCGTCAGCGGGATAAGTTTTTCTATCAATAAGGGTGAGTGTTATGGATTTCTTGGCCCAAATGGGGCAGGAAAGACCACTACAATGAAGATGATTCATTGTTTCTCTCCTATGACTGCCGGAAAACTAACTGTAACAGAAATGGATGTGAGAAGGGAGCAGAGAAAAATAAAGGCAATCATGGGTGTTGTCCCGCAGGAGGAAAATTTAGACCCTGATTTAAAGGTGCTCAAAAATCTCATTGTCTATGCCCGCTACTTTGATATTCCACTAAAAACCGCAGAGGAGAGGGCTATTGAACTCCTCAATTTCCTTCAACTGAAAGATAAAATGAATAGTAAGATAGGCGAGCTTTCAGGCGGTATGAAGAGGAGGCTATTAATTGCCCGCTCTCTAATCAATAACCCTAAGATTTTAATTTTAGATGAGCCGACAACAGGTTTAGACCCTCAAGCGAGACACCTGATATGGCAGAGATTAAGGCTTCTAAAAAAAAATGGGATAACCATGATTCTCACAACCCATTATATGGAAGAGGCTTCACAGTTGTGCGACAGGGTTGCAATAATTGACAAAGGGAAGATACTAACAGAGGGAGAGCCTAAAAAACTGGTAGCCGATAATATAGGCACTGAGGTTGTAGAGATAAGATTAGAAGATGAGAATCAGGGTGCAATACTTGAACAATTGAGTGAATTTAATTTTAATTATGAAAGGGCAGGAGATACACTTTATCTTTTTTCTAATAATGGAAAGGAGCTTTTACATTCTATTGTAGATGTAAAGCATACTCAACTCCTACACAGGCCTGCTACACTTGAAGACCTATTTTTAAAACTTACAGGAAGAGGATTGAGGGAATGAAACTAATGACTATCTTCAAAATCCCAGACATATCATGGCGGGCGTATAGGGTTTGGCAGAGGAATAGAGACTCCTACATGAGATTCTATAAGGCGAACCTTCTTGGAAATCTCGGCGAGCCTCTGATGTATCTCTTTGGAATGGGAATCGGAATAGGTAGCTACCTTGGGCTGATTGAAGGCGTATCATACATGGAATTCATTGCCCCCGGACTCATAATGGGCGTTGCAATGTATTCTGCATCTTTTGAATGCACATTCGGTGCATTCACAAGAATGGCTGAGCAGAAGACTTATGACGGCATCCTCGCAACGCCATTAAATGTTGGAGACCTTGTTGCCGGAGAGATACTCTGGGGTGCAACAAAGAGCCTTATAGGCGGAAGCGTAATGCTGTTTGTAATTTATCTGGCTGGCTTAATGAAAACATCTATATTGATGCTTTTACCTATGTTGCTACTTATATTCATTATCGGGCTGCTCTTTTCATCCCTTGCTATGACATTCACTGCACTATGCCCAAGTTATGATTTTTTTAATTACTTTTTTACACTAATCCTTGCCCCTATGTTCTTCTTTTCAGGCATCTTCTTTCCATTATCAAATTTTCCTGAATGGATAAAGACGGCGTCAAAATTTATGCCCTTAACATATGCAGTTAATATATCCCGAAGCCTTTTATCCAATATGGCTTATTCATCTCTCATTTTAAGCACACTGATTCTTATCGTATTCACAGTTATATTTAGTATTCTGTCTGTAAACCTGATTGAAAAGAGGATAGTCAAGTAGGCTTCAGATGTGCTATACAACTTTACCCCGTAAGAGACCGAAGGTCTTACGGGGTTTATCCATGTGTATGGCAAACAAGAAATGGATAACTCTTTAAAAAATCACTGAGGGCTGATATGGCAAGGGAAGATGCCTCCATCTCGTCAGTGCAGATATGAGTTGATTCTCCGTAAAGTATATCTATCAACTCATTTATTGTTAGAGGATTGCTGCCTTCACCCCGTAAGAGACCGAAGGTCTTACGGGGATCATAATTATTTTTTATATCCTCATATTTCATAATTTTTGCCCTCGGATTATGCAGAAGCATATTTTGCATTGTTTAAAATAAAATCTGCTATAACAACCTTCGCAAAAACCATATTATTGTCTTCATCATCCCCTTTAATGAAATACTCTCCATAGAACATAGATGTAAGTTCATCAATCGTAATCTTGAGCTCTTTATTATCAACATTAAATTGTGCCATTTCTTTACCTGCTCCTTTACTTATATATTCGGATTTTCAATACAAATACTTAACTGTTTGCACATATAAAAACATCTAATCAATTATATTTATTATCCGATAATAAACTATGATAGACATCACAGTATATCCACTTATAAATCCAAACCCTGTACCATCCAAGGGTAATAGCCCGCCATCTAAACAGAGGACATTAAAGGGGAAGGTTGTTTCAATAAGAAAAGGAAGAAGGACTAAACGACGTCTTGGACATTATTCACAAAAGACTATTGATGAAAGAAGGGCAAAGAGAGAACGGAGAGGGCTTGAATTAAATCAAGACAACCAAACAGCTAAATTCTTATTATGCCAGGTAGAGAATGCAGAAAATGAGATAAAAGGGAAAGAGATAATTATACGAATTGTTGATTAACCCCGCACATAAGACTTATGTGCGGGGTAATTAGGTCTTAGTTCACCTTAGTAACATTGGATGCCTTAGGACCCTTTGGGCCGCTTGTAACTTCAAACTCAACCTGCTGTCCTTCATTGAGACTCTTATATCCTTCATCCTTAATATCGGAATAATGAACGAATATATCCTCGCCGCCTTCTTGCTGGATGAATCCAAAACCCTTGGTGTTATTGAACCATTTTACTGTTCCTTTTGCCATTGCAACTTCCTCCTTCCTAAAATCTAAAGCTGACCTTAAATTTACTTGCTAACCTTAAGGTCTATTACTGCCCATTTAAATCGACCAGGCATAAAAAAAACCCGTAAAGGAATCTAATCACCTTTACAGTTAATTATAACCCGTAGTAAATTTATACCATTTCCATACTGTGTTGTCAACTGTTTTCTTTTAAAAAACATAATTTATTTTATTCAGTGGATTTAAGGGATGAAGGACATCTGAAAAAGTTACATCAATATCAAAGGCATCCTTCAGCAATTCACCTGTTATTACCTTATGCGGCTCGCCTGATGCGATTAACCTGCCTTCTTTAATTATATAAACCATATCAAACTGAAATGCCATGTTTATATCATGCAAGGCTGTAATAACAGATATATTTTTACTGCCTCTGAGATTCCTCAGCAGTCTTATCAATTCTATCTGATACTTAATATCAAGGTTGGCAAGCGGCTCATCAAGGAGCAGAATCCCTGCCCCCTGAAGCAGTGTCATAGCTATAAAAACCCTTCTCCTCTCGCCTCCGCTTAGCTCAGTTATGGAAGAGTTTTTCTTTTCAGTAAGACCAACCATTTCTATAGCCTCTTCAGGTGATAGCTGCGGGAGTATGTCATACGGATAAAGCCCCATACTGACAAGCTCCATTACCCTGAAAGGGGCATTTATATCAAGCATCTGTGGAAGGTAGCTAATAAGCTTTGCCCTGTCTTTTCCCTTATAATGATGGAGAGGCTTATTCCACAAGTTTATCTCTCCCATTTGAGGCATGAGAATCCCCGCCGACAGCTTTAGCAATGTGGACTTCCCTGAGCCGTTTGCCCCTAACAGGCCAATAAACTCTCCGCCATTAAGGGATATTGACAGGTCTTTTATAAACTCGCCCTTGTTATAAGAAAAGGAAACATTGTGTAAATCAAGAATTTCCATAATTCAAGATGCAAGTTACAAGTGTAAGATTTAACTTGCAACTTGAAACTTTTTATACTCCCAGTATCTCTTTTTTTCTCAAGAGATAGAGAAAATATGGGGCGCCGATTATAGCAGTTATAATCCCTGCTGGAATTTCTGTTGGAGAGATAATTGTCCTGCCAATTGTATCTGCCATACAGAGCAAAGTCCCGCCTGCCAATGCAGATAAGGGTAATAAGAATCTGCAATCTGAGCCGACAAAATACCTTACTATATGAGGTATTAAAAGCCCTATAAAACCCACTATGCCGCCGAGTGATACGGATGAAGCTGTCATAAGCCCTACTGAAATAAATAGGATTAATCTCTCTTTAACTGGAGAAAAGCCAAGACTATGGGCAATCTCGTCTCCAAGTATCAGGGCATTTAAACCCTTCACCCTCCAGATAGAAAGTAAAAAACCGGCAAAGATAAAGGCAAATCCGTAGGGAATCAATAACCAGTCTGCCATTGATAAATCTCCAAACATCCAGAGCATCGCCCTTTTCAATCCCTCATCCGCCGAAACACTCATAACAAGCATAAGGATTGATGAAAAAAGAAAACCCATCCCAATACCTGCGAGCAGTAACCTTTCAGGCAAAAGCCCTCCCCTTTTATACCCCATAACACCAACAGCAATACCGGTAAAAATAGCACCAATAAAGGCAAGTAATGGAATACTGAAGAGTCCGAATATAATTTTTCCGAATAGAAGACCTACAACAGCCATTAGGGTTGCACCACTTGATATGCCGAGTATATAGGGGTCAGCAAGGGGATTTCTAAGAAGCCCTTGAAGTATAGCCCCTGATGCACCAAGGGCTGAACCCATAAGGATTGAAACTAATACACGCGGAAGCCTTATTGAAAAAATTATCTGCCTGCCTGTATCATCCAGATTAAATGGGTTAATGAATTTTGGGCCAATCAAAACAGATAAAAATAATATTATTAAAGATAAAACGATTAATAATATAATTTTTGGGCTTTTCACGAAATATAAAGGCATTAAGAGTTATCATCCTATATCATTTCCTTCAAGTTCAGCATATCTACAAACGCATCTACAACCTCAGGGTCAAACTGGGTGCCTGACATCTTTTTTAGCTCTTTCACTGCTTCTGAAACAGAAATTGCCTTTTTGTAAGGCCTTACGGATGTCATTGCCTCAAATGCATCGGCTACTGCAATAATCCTTGCCCCAAGTGAAATTTCTTTTCCTTTCATATTATTTAAACTGTTCCTTCCGTCAAAATATGTATGGTGCTGTCGGACAATGGCAGCCACTTCTCCCAGTCCATCCATTTTATCCAGTATCTTGCCGCCGATCTCAGGGTGGTCTCTCATGATCCGAACCTCATCCTCATCCAGAGATCCTTTTTTTAGAAGAATACGGTCAGGGATGCCGATCTTGCCTATATCATGGAGAAGCCCTGCCCTGTAGATGATATCTATTTCCATGCCGGATATACCCATCTTTACCGCGATATTCTTAGAGTATTCTGCCATGCGGATTGCATGACCTGCAGTATAGGGGTCCCTTGCCTCTATGGTGCTTGCGAGGGTTGCTATTATCCCGATGTATAAATCCTGTTCCTTGCCGTATAGTTTGCTGTTTTCCAGAGCAATAGCAGCCTGACCGCATAAAACAGATACCAGCTCCATATCTGAATGGGTAAACGGCTGACTATCTGTTGTCTTTGCCAGGTTTAAAACCCCATGGAGTTCTCCCTTGATAACAATCGGAATGCACAGGGCTGACCTTATCTCCTGGCTTTTCATCATATCCTTTAAATGGGGTATATCTGAATCTTCATTAAGGAGAAGCGGTTCTCTATTTTTCGCAACCCAGCCTGCGATGCCTTCACCCATTTTTATTCTGATGGCAGTACCTGAATCCACCTCAAGGCCAATGGATGCCTTCAGAATAAGGCTGCCATCATCCTCCAGAAGCATAAGGGATGACCTGTCAGAGGATGTATATCTGCTGCTTTCCTCCACAATACTCTTAAGGAGCCTGTTAATATCAAGCTCGCTTAAGAGTTTTTTATTCACCTCAAAAAGCGGAAGAAACGCCTTGAGCCTTACATTCTCTCTTATGATGTTTCTTTTTCTGATGACATCCTCTACTGAACTCTTAATCTCATGCGGCGTGAATGGCTTCAGGATAAACCCCTGGGCACCCTGTTTCATGGATTCTATGGCAGTATCAATTGTCCCATGCCCTGTAATAACTATAATGGGAATATCTGTTGAAACATCTTCCCTTATCTTCTTTATAAGGGTCATCCCGCCCATTCCCGACATCTTTATATCAGTAATAACAACATCAAACTCACCTGCTTTAAGCTTCTCATACCCATCCTCTCCGGAAGATACGGTTATCACATTATAGCCCGCCCTTCTTAATATCTCGGATGAGGTATTGAGAATTACTGTCTCATCGTCTACAATAAGGATATTTTCCTTTGGCATATTAGTTTATCCAAAAAAAATACGTGAAACCACAGATAAACACAGATAAAATAAAAGTGTCAGAGTATCAAAGCGTCAGAGTTAAAAAAACTTTGACACTATGACTCTTTGACTCTTTGATACTTTATTCTATAAATGCTTACCTGTGTTCATCTGTGGTTAATGCATAATTCAGGTTTAAAAATAAGACTCCTTTACTGCTGTAACTCTTGTGCTGAGGGGAGGAACCTCATTTCTGTCTATCATAACATCTATCACTGTTGATTTTCCAGTAGCAATAATATCATCCATAAATTTTCTGTTAATTTCTCCCGGTTTTGTAACCCTGACACCCCTTGCCCCAAGCCCTTCAGCAATTTTTACAAAATCTACCTGCTTAAACTCTGCCCCAATATTGTATGGAATAGAGAGAAGCCTTCTGGAGTGGGATACCATTCCAAACTCAGAATTATTCTCCACTACCCATATAACCTGCTTATTGTAATTAACTGCAGTTGCCACCTCCATCCCATTCATAAGAAAACCACCGTCTCCTACAATTGCCACAACAGGTCTGTCAGGGGCAGCAAATTTTCCACCTATGGCAGCAGCAACACCATATCCCATAGAGGCAAAGCCGAGGCCTGCAAAGAAGGTATACGGTTTATAAATATCAAGGCAGTGTAATGCCCATACAAGGTTATTTCCAATATCTGTAAAAAATATGGTATCTCGTGGGAGGCTGTCCCGCAGGTCTTTCATTAATCTCTGTGGTTTTATCGGAATAGCATCCGATTCCATCTTCTCACCAGCAAGATGCCGCCTGACCTGATTTTTAAAATTACGAAGCCTCCCTATTGCAGATTTTCCCCTCTCCTCTAAATTCTCTTGCTTATCAGATTGGAGTTTCTCAATCTGCCTCTGCAACTCATAAGTCAATTCCCTTATAATCGTCTTTGCATCACCTATTAAGTCTACCTCAAAGGGATAGTTTTTCCCAAATTCATAAGGGTCTATATCCACCTGTATCATTGCATTTTCAGGCATAAGCCTCTTATCCCATGCATTACTCCCCCATTCATTAAAACTCGTCCCTACTGCCAATAGCACATCCACTTTTGAATTTGAAATTTGAAATTTGAAATTTGAAATTTCACTGAGAAGATACCCCTCTGCCTGTGGTGAGCCTCCCAATCCAAATACACCCAATGAGAGTTTATGGTCTTCAGGAAATGCACCCTTTGCCTTTGGCGTTGTGGCAACAGGTATAGAGAGCATTTCAGCAAATTTAATAACCTCATCCACCGCACCGGAAATTAATGTGCCATTACCAAGAAGGATGGCAGGTTTCTTAGCATTGAGCAGCAGAGTTGCAGCCATTTTTATACTATATCTATCAAAATACATTGTATGGGGTATAAATTTATCATGTGGGATTACCCCCTCATCTACATCATCCCTCATAACATCCATAGGGATATTGAGATGAACTGGTCCTCTCCTGCCGCTAAGGGCGACCCTCAATACCTGTCTCATCATCTCCCCTATCTTATCCTGACTAATCACCATTGCACTGTATTTTGTAAAATGTCTGAATATATCCACAATATTTATGCCATCATAGGTTGATTCCTGCAGAGCACCCTTCCCAAAAACTCTGGTCGGCACCTGGGCAGTAATTGTCAGGACAGGGATTGAATCTGCATATGATGAGGCGATACCTGTAATAAGATTTGTAGAGCCCGGTCCTGTGGTTGCACAGCAGACACCGAGCATATTGCTCACCCTTGAATATCCGTCAGCCATAAATGCTGCGCCTTCCTCATGTTTTGTCAGGACAGCCTCTATCCTCTCGCTTTTATTAATTGCATCATACAGAGGCTCTAAAGCACCGCCGGGGATGCCGAAGATATACCTCACCCCCATTTCTTCCAGATATTTTATTATCAAATCAGCAGCAGTCATATTATTATTCAAAAATTTTAGCCACAGACTTTCACTAACTCATTACAAACGGTTCAAACAGTTTAAACGGCTTAAACGGTTTAAAAAGCCCGTGTAAATCTGTGGCTAATCATACCCCCCATCTGAATACAGTGGATGAATGATTCCATCCCATACCCGGTGCAGAGAAGACTACAATATCATCACCCTTTAGCATACCCTGACTTACAGCCTCGTCCAGAGTTACAGGTATGCTGGCATTACTCAAATTCCCATATTTTTTTAGAGTATCGTGATATTGCCCCTCTTTTAATCCAAGCCCTTTCCTCCATGAATCCACCAATTCTCTGGCAGGTTGATGGGTGATAAAAAAATCTATATCTTTTATTGTTAAACCGCATTTTTGTAAAGCCTTTTTTGTGATTTCCACAGTTTGAACAGGTCCCAATTCCCTTATTTTATCCAACCCTTCTTTTGTCCTGTCTATAAAGAGATAGAGTTTTTCAGGGTCGCCGTTGTAATATGTCCTTTCTCCCTTCCAGCCTTCAGGTTTTTTGACCTTTCTCCCCATCGTATGATAAAGGCTTCCATCTGATATAAAATAACTTCCCAGATAACCCCGCCCCTCTGTTTTTACCGGTTTTAAAATAGCAGCCCCCGCCCCATCTCCCATGAGCATACACTTTTTTTCTGTATAGTCAGCTACCCTTGTCCATGTTGTAGAGGATACAATTAAAATGGTTTCACATTCTCCTCCTGCTATCATGGAATTTGCTATTATAAGGCAGTTTATAAAACTGGTGCAGGCGCTGTCAAAATTGAATGCCCCTGCATTCTTTGCACCAAGTTTATACTGTATAAGGCAGGCATTACCGGGCTGCAGTTGGTCATGGATATTGGAGTTACAGAGTATCAGGTCAATTTCTCCGGCATCAATGCCGGTTTTTTTCAGGACATCCTGACATGCCAATATCTCCATGTCAGAGGATTTCATTTCATCGGAGACAACCCTCCTCTCTTTTACCCCGCTGTCATCGAAAATCTCCGTCCCGCTTGTTAATAACTCAAACTTCTCGAACCACTCATTTGTCCTGATAGTCTCAGGCAGGTATGAGCCTGTTCCAACAATAGCAGCTTTTCTCAAAAGTGTATCCTGCATCCTGAATTTATTGAATCTTTAAAAGAACCCAGATAACACCAATTACAAATGTTGCCTGTGTTACCCAGAATCCAAATAACCATCTCAAAATACTCTGCTTTGATTCCATAATCTCCTTTGTCAGCTTTAATTCTGTCTCTCTAATCTCCAACCTTACCTTCTCTATCTCCTTTGTCAAATCAAGCCTTACCTTCTCTATCTCTTTCTCAAGCCTTAACCCCTCATTCTTAAGATCCTGAACTGTGGCAACATTTTCTACATGAAAATATCTCTCCTCCAGTTTTGCAAATGCCTCCGATAAAACCTTCGCCCTTTCCTCATCATCCTTAAACACCTCATATATCTTTAGTGCATAACTCATAAAATCCTCCATCAAAAAAGATTAAAACCCGTAACTCGCTTCGACCATAAATTTTATACCTGCCCTTGGGAAATCGTTTGTAACCCCTTTACCCTTTGGCGCCGGGTCTGCATATTTTTTATCGAATAGATTGTGGATAGATGCCCTTATCTCGGCAGTCTTATAAAACATTTTCCTGAAAAAATATCCCTCCAGCATAGATTCATCCGATAGGTGTTTTAAAATCATGCTGCAATAATCTCAATATTCGATATCTGCGGCTTCGGCATCTTCATTTTAACCACAAACACAGGTATCCCTTTATTCTTATTTTCGGTCAGAATCTTATAGTTTTCTTCATACAATTCCATATCATCCTCTGGAAGTATCACAAGAACTGCTCCTTTAGGGATTCTGTCAAGCACATCAGGATATTCAAAAATATACTTCATCCATTCAGCATATAAATCTAAATTCTTTTTCATAACCTCATCTTTTGTCATTTTTTCATCTCCCTTTCAAAGTTATCTCTATAGTGCTTCCAATTTGCCTTTAAGTCAAGCGTAACAAATGTAAAAGCAAGGTTATAGGTTTCAAAAAATGACAATTATCTTAAAACTTCCTCTCCTTCTCTCCCCAAAACCTCTCCCTCAAAGCCTTCTTCAAAATCTTGCCGGAACCGCTCTTTGGCAGTCATAACTTCCCCCACCTTATAACTATGGATCCAACATGAAACCCAGACCCCTGTCCAGCAAAGGCAACAATATCGCCATCCTTAATTTTATCCTCTTGAACAGCCTCATCGAGATTTACCCAGATATTAGCGGCGCTCATGTTGCCATATTTATGATTTGTCAAGCAAGCCTTTTCCTTTGTTATCCCCAATAGTTCAATCCACTTTCCACTTAAAGGGGTAACATTCTGATGTGGGATGAGCCAGTCTATGTCATCTGCTCTTAAATTTGCCTTCTTTAATGCCCTCTTAACAGATTCGGGGACTGATTTTATAAGGTATCTATTTAATGCAGAACTTGGGTTTTTTTCATCATAATCAATAAAAAATAAAAGTCTTTCTGAGGGGGGATTAATATAAGAGGATCGTCCACCGAAATATTTCGGTCTCTTAACCTTGATGCCACAGTTGCCAAAAAATCTCCCGTTTGTCGCTAAATCAAAGGAGATTACCCCTCTATCATCCTCTGCCGGACTCATAATAATAGCCGATGCACCATCCCCAAGAACCACAAAACTCGCCGGGTCGGTATCGTCGGATACCTGAGTCAAGTTGCAAGATGCTACAAGGAGGATATATTTATATTGTCCCAGGGCAATAAAATTATTTGCCACTGCCATCGCTGGAATTGCACCGCAGCACGAGAGATCAAGTTGAAATGATGCGGCATTTACTGCTCCAATCTTATATTGTGTTAAACATACATTTTGCGGATTAACCTCCTCCGATAATGCCGTAATCCCTATTATCAATTCAATGTCGGCAGGCTTAAGTCCTGCCCTTTCAATTGCAACCTTTGCAGCCTTAGCCTCCATATCGGTAACTGTTTCACCTTCTCCCATAACCCTGTGCTCAAAAACACCCCATTTCTCTATTATTTCCCTTGCTGCCCCCTTTTTTAAAAAATCCTCTATAGTCTCTCTTTTTTCAGGCAAATAAGAGCCTGTGCCGATAATCCCTGACCTATACATTTTTTATTGTTTCCCTATTAAACATCATTAATGCAGCATCTTTTGCAGACATTCCAACTCTTACACCGCAGTCTCCTGCCAGATTATTTACCGCAGAGATTATACCGCATTCGTAATTATCCAATCCATTACCGATCATTGCTGTAAATGTATCCACAGCGGCAGCAGGGATTCCTATCCTTTCATATACTTGAAGACCTGCTATACCTGCATTCTCTTTTCCCTTTCCAGCATCATTGACAATAATACCGTTTAATCTAAAACGGTTAACAACATACTCGGCAGCAGATATGCTTCCGTGTGACCCGCATACCACTACATCGCCGTTATTGGATTCATTGAGGCAGGAGATGGAATCTACAATGACAATACTGGACATCTTAAAATTGATAAGCAGCCTCGGCAATAAAATTTATCCCTGCCCTTGGAAAATCTCCGGGGACTGTCCCCTTTGGTGAAGGGTCTATATAGTTTTCATTGAAGATGTTATATGCAGAGCCTCTTATCTCCAAACCTTTATAGAAATCCTTTCCGATGATTGTCAGGTTTGTTACTGTATAGCCCTTTGTCTCACCTCTCGTATCACCCGATGTCCTTCCCCTCGGACCTATGAGAAGTGCATTTGCATTAATAGAGATAAACTTTGAGAGTCCGATATTTAAGCCGATGTTGCCTTTATGTTTAGCCACATCTGGAATCTTTTCATTTGTATCCTTATATTGAGATTCCTGATATGTATAATTTGCAAAGGCATAAGAATTATCGTTCAACCTCCCTTTCAATTCCGCTTCTATGCCGGATGCAGTAGCGCCTGTTGTATTCTCATATTTTTTGGCGCCTGAAGGTTGTGCAACTTGCTGAATCAAGTCGCTGATATCACTGTAGAAGTAATTTATGCCGGCATTAAGTTTATCAAAAAGGCGAAACCCTAAGCCTCCCTCATAAGTCCTGATCTTCTCTGCCTTCAGCTTCTCATTTCCAAGAATAGCAGGATTATTGATTATATACATCTCCTCAAATACAGGCGCCCTGAATGCCTCGCCATATAGGAACTTAAATTCTCCATCTCTTGAAAACTTATAAACCATCCCTCCTCTTATATTTGTAGTATTTCCGAAATCACTGTAGTCGTCATACCGTGCACCGGCAGTTATCTCTATGGCATCGCTTATAGTATGGGCATCTTGAAAATAGATTGCCCTTACATATCTCTCCCTATTCTGATTCCAGTTCCCATAGGATGTATTATCCCGCATAAAACCCAGGGGGAGAAAAGTAAAGGGGTCATAATTATCCTCCCGTCTTACATCGTACTGTCTTATACCTTCATAAGCAAATCCGAATGATGCCTTATTTTTCTCGATTGGAATGAAATCAAACTGCACCTCGGCTCCTGTCTTACCTTCTTTAAGATATGGATGTCCAAGCATACCATCTGGAAAAGGAATAACACCGGCCAGCTTAAAACCCTCTGGATAGACCTCCCAGAATGCATCCCAGTCAAATTCATCCAGATATACTTTTGCAACAACATCAACATGCTCATAGGAGTGGATATAACCTAATTCCCCAAAATATTGTACGGTGGTTATTTCAGACTCGTCGTTTAATGCATCTCCAATACCTATATATGGTCCCCTCTTTGCCGATATATACTTTCCCTTTAAGACAAAATCCTTGAAAATAAGCTTAAGGTCTCCGTCAAATCTCCTCTCATAATCCAGTGTGCTGCCAGAATTTCCAATACTGTCACTCTCCACTCTCAACCTCTCTCCTCCTGTATCATAGAAATTCATTGACCCTATTATGTTTAAATCACCGAGACGGTAGCCTGAAATGATATTATATTTCTGCGTATTAAAACTCCCTCCGCTTACAGATAGCCTCGTGCCCTCTATATCGCCGACATCTTTGGTAACTACATTTATAACTGCAAGGAATGCGTTTGTGCCATAAAGTGCAGATCCTGGTCCCCTTATAACCTCTATTCTTTTGATATTCTCGATGGGCATATTATCGAAAGACCAGGCAAGCCCCGCAGTTGTAGGCTCGTTCACCTCGTGTCCATCCAGCATAAGCCTTATCTTCTCTGATGCGACGGTCTTAATCCCTCTAACATGAATCGCCTTTCTTCCAATATCGCTTGTAGTTATTTCAAAACCCGGCACAGTCTTTAATACATCCAGCAGATTCCTTGCACCCATATTCCTTATTTGCTCCGATGTTATGACTGTGGCGATGGCAGGGGCTTCCCTCAATCTCTTGATATATTTTGTTGCGCTGATAATCTTCTCCTCCTCCCCCCAAAACATTGCCTCCTCTGAAGC
>JACQBS010000165.1 GCA_016194325.1 Nitrospinota bacterium | reverse complement strand
TGTATTTGCTGTTGCTGTAAGGGTTATGTTATTTCCATAGTTATATGATTCTGTGCAGTCTCCCGGACAGTTTATGCCAGGGGCAGTTACTGTTCCGCCTGCTGATGGATTGATGGTTATATTGAGGTTATAGGCATTTAGTGTGAACAGGGCTGTGCAGGTCTTGTCTGCATCCATTGTAACTGAACCATCTGAACAGTCTGCATCTCCACTCCAGCCTGTGAAGAATGAGCCTGAATCAGGGGTGGATGTGAGTGTAACTACTGTGCCTGAGTTATAAGCTTCTGAACAGTCTGCACCACAATTTATTCCTGCTGGTAATGAGGTAATTGTGCCACTGCCTGTGTCTGCTTTTGTTACGGTGAGGGTGTATTGGACAGAAACTGGTGTCATGAGAAAGGCATGTTGCTGACCACCAATCTCACCATATCCAACAATTTGTCCATTGTTATTGATACCTGTGGCACCCTGTAACACCCAACCTGAACCTGCTGGAAGTAGATTATTGAGGTCAGTCATCACACCTCCATTATAGAGAAAGGCATGATCTGAGTCACCAACCACCTGTCCAGAATCATTAATGGCATTGGCTGAACTGTATGAACCACCCAGAGTGCCGAGGTCTGTCATTACCCCTCCGCTATAGAGAAAGGCATGATCATCCCCAGCGGTATTTGAAATACCTACTACTTGTCCTGAATCATTAATGCCCTTGGCAATACTATAACTTCCACCGAGTGTTCCTAAATCGGTAATTGTATAACTTGTCGCCCCTGACTTATATAAATACTTCCAAGATTGGTATGACTATCAAAATCATCCGGTTTTAATCTTAAAACTGTCTCAAATTCCTTTCTTGCTTCATCAATCCGTCCTTGTTTAACATAGGCATTTCCAAGGTTATAATACGCCTCTACATAGTCTGGATTTATTCTTATCGCTACTTGATACTCATCTATAGCCTCATTAATCCGTCCCTGCATGTCATAGGCAACTCCAAGATTATTATGTACCCCTGCGTCGTTTGGATTTATTCTCAATGATGCTTGATACTCCTGTATAGCCTCACTTAATCGTCCTTGTTTAGCATAAGCAACGCCCAGATTGTTATAAGCTCCCGCGAAATCAGGTTTAATTCTTATTGCTATTAAATATTCTTTTATGGCTTCATCTAACTGCCCTTGATTTCTATAGTCATTCCCAAGGTTATTATGCCCACTTGCCTTATCAGGCGACTTACTCACCACATCACTCCAGAGAGAAAGCTCATCCCTCCATATTACATTTCTATTCACAACTGCTAAAGAATATATAGAGATAATAATAATCATGGAGATAGGTATGTAGAATTTCTTACCTTCTTGTTTTATATTTACGCTCTGAATAATTGAAAAAATAATAATCACAAATCCTACAGATGGCAGATAAAGATACCTCTCTGCAAAGGGATTGGCTATGGGAATGACGTTGTAAACAGGGAGAAGGGTTAGGAGAAGGAAGAGGATACCGAATGCAGATTGACGATTGAAAATTGAAGATTGAAGATTGAAGATTAAAGGCAACATTATTATAAACATAATTACAATGACTGGAATGATAAACTTTAAGGAAATAACAGAATTGATTGGAGTAATCACATAATCGGCAGATAGAGAAACATGGGCTATTAAAAGAAGAAGGTATTTTAATATGAGATAGGGGATTGTCATGAGTCTTTCGGAGAATGACCATGCAGAAATATTTTCTTCAACTGGATTATGAAATAGAAAGAAACGGAGATAGAGATAAAAAAGGGTTATCAGGATATAACCGATATTATAAGGATTAAAGAGAATAGAGCCTAATTCCTTTCCCCTCACCCTATCCCTCTCCCCATCCTTCGACAGGCTCAGGATGCTGGGGAGAGGCGAAATGAGTTGGTAGAGAAAAAGAATTAAAGGAAAAGTAATTGCCATCTCTTTGGATAGAAGGGCAAGGAGATAGAAGCTGAAAGCAAAAGGCTTTAAACTTTGAGCAATGAGCAATGAGCAATGAGCGATGAACGATATATAGTATCAGTGCTGATATAAAAAATAGAAAGCATAGTCCATCCTCTCTAAAGGATATGGCATTAACTGCTTCTGTTAAGACAGGATGGGTTATAAAAAGAAGAGAGATAAGTAATTGAAGATTGAAGATTGAAGATTGGAAAATGAAGATTGAGAAGACTTAATAAATAATAATGTAAGAAATATATACAATAATACCCCATTCATGGCATGGAGTATGGGATTCGTCAGATGGTATCCCCAGGGTTTTAATCCATAAAGGGCATAGTCTATAAAATATGTAAAGGTTACAACAGGTCTGTAACTCATCTCAGCAGAAGTCGTAAAGTATTCCTTTGTAAATAGCTTTGAGATGTTGCCGAAGTTTTTAATCAATGTATTATTAACAACCGTAAATTCATCATCATAGACAAAGCCGTTTTTGAGTGTATTTGAATAAATGGCTATTGAGATGAGGAGAATTAGGGATATGGAGAGAATATGGTGAAATCTTGATGTAGATGTTTTCCCTATTTCTTTTGATTGTGGATGGGTGATTGGCTTTTTATTTTTCATTATGTTTGGTATAACTCATCAAGAGGAATTATTTATTAAATCCTGTAACTTTGAAGATATGGATAGGTTTTTGTCTGCCCTTTACCGTTATTGGTGGGAGTTTGCGACAGGTAAATTTATCTTTTACCTCTTTGTAGGTCAGAGTGGATATGAGTATCTCTCCCCCTGATGCTGCTGACTGAATTCTATCTGCAACATTCACCGTATCACCTATAACTGTATAGTCCATCCTCTTTTCCGAGCCTATATTCCCAACTACTGCTTCGCCTGTATTAATTCCTATGCCGACTGAGATTACCTCTTCATTATTTAATTTCCTCTCCATGTTAAATCTTTCCATTTCTGATTGAATCTCCATTGCAGCCATTACAGCCCTCTCCTCATCATTATCAGATTTTATTGGTGCACCGAATACTGCCATCACATTATCACCGATAAATTTATCAAGTGTCCCCTCATATTTAAAGATTATATCCACCACCATATTAAAATAACGATTCAGAAGGGCTACAACATCCTCCGGCTCTCTCTCCTCGGCAAGTTTTGTAAATCCCCTCACATCGGCAAACAGGACTGTTACATACTGCCTTTCCCCATGCAATCTCATCTGCCCCTTCCCTGACAATATCTTTTCAACCACCTGTCTTGCCACATACTTTCCAAAACTCTCTTTTACAAATTCCGTTTCAGTGGCATCATCTACTATAACAAGATAACCTGCAGGCTCTCCATTCTGATTGAAATATGTATCACCCTTTATATATCTGTGTATCACATTGCCATTATCTATGAGCTTAAACTTTGTCCTCTCCAATCTTCCAAAATCCTTCATTACTTTATAAAACATATCAAAGGGGAGTCCTTCAATATGAGAGAATACATCTTCAATCTTTTTCCCTATTGCCTTTTCGGCTGGTATTCCATTGATAATCTCCATCGCCTTATTAAATTTTACTATTGTATAGTTCTTGCTCTCTATGAACATCAACCCCGATGTCATACTCTGTATAATATTTTCATTCATCTGCCTAATATCATCCAAATCAGTTAAATACAACATATATTGATTCTCCTGTAAAAACTTTTTGAACAGCTTTTTAAAAAAGCCCACTATATTTCTATCTGCCATAAGACATAACATGCTTTACAGATACTGCCCTTTATATATCTTTCGAGAGGCTTCTTTTTTTCCGGCTTTCCAATCTCTTTTTCTCATTGTAGATTTTCTTTTCATAATTTACTCTCCTTTCTTGCCCTAAATGAGCAGATAATGTTTCGAGGGCTTGAGAAGGGCGTAGCCTTTTGGTTGTTAATCTTAAGTACTCTGTTATATGCCATTGTGGGTAATCTCTTCTTAAAATGAATTTTGAAGGCTTGATCCCAATCATCTTTCCATCTTTCTAATTCTGAGCACCTGATTCCTTTGAATATTCTTTTGCCTTATCATATAAATTTGTAAATTCAATCGGTATAACTTCTTCTAACTTAACTATATATTTCTTGAATATTTCATGAAGCTTATCTTTTTCTATTCGTTTAACAGTATTATAAGCCGTAAATGAGGAAGAACCTCTTAAAATTTCATTGATTAATTCTTTGGCACTATTAATTGCTGATTCCTTATCCTTTTCATCTGAACTATTCAGATAATCAATACCATGAATTATTAAAGTTATACCTTGTGGTTCACCATAGTGAGGTACTTTTTTTGCAGCAAGAGTGCAATATTTTAAACAATTTTCCTTATACCATTTTGAACCATCTAATTCATATAAATCAGAATATAAGATAGCAGCGTTCATATATGTCGTTTCCAATATTTCACATTTTGATTCATTACCATCAATCAATTCTTCAATTTCCTTTGGGGTTCTTTTTTTAAAATACATAAGTGCCAATTGATCAACTATTTCTGACAACAATTTTTGGTTTCCTAATTCTTTGATTTCATTTAATAAACTTTTTGTTTCAATAATGTTTGCTTCAGAAAGAGGGTCTTGTTCAAATCTCTTCTTAATTCCCTCCAAATCGCTTCTCAATGTATATTTTCGTGAATCAAGCATATATTTTTTAATACCTTGCATTTCTTTCTCCGTTTGATTTCGTACTTGTTCTAAAACGAGTTGTTTTATCTTATTATTGAAAGTATAAGCAGCCAATCCTGCAATCACTGTAATAAAAATACCTATAACCGTAGCCCAATTTGTAAATTTATCATTGATTTTACTGGAAACCTTATTGTCAAGGTATTCATCAAAATCTTTATTAGGTACTCGGGTATAGTTTTTTTCTTTCAAAATATTCTCAATTTCTTTTTCTATCAGTATTTTTTGTATTTTGTCATTACCATAAACTGCAGCAGGTTTATTATCTTCAAAAGCGTGAGCAAATCCAATCAGGAGGAATATGCCAGCAAATAAAAACGATAGTGTCAACTTTCGTTTTTTGTTCATTTCAATATCTCCTTTTTACAATATAATCCTGCCCGCAACGAGCAGATAACTTGTTCATAACCGAACTACTTCGCTTTTTATCCTGTTCTGGGATGATAGACGAAGTATTTCGGATATTCCTAATCTGGCTGAAGTGTCAGAAACCCAAACCCCCACCCCCCTTCCCCTTTATATTTAAAACCCTCGCACCACTTCACACACAAGTTCTAACAAGCATAAGAATTGCTTCATACTTTATATAATATTCTCATTTATTTGAGACAAATAATCTTGATTCATAAGCCCTCCTTAATTCTTTTTATAATATTTCTTCTTCGCCCCTGTCCATACATCAAAGCTTACAGTATTAGACTGTTTCCCGCCCATATCCTCATCTCTTCTATAAAATATGGCATAAGTCATGGTTTTAAGCTCAATAAAATCTGGGGGCTGGTCAAGCTCAATGGTTTTTGTAATCCTGTTTCGCCATGTGCCTGTGTTGATATAAAGCACCTCTTTCCCATTTAGATTATCCATAGGAATTTGCAGAGGTGCATGAGTATGTCCGTAAAGGACAAATTGAATTCCCTTATTGTTTCTCCAGACAGATTCGTCGTAAGCTGCTTTTACAAGGAGACCTTTTTCCGGATCGGCAGGCTCATCACTCAAACCCATTAGAATTGGAAGCATATTTTCGGCGCCCCCTATATCTATAGCCGATTTTGTCAGATAGCTTATGAAGGGATTGCTTGCAATACGAAGCCACATATTACGGTAGGTCCTGGAATTTTTCACAAAGTCAATATCAAAAAATTCCTTAGCCACCTGCTTGAAAGCCTTGTCTAATGCACCACGCACTCTCAGGTCACTTTCCTTTTTAATTCTATAATCTATCCAGTCTATAACTCTTTTTATTGGACGGATATTGTCTATATCCTTTACATGCTCAACCAATTCCTTAAAAGTATTATCGTCTATATCAGAATATTGTCCTCTCAATGAATTCAAAATATACGGAAACTTAACTGCGAATTCCGTTGTCATCAGGTCTCCGATGGAGACTTCAAGATTTCGTATCGCCTCATCTTCACTACCCACCGCATAATTCCACTCATCAAATTGATGTCCGTGCCGTGCATATATGCCGTAGTTTTCATCTATGAAATCGTAGCGATACTTCCAATCCCTATTTGAATAGCCGATTGCAGTGTTAGTATTCACTGTAAGACCAAGTATATTTTTAATTTTATCTCTTACTGAAGGATAGAGATTACAAAGACGGTCGTGGTTACCCGGCGTATAGATAATCTCAACATCAGTATCCAATTTATATTTTTCCTTAAGCCGCGATTTAAACTCCCTGAACAATTTAAAGGTATCCTGATTTTTATTCTGCACCTCCCCGAGTATCTTCATGCACTGCTGCTCCGTAGGACTGCCGGTTTGGGGATTTGGAATATCTTTAAGCCCATTTGTCCCCCATGGACGATCGGCAGGGACAACATCAAACCATTGCTCGCTGCGGATTAAATCAACAATATCGCCAAGGAGCAAGAGCTTTATCTCCTCTACACCTTTATCCTTTGCAATGGATACAATATCGGAGAGAAATACATCCTCAAATGCACCATAGGGTAAATTGTGTTTCCCCGCAGTCTCATCCACAAAATGTAAATCACTTATAACGACAAGCATTAAACCCTCCTCTAATAATTTCTGCCTTCTTTCCGTATTTTTAAAAAGAGATACAGAAAAGAAAGGGTAAAATACACCATGACAATAAGCCATCCTTTGCCAAAGTCGTGAGGATTATTCCATGCTGCATCCATACTCCCTCTGTCATGATGGTATTGCTGATATGTTCCGACGAGTGTAAAAGCGGGGTAGTTCAAGATTACGAGGAGAGAAACCGCAAGGAGGAGAGATACATAAGCAGTCCTTAAATATTTTTCTCTGCCTGTAACCAGCCACCTATAACCGACCACATGACCTATATAGGCAACTAAGATAATAGCCATAATAAATAACGGGTAGAGTATTGCATTGTAAAGATGAAAGAGAGGTTTTTCAACCCGCTCAGTCCAATACATCTGCTCCCATCCGGGCCAGCCGACAAGAAGATATATACCGGCAGGTGCTATAACGAAACAGGCAAAGAATACAGACCTGAAAAGGAATCTATAATAAATTGCTGGATATTTCTCTGTAGATTTTTCAGCCTCCTTCTTTATGGCTCTTCTTCCAATATCCAGAAAAAACTGGCTTGCAATAAATGCAGCAGGTATATCTATCTGAACCATAACTACCTCCAGAATAAAATAAAAGATTAAGGAGAAATGGAGAAAATTGGGGAAAGATAGAAAAAAGAAAATATTGGACACAGATGAACACAGAAAAGTCAGGATAAAGATTTTAATAATCTGTGTTTGTCCGTGTAAATCTGTGTCCTAATTCTTTTTTGTTCTTTATCCCCTTTTCTCCCTCTTCTCCCTTTCTCCTTAATGGTTTTTATAATTTTCTATACATTTATCCTTCCTTCTTATAAATAGATAAAAAATAATCAGTCCGCCCCAGAAATAAATAGTCAGGATGAGCCAGTAGATAAAAAATGGATTACTCCAAAAGGAAGAAAAACTTTTTGATAAATAATCTTTGTATGTGGGGGCTATATTAAAAGTGGCATTCTTGGTTACAAAGACTATAATCAAGATAAGAATAAAGAGGCTTATATAAGATACCCTCAGCCATCCCACTTTATCCTTACGGATTAAATATTTCCCCGATTCAAAGCCAATCCATGCAGGAAGGATTGCCATAATCACCGCTCCAAATGACGATATGGCAAATTTAGGTGTCCCATGAATGTGGTCAACCCATTCCCAGACATAATTGGTCTCCCATGCAGGCCAGCCCATAAAAAAATAAAATACAATAGGCGTTGTAAAGAGATAGGCAAAGAGGATAACAGTGGAGCGGAGAGACCTGTATCTCTCCACATCTCCACTCTTCAGCATATTTCATCCTGCGTCTGCTATCACCTGCCCTGCAACCAATCCAACTGGAACATCAATCGCCATCATATGAATACCTCCTTACTATTTCGGAAATGTCCATAAATAGGTATCCTCTGGAAATCCTGCGAGGATGGCTTTTTGTCGCAATTGTTGAGCCTCCTCACGAGCCAGATTTGCACCGATGACAACCGCATAATATAGATTCTCTCCATAAGGGGCATATACCTCTGCCTTAAAATCCTTCCATTCTTTTGCAATCAACTGTGCCTGTTTTTTGGCATCCTCCATTTTCAGATGCGAGCCTACGATTACAAACCATACATTGTTGGGGCTTGACCCGGTTAATCCACGCCAGATTTGTTATGTTGAAGTTTCTTTTGGAAGAGAAAAAGTTTTTATCTCATCTTTCCTAACTGCCTGAGCATATACCTTTGGGATGAGGATGGCAGAAACAGTAGTCGTTTCTCCATGTTTGACATCTGCTTTAGGAGCTTCGATTTTTGTGCCATTGAGCAAAGCTGTTATTATAGCAGGCGCCACTATGCCTAATTCAAAAAGCTTTACCGGGCTATTCTCATCCTTATGAAGATAGGCTACAATACCGCCCAGATAGAAAAGAATCACAACACGGATTGCATATCCGATAGAAGCCAATAGAGTTAGATTTACAAAAAGGACATTAATATCAATGACCAAAAAATTCATCACAATAGGGGTAAGTGCCCCCAAACCGCCGATTATAATCTTCTGACGAGTTTTCATATTTACCCCCCCAATGTAACATTACTTATACTAACTGAAGGTCTCAGATATTCCCCTGCAAAGAGCAGCAATCTAAGGTTCTGAAAAAGCAATATTGGATGTCTCATATTTTTTAAAAGGATGCCAAATAATGGCAGCACAGACCTGCGCAAGAGAAAATTGTATGCATCATCTTCAGAAGAGAATGTTATTTTTATAATAGGATTACTTGTCTCCCCTTTATAAAAAATTATCCTCCCCTTCTCAATCTGCAGATAGGCAGAAGGACCATCATGCTGCACCTTAAACTGGATTTCTATATCCCACCCATCTATAACTCTCTTAACCCTTCCATCCACCTTTGCGATTTCGCTTAAGGTATTACAGATAGCATAAAGAAGAATCTCAACCGATATTCCTGTTTTTCCCATATATATTACCCCTCAGCACGTTCAAAGTGCGGCGTGTCCTTAAAGGACTCCCAATTGCCGGCAATGCTGCACCAATTAATGAAATAGGCATATTTTCCCTCCTTTCAAATTTATACTTCTATTAATTTATACACTCAACTGCACCAGATACTCATCCTGTAAGTAATTAGACAGATACCCAAAACGAAAGAGTGAAGGTAATCTCCCTTCATACTTTAATCTTCCGAAGACGAGGGCGTCAAACTGGGTATCCTGCATTGTAAGAAGCCCATAAGCAGCATCTATATCTCTGAAAATAAGTGTCAGTGTTGGGTTATTATGAATTCCTCTGTGTGCTGTAACCCTGTCACCTTTTATAACCACATAGGCACCCACATCATCATTCTCAAGCCTATACTGAATTACATTATCAAAATTTCTTGCATCATCATTGAACCGAGAATCGCCTCTGTGAACAACCTCGTAGGCTGTCATCAGAAGATAAAAAAGACATTCTACTGATACTTTTTTCTTTGTATCCTCGTTAGGTGGAGAGCCAGCAAATATATTGTTTAGTTTTTTAAGCGTGTTCATAGAAACACCCCCTTTCTATTCAATAATTCTATGCTCAGTCCTCGCAATTATTTCGCTCTGGCAATCTTGATTGAGATCAACGAAGTATGCTGTGTAGCCTGAGATTCTCACGATTAAGCCTCGGTGTTTTTCAGGATTTTTCTGCGCATCTCTTAACATGGCTGCATCGGCGACTGTGAACTGCACCTGAAGACCACCTTCATTAAAGTATGCCCTGATAAGCTGGGAGAGTTTCTCTGTATCATTGCCACCCCCACCCTGCCCCTCCCCCGTTAAGGTGGAGGGAATCTGGCTTGAAATTACGCCAAATCTCTGATTAAAGGCATATATGTTTGTAATATCACTATTATTTAAATATGCAGCGGAGAGTAGTGACGATGTTGGACCTTCCCTATCCATTCCCCCTGCAGGTGTAACACCACTTGCATAATGCTGGTTTGCCTTTCTCCCATTCGGCAATGCCCCGCCGAGCTTCCCCCATCCAACATGGGTTGTCATCGTCCAAAAACCAGGGTTATATTTTCCTCCCCTGTAGTTATCATATTGAGAGACTGCCTTACAAAATACATCCGCAACAAATTTTGCATTTGAATCAGCCTTTGGGTTATTGTTGCCGTATTTCGGGATTTTATTCAGTATAGTTGCATGGAGGGCAGGATTATTCTTAAAATCATCTTCAACTGCACCGAGCATCTCTTCCATTGTTACCTTATTATTGCCCCCTTTAGAACCGTAAGGGGGCAGGTCTATACCTTCAAAGACCAGATACTGTATCGCTGTAAGTGAGTCTGCAACATCCGAAAGCCCCATACCTGTTACACCGCTTGAGTTATAGACTGCCGACCCCATTGTTACATCCATCCCCTTTTCCATCGCCCCATCAATTAAAGATGATAGAAAGGGTGTAGGGGTCAACTCCTGATGAGCCTCTCCAAGCTTATTATTGCCATAGACCACATTTTTAATCAGAAATTCAATCTGTATTCTGTAAGCCTCTCTTAGCTCATTCATACTTTTGAATTTTCTCGGGTCTCCTGTATGGGGTCCAACCTGCTCCATCCTTCTCGGATAATAACCGTCATTGAGTGCCAACTCCAATGCACTGACCATATTGACAAGTGCCGCACCTGTCATGCCAAAGGTCTTCCCCTGCACATTAGCCTCCACACATCCAATTACTGCGTAATCTCTTGCATCCTCAATAGGCATTACCCCCTCACCCCCACCCTCTCCCCATCCTTCGACAGGCTCAGGATGCTGGGGAGAGGATTTAGAAGGGCGGATTGTATTCTTTACAATCGGAATTATGTAGTCATCGTTATAAACAGCCGGTGTGCCGTGGCTCTCCTTTATTGCCTCTGCTACTTTCAATAGATATTCTTGAGGTGAATCTCTATGTATCCTTGCACTTAAGTTCGGCTCTCTCACGCCAAGCATTGCAGATGCCTCAAGCATTAGGTATGTAAGCTCATTAGTCGCATCTTTTCCATTTTTGTCAACCCCTCCTATGGTCATCGGCTGATTGCTCGGTGTCCCCCCAAAGAACAGGCTTCCTGTTGATGGGGTAAATGCTACATGGTCTGTGGACTTTACCCAGAAACAGCCCAGCAGTTCAAGTGCATCTTTCTCTTTTAGTATTCCCATCTCAACATCCCTTTTATAATAAGGGTAGAGATACTGGTCGCCTCGGCCAAAGGATATCCCCATGTCATAATTCTCCTGATGTAAAGCAATCTGGATAAACCAGAGTGACTGTAAAGCCTCATGGAATGTCCTCGCAGGCTTGGCTGGAATCCTTTTACAGATATCGGCTATCTTTATAAGCTCAAATTTTCTTTTACTCTCTTTCTCTTTCTCTGAAAGCCTCAGAGCCTCATCAGAATATCTATTTGCAAAGGCAATAATCCCATCTGCAATAGTCTTCATTGCCAGATAAAAATCCTTCGCCTCATTCTTCTTAATATTAGTCTGCTCTTTAAAACCGCCTTGCTTTATGAACATCTTCTCTGTCATTCCCCTTGCCTCATCCATGATAGACTCAAATCCCATTTTTATACCTTTTGAATAGTTGGGGGCAATATGGGATATACCGTTTGCCTTGCTTAATAAATAAAAGGAGAATTTCTCAAGTATATTGAATGGGTTTACCTTTACTTCTGACTTCTCTGTTCCTTCCCATATCTCTTTTGCCCTCTGTAAAACATTGGTCTCCATCCACCGCGGGAATATCACATCATTAAGCTCATCTATCTCTCTCTGTTCAATAATAAAAGGGTTATCTTTTCTTTTGGAAATTGTATTCAATTCAGGCCAGACTGCGAGGTGGAGAAACTCAGGGAATATAAGTCCGCCAAGAAGTTTTGATGTAGTACTTCCTACAATCAATTCATCCGGAAAGATTTTTACACTCCTGTTTGTCATGATATGCCTGAATGCCCTTGCCTGCCTCAATACAGGGGGGATATTTCTGCCTTCTGCCTTTTCTTCTTCAGGCAAAACTTCCGTATAATACTCTTTATAGTATCTTGCCCTCTCAACGCAGACAGCCCTGTCCGCCTCAAGCATTGTCTTTCGTAATCTCTCCAATCTTGGAAAATCTTTTATACTATATTTCATAACAACCCCCTGACCCCCTTTTCCCTGATAAGCTTGCCCCAGAAAGTAGTAATCAGGGGAGCTTTCAGGGACAGGGTTAAGTGGGACTAACCTCCCTTAATCCCTTTACACTTATACCATTTGTATCAAATATCTCTGATATATATGAATACTCAGTGCTATATGCCCTGAGTTTGGGTCTCTCCTTTAATGCCATCCTCTTAAGACTTGCCGTCTCTATCCCCACAACAGCCTTCTTAGATTCACCCATGTCATGAAAAGGCAATAGATGAACCTCACGGCAGCCAAGCTCATTTAAAAATTTAGCCCATCCTTCAAGATTGCTCTTTGTGAGTGTCCAATTAGGTATGAGCGGGATTCTGGGAATTATCCTGCTTTTATCCCTGAGACTTAAAAATAGATTTATAAAATTCTCTTTTACTATCCTATTGTCCCCCCCGGTAACCTCCTTGTGTAATTTTGCATCCCATATCTTAAGGTCATAAAGGAACAGGTCTGCATCTTCAATAATATTCTCAAATTTTTCCCAGGGGGCATATCCGCTTGTCTCAACCGCTGTATGTATCCCTTTCCTTTTACAGAGTGACAATGCCTCTCTCAAAAATTCAGATTGATATATCGGCTCACCGCCTGAAAATGTAACCCCTCCATTACTTGTCTTGTAAAATGGTAGGTCTTTCAATATTTCAAAAAGCAATTCATCCGGCTCATAGTGCCTGCCAATCCTGACAAGACATCTTGAAGGGCATACATCTACACATAAGCCGCATCTATCACATGCCTCTCTATCAATTCTTTCCCCATTATTAAAAACGATTGCATCCCGCGGGCATGCCTCATAGCATTCCATACAATTGATACACCTGTTTATGTATACACCTATCTCCTGTCTGCAATCCTGAGATTCTGGATTATGGCACCACGGGCATCTCAAAGGGCACCCCTTTAAAAAGACAACAGTCCTGATTCCTGGCCCGTCATCTACGCAGTATCTCTGAATTTCGTAAATCAGACCTTTCATACAAATTAGTTCACAGTTCACGGTTCACAGTTCACAGATTGAATTTTTTAGGGCGTTTATTCTCCTTACGAGCTTATCGCATTTCTCGTATAAGCTGTTAAATTCCCCATCATCTATATAATTTTGCCTCCTTGATATCTCCAATAAAGGGATACACTCATATCCAGAAGTCCTTGCCATATTAAGGAAATGTCTAAATTCCTTTTTGCTTCGTCCACTCCCTTCAGCAATATTCTGAGCTATAGACATCACTGCCCTTCTTATTTGGTTTGTTACCCCAAAGACCTCTTCCTTAGGGTATTGCTTTGTAATCTGATAAATCTCATTAGCTAAATCTAATGCCTCCTTATAAACTTTGAGTTTTTCAAAATCAAATCCCATACCTATACTCCGTTCACAGTTCATTGTTCACGAAATTTATATGTGTGTTTTACTGTGAACGGTGAACCGTGAACTGTGAACTGTAGTTTACTTCTTCTTCCTCAATGGCTGGACAATCACCAACTCCTTTATCTCTTCGTATTCCTTTTTATCAATCTTTCTAAGTTTGATTACTCCTTTTTGTCTTTCTTCCCCTCTTTTTCTCCTCCCAACTGTTCTATGAGATACTGAGCATTGTATTTGAGTAATGCATAAGCTTCTGATGTGATGTGTTCATGACGATGGTCTTCTTTTTCTTTGTCCTTGTCCTCTTTGTATAACCCTTCTACTTCATGAATAAAGGATTTGAGTTTTTCTACTGCTTCTTTTGTGTCTCCTTTTTCAAGTTTCTTCTTTGCTTTATCTAATTTCTCATCAAGGCTTTTCATTATGCCCTTTTCTTCATCTTCCTTTTTGCCTTTGTCGTCATCTTTCCCCTGAATTATCCAGCCAAGTTTGTATGCCTCGTGTTTGAGGGAGATGATGTAGTTATGAAAGTCAATAGGCTTGAAGTCTGCCGGTGGAGCTGTGGGACCGAGGGTCTTGCCTTTAAAGGCTACTTTGTCTTCTATCTCCTGGATTTGCTCAATGGTAATGTCGCTTTCTTCAGAAGGAGGAATTAGTTTAGGTTCTATTATGAAATCTCTTAAGATGGGTATCCCTCTACTTGTTATCTTGAAACTGCCTAAGCTTTGACCCGGTAAAATTCTGTACTGGACATCGTTGCTTCCCCATCCGACTCGCCCAAGAATATCAGGACCCGAATTCCAATTAGGTGGAGAAAATAAGCCAACAGGAATCATTTTAGGCGTAGTAGTCTCTGATAATATCTGAGCAGAAGTGTGCTCAAGATAACCGGGGCCATTCACAAGCCCTTCACCACTAACCTCTATGCTATTCTCAGGCTTTCTAACATCGATATCAAAAGACCAAATCTGACCTGTATTGGTATTTCCACTCGTTATTGTATACATATAACTGTAAATCCCATCAGCAAGCATAACCTTTACTTTGAGTTTTGTATCACTTATGTTAGGCAATTCTCCACCCCAGTATGTTTCTGCATAAATAATCGCTGGTAGAAATATGAAAAGACTAAAAAATAGAATTACCTTTTTATTTATATTCATAAGTTACCTCCTTTTTATGGAAACTCATAATGGATCTGGTCAACTTCTAACCGCTTACCTTGATATTTTTTCTCTACAATTTTATCTAACAGATCCTCATTTGCCCCAAGATGATCTATATCCACACTCCTCCCCTCTCTGTGGTATTTATGTGGTTTCTCCCAATCACCACATACATCAAACAACCCTCCCCATATAATGCTTGCGTCATTAATCCCTATTATTGTATTCGTAACCTCATAATAATCTTGAGCCATTCTTGCTATCCGATAACCTGTAGCAAGGGTCATGTGATGATTCCCTGAATGAGTTATTTGTTTGCCTGAACATTTGCCAACCGTTGTTGTCCCTTCTGACCCTGTTAGTCTCCAGTAATCTCCTACTGCTAATGCTCCTAACATGGAAACTTTTACCGTAACCTCCTTACTATCCATTATTGAATCATATCCACTCACTACACCATTTATCTTTTCTCTCCCTGCTATTTCTGATGCTGTGTATGTTACAGAACATTCTCCGTTTGTTGTGCTGCACGATGATGGTAGACTTAGTTTTCCTGCCTTATCTATTGGATGTTTTCCATGTCCTTCATGCCCTTTTGATTCTATTACTTCTATCGAGAAGTTAATTGTATAAACTTTGTCTGTTACTTTGTTTCCTAATGTGTCTTTTATGATTGCATATACTTTTGTTTCTCTTGGTGTTCCTGTTGTTTCTCTTGGATAGAGTTGTTCATTTTCAAGTTTAAGTTCCAGTCTTATTCCAACTGCTGTTGCCGTAAATGTTACTGGTGTCCCGCTGCTGCATTCTTCACATGATGATTCAACTGTATATTGCCCCTCTTTGTCTCCAAGTATGAGTGTTGAACTTGCCATCCCATCCGAGCCTGTGCTGAGCATGGTGTTTGTTAATATTATCCCTGTTGCTCCTGCGGGTGTGGATGTAATATTCCACTGTATTCCTGCCCCTGCTACAATCATGTTGTCTTTGTCTCTTACCATTGTTATAAATGGTTCTTTGAGTGATTGTCCTACACTCCCTGTCTGTCCATCTCCTGATATGTATTGCATTGTATATCCTACTGCTGTGGCTGTGAAGGTCTGCGGACTGCCACTGCTGCATTCTGAGCAGGTTGCTGTTACTGTGTATGTGCCGGGTCTGCTGCCAAGTGTTAGGTATACTGCTGTTGTTCCATCGCTTGCTGTAGTTGTGTTTGATGCGGTTAGTGTTTGTCCTGCTGCTCCTGCCGGTATGCCTGTTATCTGCCATTGTATGTTTATGCCTGATTTTGGTATGCCGTTACAGTCTGTTACTTTTACTGTGAACGGCTGGAGTAGGGGCTTTTTTATGCTTTCTGTCTGAACAGAGACTGGTATTGTTTGAAGGTTCTTATTACAAGTAATGCTTTGAATTGTAATTGATGATGTTATATTTTGAGTGAATGTGCCTGCTGATACTGAAAGTGTTGCTGTGTAAGTACCATCTGGTAATGTAATGCCTGATGAGTCTTTACCATCCCATGTTATTGAAGGGTTACTTCCTGTTCCTGTAAATGTATTGCCTCCAATGGTAATTGTCCATGAAAGATTGTTACATCCACCTGTGATACTACCACTTAATGTAACGGTTTCTCCAGCAGAGGGGTTTGTTGTGGTTTTGTCTGCTGTGAAGCTATTTATCTGAAGGACGGTTATTGTGGGGTCATTGTCATCGCAGTCATTGCCCTGTGGACAACTTGAGCTTATGGCATAGTATCCATCTCCGTCTTTGTCTTGGCAGCAACCTTCATCTATCTGTCCGTTACAGTTGTCGTCTATTCCATTTCCACAGATTTCAAGTGCCGGTGCTCCTGTAACTGGGTCTTTGCAGTTCTGGAGACAGGGAACATAGTTGCCAGTGGTTTTGTCAAGGCATAGGTCAACAGGGACGAATTCTTGTAACAAAACATCGGTTGATTTACAATTATAAGGAATAGATGTATGAAACCAACATCTTTGATATTTTAAAAAAAATTGAGCGTCCGTGCTAACAGAAGACTGCTTCATAGTGCCATCACAAAAAGTTTCTTCTGTGTCTTCAGTGCCCAACATATCAGTCCTATAAAAATTATATGCAACTTCCGAAGCAGCTGAACCAGTGCAAGCCAAAACTGCAACACCGCCCGAATCATATGTAGGAACATTACCAGTTAAATATCTTTTCCTTATATAAAGATAAGCGCCCGACTGCCGACGCCAAAGCCTATATCCGCCACTAACCTCCTCAATCCAAATTTTATCATTCGGATATTGTGTTTTTGCATTGTTATATGCATTCTCTACATCCTGATATGTGTATGCTTCTGCTGATTGGGTAGAAAAGAGAGAGGCAAGACCCCTCACTCCTTCGACTTTGCTCAGGACAAGCCCAATCCTCTCCCCACCCTTCGACAAGCTCAGGGGAAGAGGAAGCGTAATAGGGAGAGAGATTAGGGAAAATGGTATTAATAATGTCAGTATTATTATTGCCTTTTTTAGTGTCATCATATTTATGCCCTCCTCCTACTTCCCCTCACCCTGACCCTCTCCCCATCCTTACGACAGGCTCAGGATGCTGGGGAGAGGAGAATTTTATGTAAGCCCCTACTTCTTCTTCCTTAATGGCTGAATGATTACAAATTCCTTTATCTCGTCGTATTCCTTTTTATCAATCTCTTTAATAAGCAACAGGTCTTCTATTCGGGTGAAGCCTTCATGTTTTTTTCTGTAGTTTATAATCATCTCTGCCTCATTTTTGGAAATTCTTGGAAGTGTCAGAAGGGCCTCCTTTGACGCAGAATTAATATCAATAAGAATTTTCAAATCAGATTTTCCTGTAAGGGTTAGATTGTCTTTGATGGAAATAAAAAGCCGCTGGCTTACTCCTTCAACCCGGGTCAGTTCCTGAAGATTTTTAAAGCCTCCGTTATCATCTCTGAATTTTATAATACGGTGGGCAGTTATCTTTCCTATACCGGGTAACATTGCAAAATCATTCTCTGATGCAGTGTCTATATTCAAAATCCCCTGCAGAACTCTTCCTGAATCTGAGTAGGAAAAAGATGGGTAGCAGCTAATTGCTATCAGTATAAGTATTATTTTTGTGTAACCCTTCATACTTATCACCCCATTACGCTGTGCAAAGTCTTAGCTTTGTGGAAGGCTAAAGCCCGCAACTCTTGTATATCGTGTCATCAATTTTCTCTTTGAGTTCAGCAGAATGAATAACCTCAACAATGCAATATCCAATAACATTGATACACTCATTACAGTCATTCTTAACCGGACAGGTCATTTCACGGTCTTCCCTGTACCATTTGTACCCTGTCTTTAGACATTGAAATTCATACAATCGCTTTATTCTGTTCATAAAATACCTCTGCTTCTTTAATAGCCCCACCATTAAATAACTGTCTGCTAAAGAGGGCAAAAGATAATACCTTTTGTATTCTCCATTCGAGTTTTTCCAAGGATATGTCGTCAAGAATTATCCTGTCATTGTCATCAAGAAAAATCTCAACTGAATAGCTGACCCCTCCATTAAGAAGGATATTCTTGTAGTATTTTGCCTTGTATTGGTTACTGCCAATATTAAGTGTGTGTTCCATTAAAAATTTCATCATCTTGCTATATATACAAAGCAATTTATATGCCAGAATTGTAGTGTCAAAGAGTCAAAGTGTCATAGGGTCAAAGTTTTTTTGCTCTGACACTTTGATACTCTGATACTTTGACTCTTTTGAGTCATCTGCGAAAATCTGCGTCCAATTAAATAATAGGGAGTTTTATTGTAAATGCGGTTCCTTTTTGAGGAGTGCTTTCAACATCAATGGTGCCGTTATGCTGACTGATAATTTTTTTACTTATGGCAAGACCGAGTCCAAGTCCCTTTTTCTTTGTAGTCTTATAATCTTCAAATATAGTTTTTAATGTCTCAGGAGGTATGCCTATGCCTGTGTCTTGAAAGGAGATTTCGAGGAAAGAGATTGCTTCCCCTGAACTTGATTCAGTGTCGCAATGACAGTCTATTGTGAGACTTCCGCCATCAGGCATTGCCTGTATGGCATTCATAACAATGTTCTTAAACACACGTTCCAAGGCAAACTTATCGGCTGAAACCTTTATCCCCTCACCCCCACCCTCTCCCGCAAGGGGAGAGGGGGTTTTTACAATTTCTACATTATTGTTTTTAGCCTCAACTGAGACAGACTCAATTACATTGTTAATCAGATTCTCAGGATTTACAGGGACAAATTCAAGGGGTTTTGGACTACTCAATTCATGGAGGTCGTCAAGGAATCTGTTAATATTGCCAAGCTCCCTCTCCATAATATTATCAAAGGTCTTTCTATACTCTTCATCACTGTAAAGCCTGCTGATAAGTTTGCTGTTATTCTCTATACTCCTTACAGGGTGCTTCAGGTCGTGAGCAATTCCAGAGGCTATCTTTCCGATTGTCGCCTCTCTCTCCTTTCTGCGAATATCCTCTTGTAATTCAATAAGCTTATCAGACATATAATTGAAAGACTTTGCAAGCTCTGAAAACTCATCACCTGTATTAATCTTTACCTTCCCGCCAAAAATCCCCTGTGCAATTTCCCGTGTCCCTTCCATGAGGCTTGCTATAGGCGTCAAGATATATCTATTCCCGCCTGAGTATCCTATAGCCGCTATAACAATCAGAAAGAGGATAACCATTGCAGTCAGCTCATAGCTCAGCCTTGTGGCCGGTGCATAAGCCTCAGCAACAGGCTGCTCTATAATAATCCCCCATCCAACCGATTTAATGGGCGATGAGACGCCAAGCATATCAATACCTCTATAGTCCTTATACAAAGATACTGTAGACTCGCCACGGAGGACAGACTTAACAATATTCATATCCATGATGTTTTCTTCCTGTATCACCCTTACCTTTGAACTGCTGTCACCGTGGGCAATGAGAAGACCGCTCTTTGATACAACAAATGCAAATCCGTTTTTCCCGATTCTTATGCTGTCAACAAGCCTCCACATATTTGTAAGGTTTATCTCACCTGCTATCATCCCCTCAAACTCATTGAGCCTTATAACAGGGACCGCTATTGTCATAAGGGGGATAAGATTATCAGAAACAAAGACTTCTGACTTATAAATCTCACCTTTTGAAACAGTCAAAAAGGCTTCTGCAAAATCCCCCCTATCCCCCTTTAATCCCCCTTCATCCCCCTTTTTCAAAGGGGGAAAAGAGGGGGATTTTAATGCAGGAGGAGATGAAGCAGTATCCAATTCAGATGTAACTATCTCCTTCCCTTTCTTATCAGTTACATAAATAGATTCAAATTCAGCAAAATTATTAACATAGTTCTTGATTATCGTCTCCTTCTGCCAGTCATTCAGGTTTGTGCGATTGATATTCTGGGCAATGGCATTCAGTATCCTGACTCCATTAGTTGCATATAAATCAATCTGCTCCGCAGCCCTAACAGCCACATTCAGATTCCCCTCTGAAATGGATTTATATGCTGTATTTCGGGATGATAAGATGGATATTATGCCGAATAACAGGAGAGGAGCTAATGAGGATAAAATGAGGAGTACTATAAGTTTTGAGGATATCTTTTCCATTTATTTATTAGCCACGAATTGCCACGAATTGCCACGAATTTGCACGAATAAAAACTATTTTATCTAATAAGTCTTTCATATTCGAGTTTTTCCTTGCCAAAATTCAGAATAATTGCTAATTGTAATCCAGTTGCCTTCAGGTAATTAAGAGACTGGGATTTATGGGCACCTATAATTTTTTCCACAGACTTAAGTTCTAAAATAATTATATCCTCAACTAAAATATCAGCACAATAACTTCCCACCGCTTCCCCCTCAAAATATACAGTTATCGGTGCCTGTTGTTTTGCTTGAATCCCTTCTCGACGAAACAGAACCATCATGGCATTCTCATATACCTTTTCCAGAAAGCCACAGCCAAGTTTATTATATACTTCTATGGCTAATCCGATAATTTTATATGATAAATCTTTGTGCACTATCTTCTTTTCGTTCGTGTCAATTCGTGTCAATTCGTGGCTAAAAGTTTATTTATACTTTTGTTTCTTCTCCGGGACATACCACTCTGTAATATTTGCAAATGTCCCCCTCCAGTCAACCTTTACATCCTTAAACCTCTCATGTATGCCTACTAAATACTCTGTCCAGAATAGGAATATCCCCGGCGGGTCATCTAACATCTCCTTTTGAAAATCAATATAATATTCCTTTCTTTTTTCTTTATCAAATGTAGCCCGCCCTTTATCCAATAGCTCATCAAGTCTCTGATTTTTATAAGAAAATATATTTAAACCCCTATCAATCTGGGATGAATGCCAGAACCTATAATTTATATCAGGGTCAGCTTTCGAGATGATTTCTATAAATGCAGACTCAAACTCTCTCTGAAGACACCTTTTACTCATAGAAGTCAAATCAAGAAATTCTATCTGTAGTTTTATTCCAATATCAAGTAACTGTTCCTGAATTAACATCGCACATCTTTCTTTAATCTTATCTCCTTTATTTATGAGTAAAGTAAAGATTAGCTCCTTTCCATTTTTGTCAAGGATATGATTATTATCTGTATCCTCCCACCCTGCTTCTTTCAATAACTCCAGAGCTTTTCGGGGATTATATGGATAGTGCTTTATATCATGATAATATGCCCATGAAAGGGGATATATAGTTCCGGCAGATACCTTTCCCATCCCCTTTAATACCTTATTGATTATCTTTTCCTTATCTACTGCATAATTCAACGCCTTACGAACCTGCTTATCGTTGTAGGGCAGGGCTTTAGCCCTGCTCATATTAAATGCAATCATATAATAATAAGGCTTTAATGCTGAATAGGTCTTAAAAGATGGGATATTTTTTATAATCTCATAATCTGAAGGGGTTATTTCCCGTGAAAAATCTATCTCACCACGCATCAATCTTGCCCATATAACCTTTTGATTAGGAAAGCTTTTTATGATGATTCTGTTAAGATATGGTCTGCCATTAAAATACCTTTCATTTGCCTTTAAAATAATTTCATCTTCACTCCACTTATCCACTTTATAAGGTCCTGTACCAATGGGATGTTGATTAAATTTATGTTTAGGCAAAATCCCAACTTCAAGTCCATATAAAAAAGGGACATAAGGTTTTTTAAGGGTTATTTCAACAGTATATTTATTTACTGCCCCCATATCTTTAACGATTTCAAAAAAATTTGAATATCTCTCGTGGTTTTTTATGATTCCGTATGTAAATATTACATCCTCGGCTGTCAATTCTATCTCATCATGAAACCTTATTCCCTTTCTTAAATAGAATCTCCATATCAAACCATCTTCAGATATATCCCATGAAGATGATAGATTTGACTGAGGCTCCCCTTTCTCATCTATTTTTATCAAGCCATCAAATATAAGGGGTTCTAAATCTGATGATTCGGAGCTGATTGACAATAAAGGATTTATTGGTGATAGTTTCTGAAACCCACCTTTAATAATAGTATCCCCATAGGACCTTTTTTCGGCAGGGTTATCTGCATGGCAGGATATAAGTAAATAAGTAGTAAGCAGTAAACAGTAAGCAGGAAAAGGTATCTTTTTTAAAACGGGCATGCCCTTTTTATAATCTATTCCTTAAACTAATGCAAATTAATTTATTAACCACCAAGAAGAAACATACACGCCAATGTCTTTACCTCTTTCTTCCCTGCCTTCTTCATTGTCTTTACCTTCATCTTTCTCACCCCCTTTCCTGTGAAGTTTAGAGTTTTGAGGATTTTTTCCTCATCACTCGTCACTCGTCACTGATATTCTATGCCGCCTCTTTCATTAATTCCTGAGATACATCTTCAAAATACAGACTATCGCATGCAACCTTTTGAAAATTACCGTGTTTAACATATGCAGCAGCACGACAACCCCCGCCGCACAAGGGCATATAGGAACATCCCTTACAATCGCCCCTCCATGTATCAGTAGTCATAAACTGTGCAAGCTTGTAATTAAAACCTTGTTTAGATAAATCACCGATAACAAACTCTTTCCTTCCAACGAATCCACCGCACTTGTAAATCTTCCCCTCTGGGTCTATTGTATATGAACACTCCTTTGATACCTCGCACGGACCAAGCGCCACACCCATCCCGCTCTTAAACCCCCTCTTCTCCGTCTCCCTTATCAGAAAGAGCATATCCCCCACATTGGACATATCGGAGAATGTGCATACATCACTGCAGTTGTTGTTACCCACGATTGCCGACTCTATATTCTTTAAAATCGTCTTAAAGGTTATCCCTCCTATATATCCCTTAAATCCCCTATCTACAAGCGTATCCAGCAGTGCAGGAAATTTATCTCTCGTGCTGTCATCAAAATTTCCATTCAAATAAATGGGGACCCTACCCTTGATTTTCTCAAGATTTTTTAATATTAAATCAAAAGTCCCTCTGCCATCTTTAAAATATCTCTTTGAATTATGGGCTGACTTATCACCATCCAATGTCACCCTTATACTCTTTAATCCCCATGGTATAAGCTCATCTATCAATTCTTCATTGAGAAGCACGCCGTTTGTGATAATGCTTGACTCTACTGTTATATTCCTCTGGCTTGCTGCAAGGAAAAGCAATTGGCTTAAGAATTTAATAGCCTTAATATTTAACAGCGGCTCCCCTCCGTAGAAGACTACCCTCAAAATCTCAGGCCTTACCTTCTCCATCCTTTCACAGAGCCATGCCGCAACCTTATTGCACATCTCCATATCAATCAGCACAGATGCCTTAACTCCATCCTGAAAACAATAGACACAGTTGAGGTTGCAGCCGTAAGTGGTAAGTATATTTACACTCAAGACAGATGTATCAAATTTATTTTTCTGGAAGTGATATTCCAGTTCCAGATCCTCATCAACCTCATCATCTACAACAATATCAGCTTCTTTTAATTGGTTTACAATATACTTTTCATCTTCATTAAGCTCAATCTTCCTTCCAAGTTTCTCAATCACAGATTTAGCATCATTATCAACTACAGCATAATTTTTTGAGAAGGTGTTATATATAAGATAATCACCCTTATTTTCCATTGGAATGGTTATGTTAAATCTTGATGGCTTCATGCCCTTATATAATAGCAAGAAGGATGCCAAATTATTTTTTAGAGTTTATATGGTGGCAGAAGAAAAGGCTAAAATATTGGCTCTTTAATCAGAGAATGAGATAACTGTTTGTATATTAAGAGATTAATGAAGGGCTAAAAAGTTAGCCTTGAAGACAGAAAATTAGCCGTTTTTCATGCACAAAAAATTATTTCTTTATATTTCAATAAGTTATAATTATGCTAAGAAAAAGGGAGGGTTGTTTAGATGACTGAATCTAAGTTATAGTTTTAAGGACAAAAAACTGTCCTTCTTT
This sequence comes from Nitrospinota bacterium, assembly GCA_016194325.1. Taxonomy (GTDB): domain Bacteria; phylum Nitrospinota; class Nitrospinia; order UBA9942; family UBA9942; genus UBA9942. The sequence goes on along the minus strand of JACQBS010000165.1, from coordinate 3,399 downwards.
TGAAACTTGGCTCTAAATGATAGGAATTAGTCATTAATTTCCAATTAGTTGCAGTGGAAAACCAAGATTTTAGCCTCAAGGGCTAAGTTTCTGGCTTTTATTCATGTAGGAAATTATAAAATTAACCACAGGTAAACACAGATGAACACTGATAGAATAAAGATAAAAGTTTTTATCTGTGTTAATCTGTGTCCATCTGTGGTTTCATTAAGGTTTTGTTCATGCTGATTCCTTTTCTTTAATGACTTTGTAAAGATTAAGTTTCTCAAGTTTATATTTCAGTGTGCTTATCGGGATGCCAAGTGTCTCTGCAGCTTCCTTCCTGCTCCACTTAACTTTCTCCAAAATCTTTAGAATATAATTCCTTTCAAAAGTCTCTACAGCCATATTCAGCATACTTGCTTCATTTGTCTGAGCCTTTTTCTCAAGGGCTGTCAGGTGAAACTCAACAGGGATATCCTCCTCCTTAATCTCATTACCATCACTCATAACAACAAGCCTCTCTATAAGATTCTCCAGTTCCCTTATATTGCCGGGCCAGTTATAACTCATAAGAATATCAATCGCACCTTCAGATATACCCGCAATAGACTTATTAAACCTCTTGTTGTATTTCTTAATAAAAAAATCTGTCAGAAGCGGCATATCCTCAAGCCTCTCCCTGAGGGCAGGCAGTCTTATAGGGACTACATTTAAGCGGTAATACAAATCCTCACGGAATTGTCCATCCTTAATCTTCTTTTCCAAATCCACATGGGTAGCAGCAATTATCCGCACATCTACCTCTATCCTCTTACCCCCGCCGACCCTCTCTATCTCACCCTCCTGAATCGCCCTCAAGAGTTTTGCCTGCAGCTCATATTTAAGGTCGCCTACCTCATCAAGAAAAAGAAAACCTCCATTGGCAAGCTCAAACTTCCCAAAGTGCTGTTTAATTGCGCCTGTAAATGCCCCCTTCTCATGCCCAAAGAGGACGCTCTCTACAAGCTCTGAAGGTATTGCAGTGAGATTCACAGTCACAAACGGCTCATTAATAAGACCACTCTCCTGCCTGATTACCCTCGCAAGCAGTTCCTTACCTGTCCCTGTCTCGCCGCGGATTAAAATTGTGGCAGGGACCTTTGCAACCTTCTGCACGAGATTATAAACCTCTCTCATCTTAGGGCTATTCCCGATTATAAATCCCACATCCACATACCTCTCCATCTCCGACTTGAAATAGAGAAGCTCCCTCTTCTTATTCTGGGATTCAATCAGCCTGTTTATCCTCGTAGTCAAATCGTCATAATCAAACTCCTTTGTTATAAAATCATAAGCACCAAGCTTGATAGCCTTGACTGCAGTATCAATCTCCCTCACAGCAGTAATCATAATCACATCCACATCCTCACTGCTTTCCTTTATCTCCTTTAGCACATCCAATCCATTAATGTCAGGAAGCCTAATATCAAGAAGAACAACATCAACATCCTTTTTATTTATAGTAGCGATAGCACTTTTCCCATTGGCAACCTTCAATACATTAAAATCCTTTTTCAGGATTGCCTCAAGCGTATCCCTCATGCTCTCATCATCATCAACGACTAAAATTGTTGGCTTCTGTTTGTTCATATAAAGGAAATTATAAAATCTTGGCAGGATTAACAGGATTAATTTTTGAATATTTTTTATCCTGTTTTATCCTGTATATCCTGTCTAAAATCAGGTTTTTGTTCATAGTATTTGAACTACATGGGAGTATATTAACGAGGTCTCAAAAAGTCAAGGTGGAAATTGTTTCCTAACATTCATCACATCAATCTCGCAATAAACTGGCGGAGAAAAAGAGATGGATTTAAGAGGCAATTGCAAACGAGTGCCGTTACAACTAATTTCGCCTAAACCCCGTAAGATCTTTGGTCTCTTCCGGGGTAAAGATGAATTCTACTTTTGGAGACGGATAGCAGCATACAAATGCCTTATGTTGTCCATATCAAGTTGTAACGGCACGAGCTTAAATAGACTTTCAATCCCTAATCAGTTTTTTTATTGAGTGGCTACTTTTTCAAGGGGAAGATTTTCAATGGAGATATTGAGAAGCTCTGCGGGTTTAAGCCTTTCACTGGCATCAAGGATTTCGATTCCAACGATATGTCCTTTCTCGTCCAGGTCAATTGTTACCCCTTCTTCTATATCCCTTGAGTCAGCAATCTTTGCCTCTCTCAATTTAATATATAATGCATCTACATCCTTACTGTATTCTATTTTCATATGTCTCCCCTTTAAATGGCTTTTTTCTCACTGTAACTGTAATAATCAGAAGGTGGTCATATTCCTCTTTAAATGTAACTCTCAAAAATCTATAGTTAATAAATTTATATGCATTCTTTCTTTCCTTTATGCTTGGTTCTATATATTCCGGCTCATTCATCGTTATCCCTACCTCTTCTTCTGTAACCTCTCGCTCTTTCATTCTTCTTCTTGCATGACGGTCGTATTTGATGGGTTTCATTTATTTAAAACCATATCACAGCATAAAAAGTCTGTCAAATGATTGTACTTATTGAAAATGTTCAAAATTAAATAGAATTTGTGCCATATATCTGGCACACGAATTGCTTTATTTTAACCACAGATGCGCGCAGATTATCAGGATTTTTAAAAGAATTAAATAAGCCGTGTTTATCTGAGAAAATCTGCATCCAAATAAAAAGAATTTAATTTTTATGCCTTGTGGTATCATAACGAGGCATGGGGAGGGTTATTCCCCCTTAATAAAGGGGGTTAGGGGGTTGTTATGAAAAAATATATTTATCTCTTTGCAATAATAATTTTGTTTCCTTTAACTCCTCTCCCCTTTGGGGAGAGGATTGAGGTGAGGGGGCATTTCTTTTCTGCACCATCACTGACACTAAACACTGACACCGACACTTACACTTACACTATGATAAGGGGGTTGTTACTCCCATCACTTGCAGAGGCATACACATATCAGGATGTGGAGAATGAATACAACAATGCCAAAACTCAATATCCCAATGATTATATCTGGATTGAGGAGTTTAATCAGGATGGTAAGAAGGGATATAAGATATGGAGAAGACCTGTCCCAGGGCCTTTAAAATCAGATAGAATGTATCAAACGGAGCCAGTTGTTAGGACTGCGACACAGTATATGACTGTTTATGCTTGCAAAGGTACTTCGGGTAATCATGATGTTGATTTTATTCTCATTAGTCCTGGCTCAACTTACTATGAACTTTATACTGTAAATAAATATGCCCTCTTTCGTATTTAAGTTGAAAACTTAGGGTCAAGCAGTCCACAATGCTGATGTATCTTGAGTAAGAAGTATTTAACATCTCTATAGCCGTAGGCCATATGCTTTAGCCTCTTTATCTTGTTGTTAATCCCTTCTGA
>JACQBS010000164.1 GCA_016194325.1 Nitrospinota bacterium | reverse complement strand
TAGTTTACGATGTTATTAGATTTTTTAAGTATACGATGTTATTAGATAAACCCATTAGCCACAGAGTTCACAGAGAATGCAGAGGAAAACAATAAGGAGAAATGGGGAAATTTGAGAAAGGGGGAATGGGAAAAATATTTTATTTTCCCTTTTCTCCATCTCTCCATCTTCTCCCTTTCTCCTTAATCTTTTTTGTTTTTGTCTTTCTCTGTGCCTCTGTGTCTAATTAAGTTTTTGTTCCTTTCTGAACAGGGCGGAGATGTCTCTCTTCCATAAAATAGCTGTGGTCATCTGTAGGAAAATTCCCATCTGCCACATCCTTAATATATTCCTTTACCGCATTTTTAATAATCTCTCCTCCCTCTACATATCTCTTCACAAATTTCGGTTTAAATTCCCCTGACAACCCAATAATGTCGTGAATAACCATAACCTGCCCGTCACAGAACTGCCCTGCACCAATCCCAATAGTGGGTATTTTTACTTTCTGTGTTATCTCTTTAGCCAATTCAAGCGGTATCCCCTCAAGCACAATTGAAAATGCCCCTGCATCTTCCAAAGCCTTTGCATCCTCAATTATATCCCTTGCCTGTATAGATTTTCTGCCCTGAACCTTATATCCGCCAAACTTATGTATTGACTGTGGTGTAAGCCCTATATGCCCCATGACAGGTATACCTACCTCCGCAATAGCATTTACAATCTCCTGCATGGCAATCCCGCCCTCTAATTTTACTGCCTCTGCCCCACCCTCTTTTATCAGCCTGCCTGCGTTTTTTAGTGCATCATCAATAGAGACCTGATAGGACATGAAAGGCATATCTGCAACAAGAAGGGCACTCTTAACCCCCCTCTTCACAGCCTTTGTGTGATATATAATATCTTCAAGAGTCACAGGGAGGGTATTTTCATAACCGAGGACAGTCATCCCGAGTGAATCACCAACCAAAATAATATCTACACCTGCATCATCAATAAGCCTTGCAAAGGGATAATCATAGGCAGTCAGGGCGGCAATCTTTTTCCCCTCAGACTTCATTTTCTGTATGTCAATAATCGTGACCTTGTTCTTTTCCATTTTCCTTACCTCCAAAAAATAACTAACCACAGAGACACAGAGGTCACAGAGAAAGACAAAAAAATAAAGACACTGAAAGACACAGATAAATTATGATTGGCACAGAAAAAATCATAACTAATCAGTGTAAATCTGTGTTAAAAAATTTAATTTTATTCTCTATGTTCTCTGTGAACTCTGTGGCAATTTTTTTATAATTTCCTATACAAAATAAAAAAGCCTTCTGAACTGGTTCAGAAGGCTTAACTTTCTATAGTAACAGTTGGGGTTAACCCCTCCACGGCATTAATAAATCAACGGCTAACCTGTAACTTAGAGCCTTTATTAAGGTCTCCTGTTACTATCTGCTGATACAACCGAAAATACCTTCCATCCCGGTCCAGTTAAATGGATCCAAGCGGCGAATAATATTCTCTACCTTTTTTATGCGATAAAATCTTTTTAATTAAATCCTTTAAATCCTCTTTTCTCTCAATAAAATTAATCTCGTTAGCATTCACAATCAGAATCGGCGATTGGGTATAATGAAAAAAATAGTTATTGAATGCCTTATTTACCCCATCAAGATACTCGTCACTGATATTTTTTTCAATAACCCTGCCCCGCATGTTTATCCTTTTCTTCAGTGTATCAATATCAGCCTGCAGATATATGACCAAATCCGGCTTCGGGATTTTATGCCTCAATATGGAATATACATCCTCATAAAGCCTGATCTCATCATCATTAAGATTAATATACGCAAATATTCTGTTCCTGTCAAATATATAATCAGTAATTGTAACCCTGTTGAATAGGTTATACTGTGAAAGGCTCATCTGCTGCCTGTATCTGCTCAGCAGGAAAAACATCTCGGCCTGGAAGGCATATCTCTCCCGGTTTTTATAGAATCCTTCAAGGAATGGGTTGTCTTCAACAGTTTCTAACACTGTATGTGCATTGAAATATTCACCGAGCAGCTGCACAAGGCTGGTCTTCCCAACACCTATTGGGCCTTCAATGGCGATATATCGGGCTTTATCCAATTCCATAGAGGCTCTACTTTCTGCTCTTCACCGGCTTCATTTAACAGCAAACTAACACTCTTTTTTATAACAGGATGGATGAGATTTTCATCTATCTCAGACAGAGGTTCAAGGACAAACCTCCTCCCATGCATCCTCGGATGGGGAATTTTTAATTTATCATCATCTATTATCAAGCTGTTGAATATAAGGATATCAAGGTCAATTGTCCTCGGGCCATGTCTTATATCCCTTTTTCTCCCCAATCTTTTTTCCACATCCTGCAAATCAGACAATAGAGAATAAGGTGTCAGGTCAGTCTCAATTTTTACCACACAATTTACAAACCAATCCTGCTTAATATGACTGATCGGCTCGCTCATGTAAAGGGAAGAAACCTTCACTATTCTATTGCCTTTTATCAATCCTATCTCTTTTACGGCTTTTATGCAATTATCTATCGCATCGCCAACATTAGAGCCTATACCAATAAAGACAGGATGGCCAGACATAATAAAAATTCCCCATATCGGGCAGAGAATATCATCGTTCCATATACCTTTTATAAACGGTAATAATAAAAAGGGCTATCATGAACTCACCGGATAATGCCTCAAAAACTGCAAACATCTTCCCTATACCCACAGGTGTATAGTCACCGTATCCGAGGGTAACGAAATTTACCATGCTGTAATAAAAGGAATCATACAGGACGCTGAGGTTTTCAGGTAACGATTGAGCTGCGGATAGTTTGTAATACCTTCCCGATGAGTGATGTATGCCTATAAAGCTGAAAATTACTGAAAACACTAATACGAATATCAGCAAAAAGCTGATGATTCTATAAGGCATCTCCCCGTACCCCGTTGACATATCTATCACCTCAGACCATAAACGCTCCAGGGAAAAATATGGCATCTGTTTGCGTTTGGCAACCATCTCCCTGTAATAATATTTTCCTGCCTCATAGGAAAGCCCTCTGCTCTTGAAATTATTCTTTATGTTTCTGTATACCTCTTCAGCTTCAAAATATTTTTCCTTAGCCTTTTCTATATCCCCTTGCTTTAAATAATTGTCTCCCTCTCGCTCGTTTTTTACTTTTTGGCCATCCCCCAAATCAATATCATGCAATTCAGCATCACCAAAGACAGTTCCCAAAAGGTCGGCATTGTCAAGATTCGCACTTTTTAAATTTGCCTTATCAAGATTAGCCTTGAAAAGGCATGCGTTGGAGAGGTTTGACTTAAATAGATGTGCATTTCGCAGGTCTGCCTTCTTAAAATTCACATTATGCAAATCAGCCTGTATCAAATTGATGTCTTCCAGATTGGCATTTTTTAGCTGATAACCTTCAAGACAATTTCCTTTTTCATGTTTTTCTTCAAGTTTCTTTTTTATGTCATCACCACTTTTGTCTGCGGAAGGATTATGCCAGAAACAGTAATCAGAATTACCATCTACAGACTCCTGACAAATAGTTCTGTCACGGAACTGATATTTGCAATTGACGATAGTCAACCTATATTCCCTTCAAAATTCAAGTTTCATCTCCGATAATCTTTTCCGAACCTCTTCCATAACCCTCTTTTCCTCTTTCTCCCCATTTGCAATGAATGTAGCAGAGAGACGGATATAGTGTCCAACATCATCCCATGGAACTGTAGAGATTAATTTCTCTGTTATAAGATACTCGGAGAAATCCTCTGCCAGTTCAAACCTTCTTCCTCCTTTTATACCTTTTGGCGCCCTTACATATAAATAGAATGAACCGCCTGGCATTTTTGCATTAAAACCTGCCGAGTTTAATACTTCCACCATCATCTTGAGCCTTCTCTTATATTTCTCACAGATGGCATCAGTAATTTCAGGATGTTCCAACGCATGAATACCTGCCCTCTGTATTGCTATAAACTGCCCTGAATCACAGTTGTCCTTTACAAATCCAAATCCGCTTACTATAAGGGGATTTCCTGTTACAAATGCCAGTCTCCATCCTGTCATATTAAAAGCCTTTGATAGAGAATGAATCTCCACACCAACATCCTTTGCACCCGGCACGGAGAGGAAACTTAAAGGCTTGCCATTATAATTCAATGAAGCATAAGCCGCATCCTGAACTACCACAACATTATTCTCCTTTGCAAACCTAATAACTTTTTTATAGAATTCTGTAGTTGCAACAGCACCTGTAGGATTATTGGGATAGTTTAAATAAAGGAGCTTTGCCCTTTTTCTCATATCATTTGGTATTGAATCTAAATCAGGCATAAACCCATTTTCTTCCTTTAATGGCAGATTATAAACCTCCCCGCCATACCACTTTGTATGTGTTGCAATTACAGGATAACCCGGCACTGTCATAAGGGTAACATCACCGGGATTTATATAAATAGCAGGAAACATCGCAAGGGCTGGTTTAGAGCCTATGGAATGGAGCACCTCATTTACAGGGTTCACTGATACCCCATATATTTTTTTCATATACTTTGAGGCTGCATCCTTGAACTCCTGTATCCCATTGTCTGCATAACCCCTGTTTTCTGGTTTTGTGCACTCAACCTGCATTGTCTTAACAACCTCAGGGAAAGCCATCTCGTCAGGCTCCCCGACTCCGAGGTCTATAAGCTCAACACGAGGGTTCTTCTCCTTTGCAGCCCTCTTTGCCCTCTTTATCTTTTCAAACTTGTATATCTTTGTATCCTTCCCAAATTTTTCCCCTCCGAGCCTTTCGGCAAAGAGGGATTGTATGTAACTCTCAGCCATTAACCCTCCCTATTTATACCCTTTTTCTTTAATTTTTCTATTAATGTAGTCCTCTTTATACCAAGCAGATTGGCAGCCTTTGCCTTATTCCATTCTGCCTTTTTCAATGCCTCAAGTATAAGTTTGTTTTCAAAATTTTCTACCATTTGATTTAGATTAATGCCACTTTCAGAAATATTTATAGCTGGCTGAGATGTATCTTCAATGGCTGCATTATCAGATATGACCAGCCGTTCATCTTCAGTATGAATATGGGGCTTCCCATCCCATTTCTGAACCTTTTCTGGTAAATCCGCAGGCCTTACAATCCCTTTCCCTTTTAATATAACTGTCCGTTCAATTATATTTTCAAGTTCCCTCACATTCCCGGGCCAGTGATATTCAGCCAGACATTTCATTGCCTCCTCTGAAAATCCCTCAATATTCCGGTTTTTTATGCGGTTGAACTTCAATAAAAAGTGATTTAGCAAGATTGGTATATCCGATTTTCTCTCTCTGAGCGGGGGGATTGAAATGGGGATTACATTTAATCTGTAAAAGAGGTCTTCCCTGAATTTATTTGATTCAACCTCCTTCTCCAAATTCCTGTGAGTAGCGGCAATAACCCTTATATCAACCTTCAAGGATTTCATGCCGCCCACCCTTTCAAATTCCTGCTCCTGAAGAACCCGTAACATTTTAACTTGAAGGGCAGGGCTCATATCCCCTATCTCATCAAGGAATATTGTCCCGCTGTTTGCAAGTTCAAACTTCCCTATCCTTGTCCTTATTGCACCTGTAAACGAACCCTTCTCGTGGCCAAATAGCTCGCTCTCAAGGAGTTCCTCCGGGATTGCACCGCAATTTACAGGTATAAGGGGCTTGTCCGCCCTCTTGCCGTTATAGTGTATCGCCTTTGCAATCAGTTCCTTTCCTGTCCCGCTCTCGCCAAGAATCAAGATAGTACTGTCGTCATCCAGTATCTTCTCCACAATAGATAAGACACTCTTTATCTTTTCGCTTTCCCCTATAATACCGCTAAAGTCAGGTCTGGTGGCAGGCATACAAAAAAATTATTACCATATATTGATAGGAGATGTCAAAAGAAATATAGTTTGCACCCTTATTAAGAAAAAACTTTGACAAAATGAATTGAATTGTTAGAATAGTGAGCCTGTTGCACAAATAGCAAAAAAACAGAAAATGTCATGCTGAACTTGTTTCAGCATTTAATAAATTATGCAAAGACAGGTCTTTAACTATTTTTTTTCTATTGCCTTTATCCTGCTATTCCTATTTTCTGCAAAGGTCTATTCTCAGCCTCTACCCTCAGAACAGCCTGACTATCTAAAAGAGGGCATAGCCAATCTCAAAGAAGAAAACTACGAAGAGGCAGTGGAGGATTTAGTAAAGGCAAGGGAATTAGATTCCAATTCTCCAACAGCAGCGTATTACCTTGGCATAGCCTATAAAAAGATTCAGAACTATCCCGAAGCAAAGACACATCTAAAAGATGCACTCACACTATCACCGAAGGTTAAGGAAGCAGTCGTTGAGCTTGCCGATGTATTATATCAACTTGGAGAAATGAAAGAGGCATTAAAAGAGATTGAAATTGCAGATAGTCAGGGTATGAATACACCACAGACCACATTTCTGAAAGGTATGATTCTATTAAAACTTGGAATGGAATCAGATATAGTGATAGAAGAAAAAGCAATCATATACAGAGGGAAAAACTATTCCTGTGCCAAAAATGATGATGGGACTATAACAATAGAAGAAGGTCCATTAAGCGGCAGAAAATTTTATGTAGCCAATAAAGAGGCAAAAGAATCATTCAAGAAGGCGAAAACACTTGACGAGAAACTCGCCATATCAGCAGACTATCAAATCGCAATGGCAGCCCTTCAGGAGGGAAATTTAAACGAGGCGAGAGATATATTCAAAGAGATTATAATAAAAGACCCGAATGCAGACATAGCTCAATTTGCAAACCAGTATATAGAGGCAATAACAAAGAGGATTAAAGAAGAAAGGCCATATAGATGGACAGCAGGCATCCAATATCAGCATGACAGCAATGTAATATTAAAGCCAGGTGATGTAACAGCATCGGCAGGCATATCCGGAGAGTCTGACAGTGCAGGAATAATCAATCTGAGGGGAGAATATCTCCCAGGGTTAAAAGCACCATTTGGATTAAAGACACAGTATTCTTTATACCAGAACCTTCATGGAAGATTAAAGAATTACGATGTCCAGAGTCATTCCATTGCAATTGTCCCCAATTACAATCTTACAAGCGGCTCAATAAGTCTTCTCACAAGCTATAACTTAACCCGTGTTGACAATGTAGATTATCTAAAAACCTTAACCCTCTCACCGACATATACCTTTTTTATTTCAAAAACGCAGTTTGCCACAGGCTCATTAAAATATCAGGATAAAAAATATGTAAAGGCGCCGACAGGTGCTGATGAGGACAGGGAGGGCAGTGATACTAATATTGGCATCTCATGGTTTTATCTGCTATTTGAAAACAAGGGTTTTATAAATGGACGATATGAATATAACAGAGAGGATGTAAAAGGGAAAAACTGGAAATACTCTGGCAATAGGTTTGGACTGAGTCTCCTTTCTCCACTAACACTGATTACTCAAAACTTAACACTAAATTTAGGCGGGGAGGCATACTCACAGAACTTTGATAATACCCATACAGTATTTCTAAAAAAGAGAGGGGACACCACATATACCTTTAATACGATGCTGACATATAAGATTTATGATGATGTTGATATTCAGTTGCAGTATGTTTACAGCCGGGGTGTTTCAAATATATCAGTTTATGACTATAACAAGAATATGGTAACTATTGGTGTAGAGGGGAGGTTTTAATTGTATTCCTATCTGGTGTGGGCCATAATCTCACCTCTTGAGGCAACATTCATCTTTCTCATAATATTTTTAATGTGGTCTTTTACTGTATATTCGCTGATGCATAGTTTTTCTGAGATAGTTTTATTTGAAAATCCTTCACTGATGCACTCCAGCACTTCTAATTCTCTATTTGACAGCCCAAATTCTGCCCTAACTTTTTCAATGTCTGTCTGATGTCTTAAGATTATTTTTTCTAACAGCACAACAATGTGAGTTGGATTTTTACTTTCAGGCCCCCCCATAAAGGAAGCCCTCATAGAGCAAGTACCCATATCACTGTGCAGCACTGCACAATTCAAATCGGTTGAAGCAGTTCCGATTGCATTTACATTTTTTTTTATCCGATTGCAGAGACTATGAATCTCATTAAGAGTATTCTGCCTTTTCTCTCCCTTTGCAGGCTTGCCCTCGAGTGAATCTATCGGGGGCTTCTGCAAATCAGGGAGCATATCCAATGCCTCTTTATTGGAATAGAGGAGATTATTATCCATGTCAAAGATAAGCATACCGGGGGCTGAACGTCCTTTTATTATCTCATGCAGGTTGTCCATAGTGCCAAACCATCTTCCCTTAATCTTTCAATATGTTTAATATACAACAAAACGCTCATATTTTACACTATTAAAGGAACAAGAAAAAGATTAAGGAGAAATGGGGAAATTAGGAAAAAGGGGGAAAATATTAAAAGAGTCAGAGTATCAGAGTATCAAAGTGTAAGAGTAAAAAAACTTTGACACTATGACACTTTGACTCTTTGATACTCTAATTTATCTCTCCATTTCTCCATTTTCTTCCCCCTTTCTCCTTAAATGATTTTTATAATGTCCTATACATAAAAAAATCCCACTTTTGAGGGATTGACTGAAAAGCAAATAAATATTAAAGTTACTACAATTTAACATGAGGAGGAGGAAATATGACTACATTTAATGAAGAGAACAACCGGTTAAAATTGAGAAATCCCTTTAACCATTCATTTTCTTTTGACCTTATTGATATAGAATTGGGCTATCTGAAGAATGTCAATTGTGCAGGGGTTGGAGTTGATATAAGCGAAACAGGATTAGGGATGGCATCAAACCATGCCTTAAAAAAGGCTCAGGTGGTAAAACTCTATCTACCGTTCTATGAAAAGGATATGCCCTTACCTGTATTTGCAGAGGTGATGTGGTCAAGGGCTGACAACAGTTATTTCAGGACAGGTTTAAAATTCTTATACCTGAATGTAACTAACTTCGGGCTTGACCTGTGATTAAGAGGGTATTTATGGAACAGGCAGAATATAAATGTAAATGCTTTGAGTATAGGATGGTGTCATTGCGAGGGACTACAGTCCCGAAGCAATCTAAACGGTTAGGGATTGCTTCGTTGTCACTCGCAATGACAAGAAATATTAAAATCAGGCTCTTAATTTCTTTTATTCTTCTATTCCTTTTCCCCACTCCTTCCTTTGCTGATGTTGTCGGCTCATTTTCAAAAATAGAAGGCAGAGTAGATATACTCAAAGAAGGTGCTCCCACAACTGTCCCTGTAAAGGTCAATGACAATGTCTCTATGGGTGATATAGTTCGGACAAAAAGTGACGGAAAGGCAGAGATTACATTCAAAGACGACACAACAGTCCGACTTGCCCCTGAGACCCGAATGAAGATAGATGAATATGTATTTAATCCTGACAATAGCAGAAAGACAGGGGCATTAGGTCTATTCAGAGGTAAGGTAAGGGCGGTAGTATCAAAGACAAAGGGCGGAATAATACCTGTAGGAATAAGCACATCATCATTCAATATAAATACACCAACTGCCATAGCAGGCGTAAAAGGGACAGACTTCTTTGTATTCTACGATAAAGGCATGACAGGGGTTATCTTTAAGGAAGGAAGCGGTTTTGTAGCAAATCCGAATATGCCTGACAAGACTGTCCACATAAATGCAGGACAGATAACCTTTGTAGCAGCCCCTAATGCCCCGCCATTAACACCGAGACCTGCATCAAATATAGAAATGGCACAACATTCAAAAGATACAACTCCGGCAGAAAAACCAAAAGAAAAAAAGGAAGAGGGGCAGAGACCGAAAGAAGAGAAATCCGAAGTAAAGGAAGCTAAGGCAGAAGATAAAGGGGATAAAAGTAAAGAAGATAAAAAGGGAGATGGTAAATCTGAGGTAAAAGAGGCAAAGCTTGCCCCTGCAAGCAGTAAGCAGGGGGCTGAAGACTCAGGCTCCTCAAAAGGCTCAGAGGGTGAAGGCTCAAATACCCAAACAACATCAGGCACTGTTGAAGTTGCTAAGGCGGATACTGGTGGTATAGCCGCTTCAGGAGGAGCGGAAGGAAATATGGGACAGGGTGCTGTTGAGCAAGCTCCAGTAATGACAATAGCAGACAAACCCGCTCTTGTATCAGATATTGGTGCATTCTCTCCAAATAACATAGCAATGACAGGCACTAACCCAATTATGCCGGCTGCAGGCGGTAATGTCTTTGGATTCACACCAGCAGGTGCAGGTGTTATCCCCAATGCGGTTGCCACTGCACCAGCTTTAACAACAAACAGTGTGCCTGATATGACTACACTATTACCGGTTACAGTAACTCAGCCACAGACATTAAAGAATACAGATGTAACAGTGAATGTGGTGTTTCAATGAAAAAACAGAACAAAAACATAATGAAACCACAGAGGCACGGAGGCACAGAGAGGGCAGATAAGAATTATGAAACAATCATGTCTATTAATGCCAGACACAAAAAGGGATGAAAATGTCATTGCGAGGGAGCGAAGCGACCGAAGCAATCTAAAAGGCGGGATTGCTTCGCCGGAGCCTGCCCTGAGCGATGAAACAAGATTGCTTCGCTTCGCTCGCAATGACACAAGCGAAGGGGCTCGCAATGACAAAGTGGGGATTCAGGTGAAAAGAACAATCTTAACCTTAGCCTTAACCTTAACCTGTCTTCTATTGAACTCCTGTGGTGGCGGCGGCGGGGGTTCATCTTCAACGAGTGGCGACAAATCCTTTGTAAAAATAACATTAGGCGGGAGTGGAAAGCCTGTCATCGATTCCGAACAGGGGACAGGCTTTAGAGAAAATTCAATACCCTCAAATATATACAAACTCTCATTCACAATAAGTGCATCTGATATGACTACAG
>JACQBS010000155.1 GCA_016194325.1 Nitrospinota bacterium | reverse complement strand
TCACCTCCGGTAAGTTTCGTCATCAGCAAAACTATACCAGATACGGCTGAAATTCGATGCACCCTTTTATCTCATTGTAATTCCTAAACTTTATTAAGCTTAATTTCTTGACTTCAACTTTATTACGAAAGAACCAAATAGTATGAAGTAGGCAGTAAGCAGTAGGCAGATTACTTGCTCTCTATTCTTTTTACTGCTTACTGTATTTTAAAATCCTTCAATTACGATACTTACTATCTCCTGTGCGAGTTTCTTTCCAGCCTGTCTTATTGCCTCAAGTCTTTGGATATCTGTCTCGGTTACGCTTTGAGATACTTTATAATCCCACTTTGTGTAAAGCTCCTGCTGGAGAATGACATTATCTTTTCCCCTCTCCTCCAGTTTTATCATTACTCCTATCTCTACCCAGTATTCTGTTGCATTGTCCCTTGAATCAAAGGCGACAGGTTTAAGGGAATATCTTATTATCTCTCCATTCAGAATGAGGTCTGAATCTCCATCACCCATCATTTTTAATCTTCCGTCCTCTATAAATCCATCCCTTATACGGTTGGTTATCTCAAATTCAATATTTGGCTCTCCTGATTTATTCTGGAAGATTGGTATGGAGATACTCTTTATATTTTGAGGGAGGGATGAGCCTTTGCCGACCAAATTGTAACCGCAGGATGAAAATAAGAGACAGCAGGCAATAGGCAATAGGCAATAGGCAATAGGCAAGATGTAAGATTTTTTCTGTCTTCTGACTTCTGTCTTCTGACTTCTGTCTTCTGTAGTCATATCACTATACTTACCAATTTTTTTGGCACTATTACAAATTTTTTAATCTCTTTATGGATAGTCCACTCTTTGACTTTCATATCCAAGAGGACGGTATTCTTTAAATCATCATCAGATATATCAGCACTTACAGTAACCCTGCTTCTTACCTTTCCGTTTATCTGGATTATTATCGTCATCTCTTCTGATTTGATAAATTCCGGATTATAAGACGGCCATGGTTCTTTAGTTACGCTCCCCTTGTTTCCCATCATCTCCCACATCTCTTCTGCTATATGGGGGACAAAAGGGGAGAGGAGTATAATAAGAGTGTTAATCGCCTCTCTGAATTCGGAATTCACCCCTGACCCCTGAATTTGATAAAGGACATTTACAAATTCCATTATTGCACTTATTGCAGTATTAAAATGAAACCTCTTTTCAATATCCTCAGTAACCCTTTTGATGGTTATATGTGTAATCCTTCTTATGGGTTCAAGGGTTTGAGGGTTCAAGGGTTCGAGTGACGATTTCTTGCCCCCTTGTTCCCTTGAATCCTTGAACTCCGTTACAAGTCTCCATACCCTGTTTAAAAATCTGTATGCACCTTCAACACCCTGGTCATTCCAGTCTAAATCTTTTTCGGGGGGGGAGGTAAATAAGATAAAGAGACGGGCAGTGTCTGCACCATATTTATCAATAATATCATCTGGGTCAACTACATTCCCTTTTGATTTTGACATCTTTGCACCATCTTTTACAACCATCCCCTGTGTAAGCAGGTTTGTGAATGGCTCGTCAGTATTTACCAATCCGATATCATTCAGAAATTTTGTAAAGAATCGTGCGTAGAGGAGATGAAGGACGGCATGCTCTATACCTCCAATATACTGGTCAACAGACATCCAGTATTTAACTGCCTCGTTTTTTACCGGGTAATCCTCATATCTTGGAGATGTGTATCTGAGGAAATACCACGAAGAGCATATAAAGGTATCCATTGTATCAGTTTCCCGTCTCGCATCGCTTTTACACTTTGGACATTTCACTTTTATAAACTTTTCATTGTTCACTAATGGAGATTTTCCATCAGGGGGGAAATCAATATCAGTAGGCAGAATCACAGGAAGATTTTCGTAGGGGACAGGGACAACCCCGCAGGTATCGCAATATATAACAGGAATAGGTGTTCCCCAGTATCGCTGTCTTGAAATCCCCCAGTCCCTCAAACGGTAATTTACTGTCTTTTTTCCAATTTTATTATCCCGGAGATAATCCCCAATTTTATCCAGTGCCTCTCTGCTGTTTAGTCCATTAAATTGTCTTGAGTTGATAAGAGACCCCTCACCTGTGAACGCCTCCTTTAAATCCCCCCATCCCCCCTTTTCTAAAGGGGGGTGAGGGGGGATTTCCGGCACTATCACAATTCTTATGGGTAAATTATATTTCTTTGCAAATTCAAAGTCTCTCTGGTCATGGGCAGGGACAGACATAATAGCACCGGTTCCATACTCTATCAGGACAAAATTTGCGAGCCAGATAGGTATTTTTTCTTTGTTCATCGGATTTATTGCATATCTCCCTGTGAATACCCCTTTTTTTTCCGTCTCTTCAGCACTCCTCATCCTTTTATCTTCACGGCTGATCTCCTCTATAAATTTTTTTACTGCATCCTCTTGCCCTGTCCCCTTTACCAGTTCGGATACTAATGGGTGTTCGGGTGACATGCACATAAATGTAGCCCCAAAGATGGTATCCTGCCTTGTAGTAAAAATCTTTATAGCCTTGTCAGAGCCTTCAACCGGAAAATCTACTTCAGCACCGTAGCTCTTGCCTATCCAGTTCTTCTGCATGGTCAGAACTCTTTCATTCCAGCCTGATGCCAATCTTTCACAGCCCTTTAGAAGTTCTTCTGCGTAATCTGTGATTTTTAAAAACCAGCCTTCAAGCTCCTTCTGGACAACAACAGATTCACATCTCCAGCAAAGACCATCCTCTACCTGTTCATTTGCAAGGACGGTCTGGCATGAGTTGCACCAGTTTACAAACCCCTTCTTTCTGTAGGCAAGTCCTTTCTCAAGCATCTTTAAGAAAATCCACTGACTCCACTTATAATATTTTTGATTGCATGTAGCTATCTCCCTTTCCCAGTCATAACTTAAGCCGAGCATATTCAATTGTTTTCTCATGTAGCTGATATTGTCTATTGTCCATCTGACAGGGTGAACTCCATGTTTTATGGCGGCGTTTTCTGCTGGCAGCCCGAATGCATCCCATCCCATAGGATGGAGGACATTATATCCCTGCATCTTTTTGAACCTCGCAAGGACATCGCCAATCGTATAATTCCTCACATGCCCCATGTGAATCTTTCCAGATGGATATGGAAACATCTCAAGGAGGTAATATTTCTTTTTTGATGGGTCTTCGTCAACCTTAAAAATCTTATCTTCTTCCCATCTCTTCTGCCATTTAGATTCTATCTCTTTAAAATTATAGTTTTGTTCATTCATAAAAAATTATAGAAATTCGCCACGGAGGCACGGAGACACAGAGAAAGACAAAGAAGGAAGATTAGAAATTGAGAAGATGAGAAGTTGGGATAAAATTTCTTAACCTCTCAACTTCTTAACTTCTTATAATCTCTGTGCCTCTGTGTCTCTGTGGCTTATTAGGTTTTTGTTTTTCGTATTTTCAAGATAAGTCAATATATTAATAGTGTCAAGATAAAAACTCAAACACAAAATAATCAGGGCATAACATTTTGTCTAAACAAAACATTAAAAATAGATTAAAAAAATATTGACAATATTTTTAATTATGGTAAATTTGTTTTCCCAGAATTTGATTTATAATTTTTTATAAAGAGGAGGGGGGGAAAATGGATAAGGAAAATGAGTTTGAAAAGAGGGTCTCCCGCAGAAAATTTTTTAATATAGCGGGGTGGACCGGTCTGTTTGCATTTTTTGGCAGTTCGGGTGCTGCTGGTGCCAGATTCTTTTATCCAAAGGTTCTTTATGAGCCAGCCAGTACATTCAATGCAGGAAAACCTGAGGAATATACAGCACCTGCAGGGAATGAGAAGGCGGTTGTGGATGAAAGATGGAAGAAGAGCCAGAGGGTATGGATGGTCAGAACTAAAGAGGGCATCTATGCAATGGTTGCTATATGCACACATCTTGGATGTACCCCAAACTGGTTTCCCACAGAAGTTCGTTTTAAATGCCCATGTCATGGGAGTAATTATAATACAGATGGTGAGGTGGTGGCTGGACCGGCACCTGAGCCTCTGTACAGGGCAAAGATAGAGCTTGCACCTGATGGCTCCATGATAGTCACTACAGGTCTTCTCGGTATAAGAAGGGCGAATCTTCAGACACAGAAGAAGACCCTCGGTGTTTTCTGGACAGAGGAAGAAAAAGGTGTTATCTGGAAACCGCCGTATTTCTTACAACTAAAAGCATAATGAGGAGGGGGTGAATAATGTCAACGAATTTAAATAACAATAATGAAGTTTCTTTTGTCCCGCCTTTTTTAAAAAAGATATTTGAATATATAAAAAGCACACCTGTGTGGAAGTCCATCTTCAGGGTAGGGTATCCTGATACAATGCCCAAGAGGATGGCAGTAATGAGAAGCAGCTTTTACATGCACATATTCCCCACAAAGGTTGGAGTGCATGGGATGAAGATAAAATATGGGTGGTGTATGGGGGGAATAACATTCTTTCTATTCTTACTTCTTACCATAACAGGAATCCTTCTTATGTTCTACTATGTCCCTGAAGAGCATAGGGCATACAATGATATGAAGGATTTAAGATATGTAGTTCCATTTGGTGTAATATTAAGGAATATGCACAGATGGGGGGCGCATGGAATGGTTTTTACTGTAATACTACATATGATAAGGGTCTTTTACACAGGTTCATACAAGCCTCCGAGACAGTTTAACTGGACGGTTGGGGTTTTACTTCTTCTGATAACGCTGATGCTGAGTTTTACAGGTTATCTCCTTCCATGGGACCAGCTTGGTTTCTGGGCTGTTACCGTTGGAACGAATATGGCTTCAGCAACACCATTACTCGGTTATGAGGGGCCGTTTTCCAAGTATCTCGGAATACAGATTGATAATGATATTCGTTTCGCTCTTATAGGGGGGACAAGGATTGGACCTAATGCACTTGTCAGGGCATATGTATGGCACTGTGTCGGTTTGCCGCTGATTGCAACCGCCCTTATGATATTTCATTTCTGGAGAATAAGAAAAGATGGTTTTTCAGGACCAATGTAATTTAATAAAGTGTCAAAGAGTCAGAGATTCAAAGTGTCAAAGCCTTACTTTGATACAATGACACTTTGATACTCTGATACTTTTATAGGGGGAGGTTTAAATGGCAGAGACAAAGACTGATGCAATGATTTCCACCCAGCCGGGATATGATAGGATGGCATCCTGGCCATACTTTATATGGGTTGTATTGCTATGTATGTTTTTTATTACGATACTTATTTGGACAGTATCAATGTTTTTTAATGCACCCCTTGAAGAAGCTGCAGAATGGGCAAAGACACCTAATCCTGCAAAAGCACCATGGTATTTTATCGGTCTGCAGGAGCTGCTTGTTTATTTTGACCCATGGATTGCAGGGGTTATTATCCCTAATCAGATTCTCATAGGTTTGATACTCATACCCTATGTAGATACAGCACCTGAGGTTCAGGGATGCTACAACTATTCAAGACGGAAGTTTCAATTTGTATTCTTTTCATTTGGTATATTCCTATGGTTCTTTTTAATTATAACCGGGCAGCTTTTAAGGGGACCGAGTTGGGAGATATATTGGCCCATTATTGATTATCCGCTGGGCGGGCATGAATGGACCTATCCTAACCAGATTCTGAAGGCGTCTCAGGCAAAACTTCATAATCTAAGTTTACCTGTTGGTATAACCATTTCCGTAATTGGCTTTATAGTTGGAATGACCCTTCCGGCAATTATGTTTAAGAAGTATTTTAAGGAACTCGGGATTATAAAGTATTCACTTGTGATGACCCATGTGCTTCTTACACTTGGTGTAGTCGGTAAGATACTCTTGAGGCTTGTCTTTGGAATAAAATATGTAATAGTTACTCCGTGGTTCAATATATAAAGTGTCAAAGAGTCAGAGAGTCAAAGTGTCAAAGATTAAAATCTCGGACACTCTGACACTTTGTTACTATGATACTTTTGGAGAGGAGATATTATGTTAAATAATATTATCATACTGCTTCTTGTTATAAATCTTGCCGTTTTGGTAACCTATTGGAGAAAAGACCAAAATAAGGTATACGCTGTCTTTGTTTTTACTATTTTATTTCTCTTTGGCGCTACAATTTACAGGGATACTGACACTGAATGGAAGAGGTATCAGCAGGATTATAAAAAACTCCTGATTGAGAAAACTAAAGACCCTGAAAAAAGGAAATTCATTGAAGGGACTCCTCTCGCAGTAAAACAGTTATGGAATGCAGACATTAAGGTTACAGACAGGTGTGTAACCTGTCACCTCGGCTATGATAACCCTGAGTTTGCAGATGCCCCGCTTCCGTATAAATATCATGCAAAGGCAAGGGAGCATGATTTGAATAAAATTGGCTGTACCATATGCCATGAAGGGCAGGGGACGGCTACCGAGAAGATTGATGCCCACGCAAGAGGAATACCGAATTGGGATAATCCAATGCTCCCTTTAAACATGGTTCAGAGTTCGTGTGGGAAATGCCATCCTGAAGCTTATGAAGAGGGTAAGGAGCTAAAAGGGGCAGATATGCTTAATCTGGCAAAGAGACTTACAGTGTCAAATAAGCTTGAGGTTCCCTGTATTACCTGTCATACTATAAAGGGTGTAGGTGAGACATTGGCTCCTGATTTAACTGAGTTTGGGAGCAGGACAGAGCATGAATTTGAGTTGTCACATGACTTATCTCATATAGATGGTGAAAAGAATATGCATGGCTGGACATATCAACACTTTCTTGACCCGCAGAAGATAACACCAGGTGCCCCAGCTACTGCAACTACTCCGGCATCTGAACCGACTATAATGCCTAAATTTGATTTTACACCCGATGAGGCTCATGCACTTACAGTTTTTGTAATGGGTCTTAAGGAAGATAAAATACCAGGCAAATATAAATATAAGCCAAGGGTTGAGCCTAAGCCGAAGGCTATAGCAAGATTCCAGGAGGCTATCTCACACGAAGAGTTTGAGAAACTCCCATTCGGAGAGCAGATATTCATTCATTATAACTGCTGGTATTGTCATACATTGAAGGGGAGAGGCGGTAAGATTGCCCCTGACCTTACCCATGTCGGCAGCAGAAGGGATAGAGACTGGATTGTAAAACATTTCAAGAATCCAAGGTCTGTATCGCCGCATTCATTCATGCCGACATTCAGGTTTACTGATGAACAGGTGGATGGACTTACAGACTTTTTAGTATCACTGAAGTAAAAGGTTGCAAGTTACAAGATACAAGATGCAAGATTAAAAACCTGAAACTTGCAACTTGAAACTTGTAACTTATATTGGAGGTTTTATGAGTAAGAGATATAAATTTAAGGTAAATCCGAAGCTTTACGAGGGGATTCCGTGCCAGACAAATTGTCCTGTCCATACAGATGTCAGAGGTTATGTGACGCTGATATCTAATGGCATGTTTGAGGAGGCTTATGACCTTATAAGGGAGACAAACCCATTCCCATCTGTTTGCGGAAGGGTCTGCCAGCATTTCTGTGAGGTAAACTGCAGCAGACAGAGGATGGATGATAAGGCCGTTTCAATCTGCACATTAAAGAGGGCAGCCTCAGATTATACCCTTAGAAAGAGGGGTAAACAGCCCTCTGCAAAATTTTATGGCACATTGGAGAAGGTAGCGGTTATAGGTGCCGGGCCTGCAGGGCTTACTACTGCCCATGACCTTGCAAGGCTTGGATACAGGGTTACAGTATTTGAGTCCCTTCCTTATGCAGGAGGGATGCTGATTGCCGGAATACCTGCCTACAGGCTTCCGAGGGATATCATTCAGGCAGAGGTGGATTATATAAAGAGCCTTGGGGTTGATATAAAATTTAATACAACTGTTGGAAAGGAGATACAGGTAAAAGACTTAATGAAGGAGTATAAGGCTATCCTTATAGCGGCAGGCGCCCATAAACCTGTTAAGTTAAATATACCGGGCGAAGAGTATGAAGGGCTGATTCATGGTGCTACATTTATGAGAAAGGTAAACATGAATGAGCCTCTAAATCTCAAAGGAAAGAGGGTAGGGGTGGTAGGCGGCGGTTTTACAGCAATGGATGTATCCCGTTCGGCGATAAGGCTTGGTGCATCAGAATCATATATCATTTACAGGAGAACGAGGGAAGAGATACCTGTTAATGAAAAGGAGATTATAGAGGCTGAAGAGGAGGGTGTTCAGTTTAAGTATCTCATATCACCTGTTAGGATTTTGAGTAAAGACGGAAAGAGAATCTCAGGGATGGAGTGTTTGAAGAATGAACTCGGTGAGCCTGATAAGAGCGGGAGGAGAAAACCTGTGCCTATTAAGGGTTCTGAGTTTGTAATAGATTTGGATATCATCGTGCCTGCAGTAAGCCAGGCACCTGACATGTCATTCATAGCTGACAGCATGGGATTCAGGATGACAAACTGGGGGACAATTTCTGTTGACCCTGATACATTTACTACGAATATCAGCGGTGTATTTGCCTGCGGTGATTTCTTGACAGGGACGAGGGATGTGATAAATGTTATCGCAGATGGACATAAGACTGCAATGGCTATAGATAAGTTTATACGGGACGTTGATATGAAGAAGGATGATGATGAAGATGAGATTGAAGAGGTTATTGCAGGTTATCCCTATAAAGAGAGGGGATATGATACCATAAATAGGCATACTGCAGTAACAATTGCTATTAAAGAGAGGGTTTCAAGTTTTAATGAAGTAGAAAAGGGTTTTATGGAAGAGGCTGCAATCTTAGAGGCGAAGAGATGCCTCCAGTGCAACCATATCTGGACTCAGGAGACGGACAGATGTTTCCTCTGCAGAAACTGCGAAGAGGTGTGTCCTCTAAATTGTCTTACAGTATCGCGGCTTGATGAGCTTGAGCATAACAGATTTTTCAATGAGGGGATTCCCCATACAGTTCAGGGGATAACGCCTGTCAGGATAAATCTGGAACTTTGTATAAGATGCGGGCTATGTGAACAGGTCTGCCCTGTAGATGCAATAAGCTTTAAGGTGAGGAAACCGTGTGAGACTACCGTTAAGATTAAGATAACTGAGGATATAGCAGAATATAGTGAACGACTTAAATAAGTTGACATACAATTTGTCATTACGACCCCTTCGCATGTCATTCTGAGCAGAGCGAAGAATCTCGTTTTTTAGATTGCTTCGGGCTATTGCCCTCGCAATGATAACTTTCTTGGGTCGTCCACTATAATTTTATAATTATGATTACTGTTAAAAAGATAATGACACCTAATGTTTATAGCCTGTCGCATGATACCACTATTCGTAAGGCTTCAAAAATAATGAAGGAAAAAAATATAGGAAGCCTCTATATCAAAGAAAACGATAAGTTGATAGGTGTTGTTACTGAGACGGATATTGTAAGAAAGGGTGTGGCTGACGATATAGATATGGATTTAGCGAGTCTTGGGGATATAATGAGCAGCCCGATTTATACTATAGATATAAATAAAACTGTTACAGAGGCTAATGAGATGATGGATAAACATAAGGTTCGTCATCTTGCAGTCAAAGAGGGCGATAACATTGTAGGTGTTATCTCTGCCCGTGACCTCTTGCATCCCATTTATCTTGATGGTGAAGGGTGGTAAGAACAAAAATCTAATTAACCACAGAGACACAGAGTCGCAGATAGAGACAAAAGCAAAAAAGATTAAGGAGAAAGGGGGAAGATGGAAAGATGAGAAAAGGTAAAATAAAATACTTTTTCTATTTCCCCTTATTGTTTTCCTCTGTGTCTCCGTGCCTGGTTTATTGTTGTCAAGCACTTTTTTAAAGTGCTTTTTAAAACATATATTAATATAGCACCTTGCCCGATCCTGGTAATTAGAGGGTCTCAACAGAGCCCAAACCTTGCTTAATAGGGGCTAAGGT
>JACQBS010000009.1 GCA_016194325.1 Nitrospinota bacterium | reverse complement strand
TTTCTCCCCTCATACAGCATTATCGTAATTTGATCTCTTTCAGACAAGGTTAGGTGATTGTATCGTTTTGTCATAGACACTTAGGATAGCATTTCTCCTTTCTGCTTCCCAAGTGTTGCACTTCATTGTTGAACTGGCGATTCAAAACATGCCTCCACAAAAAACGGGTTATCTTCTATTTTGAAGGGGATAACTATAATTAAACCTTTAGTCTTATGTTCTATGTAATGATTTAGTCCAACAATTACCATAGGTATGGATGCCTCAAAATTATATCCTTTTAAAGATAATATCCTCCTCCCATCTCCTGCAATCATATTTGTAAGCTCCCCAACTGCATCTCGCACCTCTACATCTATGTAATATTTTTCCTCGCCCAGCATCCCTTTTATAATCCGCAATATACACTTTTTTGAAAATGAGACTGCGATAGACCCCTTTTCATGCCCTGTCAACCCAATAACCCCTGTAACATCCCCTTTTGTCAGATCTTCCCTCTTTTTTAAGTATGGTTTCCCGTTCTGTTGGGGTTTTATAAATGCCATTGTTTCCACAACATTAATAGTGGCATCAAGAAATGGGTTTATATAATCAACATTCATCTATCCAATATTGTAACATAAGAATACCTTCATCCATGGGAGCAACTTTTTGTCATAAAAAAACTTACTAAAATACTTACAATTGTTACTATAAAATAAATTTTCCTTTCCCCTTTGAGCTTTTTTTAATTTTCTTTCTAAATTTTTTGTATATTTTAGTTCCTGACATTTCTTTTAAAACCTATTAATTCAAGATATTTATACACTAATAACATAGTATTTATCAAATCATAAATACAACTTATAACATTGTAGATAATAGAGCATGGAATTGATACTTTTGTAAATCAGTTACACCTTTTACAAGGTGTTCTCTATTGTGAGGAGAAAAATGTACGAGATTAAAAGTGCAAAGGAAATTGGAGAGAGGATAAAGAAGAGGAGGAAAGAACTGGGGATGTCACAGGAAAAACTGGCAGAAAAGTTAGATGTTACATATCAACAAATACAGAGATATGAAAATGGAACAAATCAGGTCAATACAGAAAAATTGCAGATTCTTGCAGTGGAATTATCTGTGCCTGTAAGTTACTTTTTTGAGGAGAGTAATGATAAAGTCGCCGAACCACTATCACAATATATCTCTGCTGAAGAGGAGAGATTTTTGAAACGCTTTAGAAAGATTGCAAAAAATGAGCATAAAAGATGTCTCTTTGCATTTCTTCAATTAGCCGGACAGAAAGAGAAGAGGCAATAATAGGAAATTGCCTCATAGCTGGTCGTTGAATATAAGCTTAACTTGGAAAGACTATCCTTTTTTTAGGACACTTCCAGCTTTAGCACCACTGTGCTCACCATCTTTTACTGTGATTTTTCCATTCACAATTACATATTCAATTCCTTTGGGATAATTCTTTGGTGATTCGTAAGTGGCAATATCAGAAATTGTATCAGGATTAAATATTACAAGGTCGGCAAAGCAGCCCTCTTTTATCACCCCTCTATCCTTTATGCCTATTCTCTTACAAGGAAATGAGGTCATTTTATAAATTGCAGTAGGAAGGTCAAATAGTTTTTCATCCCTGCAATATTTTCCTAATACTCTTGGGAAAGTGCCAAATGTCCGAGGGTGAGGTAGTCCTAACCCTAACACCCCATCAGTAGAGCGGGCTCCGCTGTCCGAGCCTATCATTACATAATCCTTTTTTAAAATCCTCTTCATATTATCTTCACTCATGGAAAAATATATTGCATCAACCTCCAGATTTTCTTCAATTAAAAGGTCAAAAAGAAAATCTAATAGGTCTCCTTTCCTGCCCCTTGCCCCTTGCCCCTTGCCCCACGCCTCTCTTACCTTCTTCCCCTCTGTCTCTTTATTCTTATCTGTTACCACCTGAGAAATCATTACACTATCCCAGTAACCGTTGGATGGATACTTTTTTGATAACTCATCCCTTATATCATTTCTTGTTTTATTATTTTTAAGCCTCTCAATTGCCTTTTCCTTTCCACCATTAAATACCCAGTCAGGCAAAACTGCCTGAAGCCCTGTATTTGCAGCAGTGTAGGGATAACGGTCGCAGGCAATATCAATACCATCATCAATGGCAGACTTAATCAGTTCAAAGACTTTATCAAGCTTTCCCCAATTTTCTTCACCGAATGTTTTTAAATGGGATATCTGAAGCCTGACACCTGATACCCTTGCAATATCTATTACCTCCTCAATAGACTCTATCAGATTTCTCCCTTCACTCCTTATGTGGGTTGTAAATACGCCCCTTTTCTTTGCTACAATTTTACATAAGTTTGCTACTTCTTCCTTTTTTGCAAAACATGAAGGGGTATAGGCAAACCCAACTGACATCCCCACAGCACCTTCATTCATTGCCTCCTCAACAATCCTCTCCATCTCTTTCATCTCATCCGATGAAGGCTTCCTATCAACAACTCCCGCCACCGATGCCCTTACAGTATTATGTCCTATGAGCTGGCAGTAATTTAATGAGATGCCATTCTCTTCAATCTTTTTGTTATATCCCTTAAGTTTTGTCCAGTTAAGGTCAAGCCCAAACTGTTCTTTATAGCTCTTTTTCCTCTCCAATAGGGGACTTCCGAAGATTGGTGATGCTGAATAACCGCAGTTCCCTCCAACCTCTGTTGTAACCCCCTGCCTGACCTTGCTCTGGGCAAGTGGGTCTATTAATAGATAATAGTCGGAGTGGGAGTGTATATCCACAAAACCCGGTGATAGACATAAACCCTCTCCGTTTATCAATTTGTCATTGCGAGGCGAAGCCGAAGCAATCTCATCCATAATACTTCCAATCTTTTCTATTCTGTCCCCTTTTATCCCTACATCAGAGACAAAAGGCTCCCCACCACTTCCATCATATATTTTTATATTTTTGATTATCAAGTCATACATACTTTTATTAACAGCTTTAATATTTGTCAGCGAAAATCAGCGGCAAAATTATCTTCCATGTTAAAGGTGTATCCTGCGCAAAACAAGCCATTAACAAAACTTTATTTTAGTCAATGGCAAGTGTATTAAGAATCATACTATCACATTTCTATGGTTTTTCAATATGCCCCCAAGATTGAACCAAGACATCAATATTTTTTCAAATTTTCTCTTTACAGCCTTATTTTCACAGGTGTATATTACATATCATTAAAGCAATTGCCTATCTATTTTGAGGTTGAAATTTGATATGCTTTTTTATCAAAACTTTGTCATAAATTCACTTGTACAACTTTTTTACGAAAGAACCAAAAGTTTTATGGAAGAGGCTGCAGTATTTATATCTGAGCTTATAAAAGATGAGTATTTCTTTGTAAATGGGAAATAAAAGGTTTAAGAAGAAGATTGAGGGATTAAGGAGGCAAATAAGACAACATGAAGATAAAATAAAAAGGGAAAGGATGAAAGATTCTCCTGATGAAGGTATAATAAGACATTGGGAGATAGAGATTACTTCTTTTAAAGAGGGGATAGAAAAAATAATGAGGAGGTTAAAATGGAAGTATTGACATTGCCAAAGGGAATTAATATTGATGCAGATAAGACATTAGGAACTCTCATTGATGAGTTAAAAGAAGAATGTCAGCATGTTGTTCGCCTTATTGAAGCTTTAAAGGTTAAAGACCTGACAGATGGGCAAAGAGAGGACATCTTGGGTGAGCTGTCGGCATCACTAACTCATTTAAAGATACATTCAAATGAAGTAGAACAATCAATTGATAAATAGGACATTTGCGGTCAAATCTTTTATTTCAATTTTATTGTTCCGTGCCATAAAGCCTTTTATAATTCTCATAATTCCTCAATACCTTTTTCACATACCCCCTCGTTTCAGGGTATGTGATTTTTTCAATAAACTCATCCTCAGGAAGAGTGCCGAATTTTTCAATCCATGTTTTAACAGCAGTTGGACCTGCGTTATATGTTGCAAGTGTTAAAATAAGTGCCTGCCTCGGGCTAAGTGAAGGATTATTTTTATACATTTGGAGGAGTTCTGATATGTAGCTGATGCCCATCTCTATATTGATTTCAGGCTCAAATAAAACTTCATTCTTAAATTCACCGCCCCATTTCATCCTGTATATCCTCTCCCCTGTCTTTGGTATCAACTGCATCAATCCATAGGCATTGGCAGAGGAGAGTGACATCTTATTGAAGGCACTCTCCTGTCTCATCACGGATAAGATTAAAAACGGGTCAATATGGTTTTCTGATACAGATTTTGAAATAAAATCCCAATAGCTCAGCGGATAATAAAGCCTCCAGAATTCCTCTGGCAGCTTATTCTGTTCTTCTCTCTTTAGCTTACTGAGGATATTATTTTGTATGGACATTGAGTCTTGATATGCCTCTGCCCTTGAATAGAATTGACTTATAGAAAGGAGGGCGGGCATATTATTATTACCATTTGAAAGAGGTATAGACTTTATCTCTTCTCTTGCATCTTCTATAAACCCCATGTCAATAAGCTCATTGGCCTTCTCAATATGAAATTTTCCCTCATTACTAAACTCCCAATTGCCTGATAGCTGGTTATTGATATCAAAAGGCTGATAGCTGATGACAGATAGCTGATTATTAGATTGCGGGGTGAGTGCAATCAGTCTTTCATATCCCCTATGTCCGTAATAAGTATATGGGTAATATAAAGCAAGCCTCTGATAGGCATCTATTGCAATCTCTGAGTTTCCAGAATTTTCTCCTGCCCTTCCCATCCAGTAGAGTGAGCTGTCGGCATATTGAGAGTCGGGGAATAATTCAGCACATTTTTTGAAATTTTCAATTGCCTTAAGATAATCTTTCTTCTGATAATATATCCACCCGATTCTCCATGCAGCCTCTTCTGATAATTCTCCTAACCCCGAAAAGTTTATCAGCCTTGAATAAAGAGTGATGGCATCATCTGATTTATCATCTTCTTCTTTGATTCTTGCCTTTACATATATTGCCCTTCCTGCCCAGGCATTTTTTGGATATCTTGATATAATAATATCGTTGAATGGAATAGCCTTCTTTGTATTGCCCTTATTCCAGTAAATCTTTGACATCATGTATAGTCCTTCAGCAACCTTCGGACTTTTTGGAAAATATTTAATAAACTTCCTTATGTTCTCTATGCATTTTGAATCGTCTCCAATATATTTATATGAAAGGGCGAGGTTAAAAAGTGCTGTCTCCCTCAGCGGGTCATCCTTCCATCGTTCTAAAATATCAGCCAATTCTTTTATAACCTTGTTATAATTTTTCCCATTCATCAATCCTTCTATTCTTTTGATTTCATCTTTCTTTTCAGGTGGAGGGAATTTAACGGAATTATCTTTCTTCAATTCCAAAATTCTGCTTAGAGCCATTTCTAAAAATGGATCAAAGGGGTAATTGTAGTATATAAATTGATAGGCACTGTAGGCATCTAACTTATTTCCCATTCCTTCAAATGTTTGCCCGAGGAGATAGTAAGCCTCAGCTATTTTCTCATCCGCAGGAAACTCTGTAATAAAATTTTTAATCTCAGTGACCACCCCATTCCCTTCCTTATAAAGGAGGAGAGAAAGGGGAGGTTGATTTTTGAGCATAAAGAAGGTTTTTGCTATATCAAATTTTATCCGTGCCTTTAATCTCGTAAGCGGATACTTTAGTAAGATAGAATTTAATGTATCAATGGCTGAACTGTATTCGCCCCTTTCAAAATATATCTTTGCAATATTATATTCCGAGTAATCTGAGAGGGGGGGATATTCTTCAGATGCCTTTTTAAGATATTTCAGGGCGTCATCAAACAGGACTGATTGATTTGCCTTCCATTCCTCAGAGCCTGTTTCAGGTGCTGGGCTCTGGCTCATTGCAAGTTTAAGATAGGCATGACCTAAAAGATAATGTGTCCTCTTTTCCCAGATTGTTCCTTCATGTCTGTCCTTTATATAATCAAGTATCTGGATGGCATTATTGTAGTCACCCTTTTTTATTAATTTTGCAGGCTCCTTTAAAAGAGAATCCTCTGCAAAACAGTAGGCAGTAGGCAGTAGGCAGTAGGCAGCAAGAAACCAGAGGACAGAGGACAGACGACAGAAGACAGACATCTGACTTTTGACTTCTGTTCTATCTTTGCAAATCATGACACATCCCGTAAATCTGCGTGCTAATATCCTTAATGTTTTCAGCTTCTGTAACATCAATCCATACAGCATCCTTTACACCCCTGAACCATGTGAGTTGTCTCTTTGCAAATCTCCTTGTCTCTTTTTTAATCTCTTGAACAGCAGAATCAAATCCCCCCATCCCCCCTTTATTAAAGGGGGGTGAGGGGGGATTATCTAAATATTTTATCATCTGTAAATATCCGAGACTTTGAAAGGGCTTTAAATTTTTATCATAGCCCCTTTTTAAAATATTTTCTGTCTCTTCTAAAAGCCCTGCTGAAATCATCTTATCCACCCTCTCCTCTATTCTTTTATACAGTAATCTCCTGTCCATATTAAGGACAAAATATTTTACAGTAAACCTTTCATTCTCTCGTCTCTCGTCCCTCGTCCCTCGTCCCTCGTCTCTATGAAATTCCGATATTGGCTTTCCTGATGAATAGTATACCTCTAATGCCCTTTCTATTCTATATCTGTCTTTTGGATGGATTTTATCTGCAGCAGAGGGGTCAACACCCTTTAATTTCTCATACATTGCCTCTTCACCCATTTCTTTGAATTCAGATTTTATCCTCTCCCGTGCCTCCTCATTTTTTCTTACACCACAGCCGAGGTTTTCTATTAACGACTTTATATATAGCCCTGTGCCGCCAGAAACAATGGGAATTTTCCCCTGATGATTCAAGCCTTCTGCAATCTCATAAGCCCTCTCATTAAACTCTCCGGCACTGAAATCTTCATCAGGATTTATAATATCAATTAAATGATGCTGAATCTCTTTTCGCCTTTCAAGGGATGGCTTTGCAGTCCCGATGTCAAAATATCTATATACCTGCATGGAGTCGGCACTGATAATCTCTGTGTTGAGCCTCTTTGCCAATTCAAATGCAACATCACTCTTTCCAATCGCCGTAGGACCTGCAATTATTATTAAAGGAATCATTTTCCCCTCAAATCCCCTCACCGCCTACTATATCAAAAGATTAAAGGAAAATGAAAGGCTAAAAGGCTTTGAAAATCTTTGAAAATCTGATTGACAGTCATTCTTTATAAGGTCTATACTTTACCCATAAAAATCAATTTTCTATTAGTTAAATTTGCCTATTTTTCTTTTAAAATATTATTAACTCTTTAGAGGTAAACAAAAAAATGATGAAAAAAGATGCATTAGAAAGTTTAGATGAGAAAATGGAAGTTGAAGTCCCAAAAGAAAAACGGTATCTCAATACGACTTCTTATGATTATTCGGTTCAATTCTTAGTTGGTCTAATGTCTGGAGATATACCCAAAATAATTTTAGAGGTTCCGTTCCAAAGACAATTTATTTGGAAAGAAGATAGAGCATCTCAGCTAATAGAGAGTGTGATAATGAATGTTCCTATTCCACCTTTATACTTTGCCGAGGAAGAAAATGGAAGATGGCTTGTAGTTGATGGTTTGCAAAGAGTTAACTCACTTCTACAGTATTATCAAAATGAATACGGGCTTAAAAGTTTAGAAATTGTAAAAGAATTAGAAGGGCTTAAATATAAAAACCTTCCTCCCAAAGCTAAGTCATTATTAAATGATGGTTTAATGCGTGTTAATGTCATTAAAAAAGATAGCCATCCAGATATTAAATATGATATTTTTATGCGACTGAATAAAGGTTCAGTAACATTGAATTATCAAGAACTGAGAAATTGCTTATATCGGAGTCCTCTTAATGATATGGCAAAAGAGTTCGTAAGCAAGAATAAAGACTTTCAAAAAATTTTAAAACTCAAACAACCACACAACAGATATTTAGATGTGGAATTCATTATGCGGGTTTTTGCATTACAAGAAAAGTTAATCATTAAGGAACAGGAAAACAAATATATGATTAAGGATTACAATGGCAGAATGGTAAACTTCATCAACGATTATATGAACAAGAGTTCAAAATTATCAACTGAAGAAGCCGAAAAGTTAATAGACGAATTTAAAGAAACTATTGAAAAAGTTATAGAAGTCTTCGGGCATCAAATTGCATTCAAGGACATTACAGCTAAAACTCGTCGCTTTAATAAAGCAATTGGAGAATTCATTTGTATAAGTTTTCGAAAGTTCGATAAAAAAATCTTACGTGAAAAAAAAGATGACGTGAATAATCTACTGAGAAAACTCTTAAAGGAGAATGATAAATTTAAAATATCTATTTCACAAAGAACATCGGATACAGATGTTATAAACTACAGGATTAATTGTTGGTTGAAAGCATTAGAAAATGTCCTATCAGTTTGAAGCAACAGATGACTATTTTATTGCAGAGAAAAAAATTGCAACTCTCATTTCTTTTGCCAAAAAAGAAGGGGAGAAAGGAAATGATGATAATAGAATGCTTTTTTTAAAGTTGGGTGTAGTTTTTCTTGTAACTAGATTTCAAGTCTATGTGGAAAGCATTCTAAAAGAGTTTAATTATAAATTGACACAGACAAAAAAAACAAATTCAGAACTTCCAATACACCTTAGACTAAATGCAATAAAAATTCGTTCTGAGAGTAAACCCCTTAATAAAGAATTAGAAAACCCTACCACTTATAATAATCAGAAGTTACGTGAGATTTATTCAATAATATCTATTTTGGGTGATTGGTGTAATGACACTAATGCAATTCATCAAGAATTTGAGATAAATACTCAGTTTCCTTTAGGCAAACAAGGACTTAATGAGTTGAAAGGCTTATTCAAACAAGTCGAAGGAAAAGATATTTTTGACAATGCAAGGTTTGATATAAACAAATTAAATGAAATATTAGGTAGACGTCATGATATTGTTCACGAGGACAAGAATATGCAATTGACAGAAATTACTCTTAGAGGATATAAAAATTTTATTACAAAGGTTGTAAAGTATATCGATGGGTACTTAAAACGAATTGTCATATAATACTTAGAAAATATATAAGCAAAACTATTTAAGTAAGAAAGCCTGCAACCAACGGCTAAATCTAATGGCTTCACAGATAGGACTTGCTTAGTATGGGAAGAAAAAAGGTTTTGAAATATGACTTTTGGAAGACTGCCTGTAATAGCAGATAACATAGCAGGAAGAAAAATAAGCATAGTGATATAATAAATCAAAAGGGATTGATAACAATTAAAATTATTGATAAACAAACTCACAGTAAGGGTGAGATTTATACAATAAGAATTCAAAATAAAAATGTAAGAATTCTTTTCCTTACCCATGCTATTGAAAGAATCAAAAAATGGAATATCAGAGAAGAAATAGTCGTTGAGACTCTTCTTATGCCGGAGGAAGTAATAATTGGTCATAGGGATAGATATATTGCTCATAGGAGATATGGCGATCACTTAGTCAGAGCTGTCTATGAGTATGAAGAAGAATTGCCTGTGTTACTTACAGTATATTTCCCATACATAGGTCGTTACTATAAGGGGGGTGGCGTTTATGAAGATAAAATATTCAAAGGAAGCTGATATTCTTTTAATAGAGCTTAGGGACGGAACTCCTATGGATTCAATAGACTTAAAGGAAGGGGTTATTCTTCATCTTGATGATGAGGGTTTACCACTTGAGATTGAGATACTTGATGCTTCCAAGATAGCAACACTTGAAGATATAAGTGTAATGGCTCCTTTAGAGGCTGCAAGATAGAGAAATTTGTCTATTATTCGCTTTTTCCAACAACCGTAGCGACAGTGATTACTATTAAAGGAATCATAGCTTAGTGGTCAGTAGTCAGTGTTTAGTGTTTAGAAAATACTAATCACTCATCACTGTTCACTATTCACTGAAGTATTAGTGGTTTCATTACCATAAGTTCATGTCTTCCATTCTTTATCCCCTCCACCATAACCATCTCCGCCTTAGAATTTGTTGTTGGGTGGACGAATTGAATTCTCTTTGGTGTAATTTTGTTTTCTGTCATTGTGGATAAGAGTTCTGTCAGTCTATAAGGATGATAGATGATATTTACTGAGCCTAAGTTTTTTACAAGATACCTGCCTGCCTTGATAAATTCAGAGAGGGTAATCTCTATCTCATGCCTTGCAACAGCTTTTTCTCTATCAGGATTAATCCTTCCATCATCAGCCTTTCTATAGGGAGGATTCCCTACAACAATATCAAAAGATTCTGCATCAAAAATGGATTTAATATTACGAATGTCCCCTTTTATAATTTCAATCCTTCGGCACTGCTCAGGATGATCATTGTGAGCTTGTCGAACCGACCCCCTTGCTATCTTTACAAGACTCTCCTGTAGCTCCAATCCAACTATCTCAATATCCTTAAACCTCTTTGCCAGAGTAAGAGCAATCACCCCACTCCCTGTCCCAAGGTCAATTACCCTGTCCCCTTTCCGTGCAGTAACAAAATCCGCCAACAAAATTGGGTCAACCGAATGTTTATAGCCCATAGGTTAAATATACAAGAATAAAAGTGAAAAATCTATATATACTGAAACCCTTTATGCTCGCTTGATCACTGAAAACTCCCATAATTAACTAAAATAAATTTTGATTATTTATATAAATAGTTAAAATATTTGCTTGACATTAATAAATAGTTGTGCTATGTTTTATGCATAATTTTATTATTTGGGAAATTTATGAAACAGGAAAGCAGGAATGAACGGTTTAGAAGGCTGGCATCAAAGAGAACGAATGAAATTCTTGAAAAAATAAGAATACTCGGAAACTGCTCCAATAAGAGTTCTTATGAATATACCGAGGAAGAGGTTAATAAGATTTTTTCTGAAATTGAAAAGCAGCTTAAACTTACAAAGGCAAAGTTTCTGGCTGGGAAAAGGGAGAGGTTTAAATTGTGAAGAATATGGAGAAAATGTTGGCTCAGGAATTATCAAATAATGATATTGTTATTTATGTTATCTTTAAGTTGGGTGGCGTAGAGAAAAAAATCCATACAGAAGATATAGCAATGGAATGCTTTAAGTTATCTCCAGAAAAGTTTTCGTGGACACAGTCAAAATATTTTAAAAAATATCCAGATAAAGAAATTGCACGAGTTACATTGAAAAACCTGAAAAGCAAAAAAATAAAGGGCATACTACTATGTTTTATCGCCGAGAGTCATAGAAAAAATAAGGGACATTTAAAGACATCATTGAGGGACATTAAGAAACATGATCATGGGACTTTTTACCGCGAAGATGTATCAAAGATTCGGGATTAGAGATTCAAAACTTGTTGGCGATTAGCTAAGAGCAAAACAGACCCAACAAGGAACTATGTCTTGCCGTGATAGGTTACTGCGACATGCTGTGACATTTTACTGGGACAGATATTAGGTATTACATAGGCCAGTACAGACGCCAAAACTGACATTTAGAAATTATGGATTGCACTTAGCGGCGGATAGGCGAATTGAAAGAATTATTGCCGTAGGTGTGTGGGGAGGTAATTTGTAGGAATGGTTTTCTATGAAAGACAAAGAATTTAAAAAAGACGAAATAATTATTTATAAAACCTCAAAAAATGAGGTTGAATTGCAGGTGCGTTTTGAAGGTGAAACTGTTTGGTTAAGACAGGATAAAATAGCCAAGTTATACGGCAAGGAACGTTCTGTTATAACAAAACATATAAACAAGATTTTTGCCGATAAAGAAGTTGACAAAAAAAGCAATGTGCAATTTTTGCATATTGCAAATTCTGATAAACCCGTTGCCTTTTATAATTTAGATATGATTTTAGCCGTTGGATACAGGGCTAATTCTTTAAGGGCTATTCATTTCAGAATCTGGGCGACGAATGTCTTGAAAAATTATTTGTTAAAAGGCTATACGATTAATCAAAAACGATTATTTGAGGCACAGGAAAAATTTAATGAATTGCGGGAAGCTATATCATTTTTGCAGGAAAAATCAAAGCACGAATTATTATCAGGACAGGAACAGGAAATTTTAAACCTTCTTGCCAATTATTCCAAAACCCTCACACTATTAGAGCAGTATGACAAGGAAAAACTTGTTCTCGCTGAAAAAGGGAGAGCTAAGTTTGTTCTGAATTATGAACAAGCACAAACAATAATTGAAGAAGTAAAAAAAGAATTAATTGCAAAAAAAGAAGCAAGCGATTTATTTGGACTTGAGAGCGGTAATAGGTTCAAAGGAATTTTAAGCGCCATCTATCAAACCTTTGATGGTAAAGAACTCTATCCAAGTTTAGAAGAAAAAGCCTCCCATCTTTTGTATTTTATCATCAAAGACCATCCATTTGCTGACGGCAACAAGCGTATCGGTTCCTTTTTGTTTATTTATTTTCTTGATAAAAATAATTACCTATACAAGGATAGCGGAGAAAAGAAAATCAATGACAATGCTTTAACCGCCTTAGCTCTCTTGATAGCAGTAAGCGACCCAAAAGAAAAGGATAAACTGATAAAAATCATTACTAACTTATTAGTCTTATGAAATAAAAATAAAAATTAAATTATGTTTTACGAATCAGAAGTATTTAAAAATTTTGTAAGGGATGCTAAAGCGAAAATAGGGGAATGGCAAAAGAGGAAGGTGAATTTCCTTATCTATGGTGCAGGGGAGCATTCTGCACAACTGCTGAAACATATAGACATGAAAGAAGGTTTTCTTGGATTTATTGATAAATCAGAGATTAAAAGGAGAGAAGGGTTTTTGGGATATAAAGTATATTCACCAATACAAATCGTCAATCGTCAATCGTCAATCGTCAATTTGGGTATTATCATCTCCTCCTACGAGTATCAGGATGCAATCTACAGAGGAATAAAAGAGCTTGAAACAAAGGGAGTAGAGATAGTCAGGTTATACAAAAAGGGAGAAAAGATGGAGGCATTTAGGGGGTTATATGAGGGGTCAAGGGGTCAAGGGGTCAAGGGGTCAAGTGATTTTCTTTTGAATCCTCACACCCTTGAATCCTCGAACCCTTCATTTCCTAATCGTAGGATTGCCGTTGTTGACAGTTTTTTCTCTTGGCCCCCCACAGGCGGCTCTGCGGTTGACTTAATGGGTCTAATGAATGGACTTGCTGAAAAAGGTTTTGAAATTACATTCTTTTTGCCATTGGTAGAAGACGAACTCTTTTTTCCTGCAGGGCTTGTAAATGGCAATGGAGATATGAAATTTAAGATTGTTCAAATGCCTATAAAGTTATCTCAGTATAACAAATTAGATTTTCCAAAGATTATAAGCGAGGCGGTGGATAACTATAAACCTGAGTTTGTTTTTCTTGGGGATATGTATTCATTTAAGCCTTATGTTGCTGAGAGGTTAAATAAGTATAAGACAATCTGGAGATTTTACGCCTACGGCCTTATATGCCCTAAATGTACTCTTTCAAATGGAGACGGCGGGTTTTGTAGTAATACATATTTTGACGATATGGAGAGATGCAAAAACTGTATCAAAGATAAACTTGAGGCAAAGGCAGATGAGCCTATATATAGAGAACTGAGAGAGGCAGATATATTTTCTGGCGATTATGAAACATTACTAAAAAATGGGTTGGAGAAGGCTTATTTCATAGTTGTCTATAATAATATTCAAAAGGAGATACTATCAAAATTTATAAGGAATACTAATATTGCTGTTATCCCAACAGGTATTGATGTAGCTAAATTTCAGGTTTCAGATTTTGATTCTGAGATTTCAACTCCGGGTTCTGAAACCAAGACAACTATATTAATGAATGGTCGGGTAAGCGACCCTGCCAAAGGGTTTTCTACACTTCATAAGGCATTCTTGGATTTAAAAGAGAAACATAAGAATATAAGACTTTTAGTTACGAGTAAGTATGATTTTAAAGAGGAAGGGATAGAATCAACAGGGTGGGTGCCATTTGATGAGATTTACAGGCTTTATGATTTTTCAGATATTTGCGTTATCCCCTCTAAGTGGGAAGAGCCTTTTGGGATTGTGGCACTTGAGGCAATGGCATCCGGCAAGCCAGTGGTTGCCAGCAGGGTAGGCGGACTTAAAGATATTGTGGTGGATGGTGAGACAGGGTTTCTGGTTGAAAATGGAGATGTGGATGGATTTACTGAAAAAGTAGCTCTGCTTATAGAAAATAAAAGTTTGAGGGCAGAGATGGGTATGAAGGGAATTGAAAGGGCAAGAGAGTATGAGTGGGAACAGGTTATAGATATGTATAAGGAGGTATTTACATTCTAATGAAAGATTCAAGATTAAAGATTCAAGATTCAAGTAATATGATTCATGACTTGCAACTTGCAACTTGCAACTTGCAACCATCGCTTGACATAGTCTGTAGTGCAAATCTCTACTGGGATGAGACACGGTGGCAGAGGCCAAACCATATAATGAGCCGGTTGTCCAAATACTGCCGTATATTGTATGTCCGCCCTCTTGATTTCCGTTTCTATTTAAGGGATAGAAAGAGGTGGGGAAAGAGTAAGAGGGATTTTAAGGTAAATCAAAATCTCACAATCTTTTTCCCGATTGTATTCCCATTTGCAGAGAGATTAAAGTTTATTTCATTTTTAAATAAAATTCTGATGATTATCAGGATAAAGATGAAGATATGGAGTCTGGGATTTAAAAATATAATTTTGTGGTTTTATACACCGAAGTCTATATATCTGATGGGAAGATTGAATGAAAAGTTTATTGTTTACGATATTATGGATGAGCATAGTAAATTTAATGGGGCACCTAAAGGCATTGATGAAACTGAAAGGAGATTGATAGAGAAGTGCAATATTGTCTTTACAGGGACAAATAGGCTATGGGATGAAAAGAGAGAGTTTAATTCCAATTCGCATTTCTTTTCATGCGGTGTTGATTACAGTCATTTCGCAAAGGCTCAAGATAAAAATGTCATTGCGAGGAGCGAGATTCCTCGCCTGTCATTGCGAGACTCACAAAGTGAGCCGAAGCAATCTCAAGACAGGCTCGGAACAGGCTCCGCAATTTCAAAGAAAGGGATTGCTTCGCCTTCGGCTCGCAATGACAGAAAAATAGCATTTCCTGATGAAATGGCAGATATACCTTCGCCTGTTGTTGGTTATGTTGGTGCTGTTGATGACAGACTTGATTATGATTTAATAAGAAAGATGGCAGAGTCCCATCCTGAATGGTCAATAGTTTTAATTGGTCCCTTTGTTGGTGTGAAACAGGATGATTTGCCGGATATGAAAAATATCTTTTATCTTGGCGGCAGAAGATATAATGAACTCCCGTCATATATTAAAAATTTCAGTGTATGTATAATGCCCTTTAAGAAAAATCCACTGACTGACAAAATAAATCCGACAAAGGCGTTGGAATATATGGCGGCAGGAAAACCGATAGTCTCTACTCCAATTCCAGATATGGAGGAATTTTACAGTCATATTATAAAAATAGGTCATGATGCCGATTTATTTATAAAGCATGTAGAGAGGGAGATAAAGTCGCCAGATTTAAAAGGAATATCAGAGGGGATAAACTTATCAAGAGAGAGGACATGGGAAAAGGTAGCAGAGAGTATGTATGGAATAATACAGCCATCTTTACACTGAAAGGTGAGCAGGAAGAATGGAAATTATTGTTCAGCAGGAAGTAATTGAGAGAAAAATCTATATGATTCGCGGGCATAAGATAATGCTAAGCACTGACCTGGCGGAACTTTATGAGGTTGAGACGAGAGTTTTAGTTCAGGCTGTTAAAAGGAATATTGACCGCTTTCCGTCTGACTTTATGTTTCAATTGAATGAGATTGAGTTTGAAAACTTGAAATCACAAATTGTGACTTCAAGTTGGGGTGGTATGCGCCGTGCGAATCCTTATGCTTTTACTGAACAAGGTGTTGCCATGCTTTCAAGCGTTCTCCACAGCAAAAGGGCAATTCAGGTAAATATAGCAATAATGAAGGCATTTGTGAAACTGAGGGAGATGTTGGCAGCCCATAAAGACCTTGCGCGTAAACTTAATCAGATGGAAAAGAAATATGATGCAAAATTCAGGGTTGTCTTTGACGCTATTCGGCAGTTGATGACTCCTACTGAATCAAAACGACAGAAAATCGGATTTTTGTAGGGGTAAGTATGGGAATTCAAAAAATCAAGATATCCGATAAAGACTTCTTAGAACAATATATAAATTTTAATATTAGTCATCGATGTGTTATCTGCGAGGTTTGTCTAAAATCATTTGATAAAGGCAATTGGGCTGTCAAAAAATCAATTGGTATTGAGATTATTTCTCAATATATAGGCATGCTTGAAGATACTGCAATGATTTATTGTTCCTTAAAAGATAAATCAAAGGAAAAGAGTTTTTTTAAAGTGCTAAATGATGTTTTTATAAATGAAAAAGATAACTATAAATATTCATCGAAGGAAATATATAAAGAATTGGACGAATTAGAGAAAATCAATTTTGATGTATTTTTGAAAAAAATCAATCTTCCTACGAGAGTTGAAATATTAAAATTAGCAGACTCATCGTTGATTGATGAGTTAGGCGGCTCCGAGCAGGCGAAGAAGCAATATGAAAAGGAAACTGCTGGCATCCTGAAAAATATAAAAGAAATGATTGGCAATAGATTTAAGACAAGAGATGGGAAATCACTTAATTTAGTAAAGTTCTATAACAAAATTAAACATGGCTCGATTTTTGTAAATGATAAAACAAACGAAGAAAGTATTTACTTCCCAGTAAAAGTTAAAAACTTAGATAGGGAAGGTAAAGAAGTGCTTATGGAAGCATACAACCTAATATGCAGTAAAAAAGCGTCATTAGAAAAGCTGGTTAATCAAATGAAAATCCTAAGCGATGATTTGATAAACTTGCTTGGAAATTTCTTTCGTTATAATTACAAAACATGAACACTCTCTACCTTTTCATAGACGAATCTGGGAATTTTGATTTCAGTCAGAATGGGACGAAGTTTTTTGTTTTAACTGTTATGAGTGCCACAACCCCTTTTGAGATTGGTTCGCCTTTATTAAAACTTCGCTATGATTTGCTACCTAATTATGCCTGCGGTCCAAGGATGGAAGAACATGGTTACTTTCATGCTTCGGAAGATATACAGCAGGTTCGCAACAATGTCTTCTCTCTTCTTTCTCAACTCAACCATCCACTGAGGGTAGATTCTGTTATAGCCCAGAAAAACAAGACTAATCCGACATTACACAAGCAACCATTGGAGTTTTATAAAATAATTGCCGAAGCCTTGCTTAAATATGCTTTTAACCGTGCTATATGGCATGACTACGACCATGTTGTTGTGGTATTCAGCAGCCTATTTGATAGGAAGAAACGAGGCATTCTTAAGCAAGCTTTTAAGTATCTCATAAAACAACATGCAAAAGTTTCATTTGCTCTCTATTTTCATGATTCAAAATTTGATATTTGCAATCAGGCAGCGGACTATTTTGGATGGGCTATATATCGTAAATGGGATTCAAACGATACTCGCTCATATGCTCTGGTGCAACATCTAATAAAATCGGAATTTGATATCTTTGAAAAAGGGGGAAAGGAATTTTATGATTATAAAAAGTGACCTCCTCAACTACTCCGTATTTACGGACAGAGCCGCTGGGCTCTTGTCATTGAGGAGGGACGTTTTCTAATTAATATATACGCCTTATCCCGCATAAATGTCAAGAGGAAAATAGGCAGGGGAAATAGGTGAGGGGAATAGGTGATTAATGCACTACTTTTTTAAACCACACGAGACAAATTTTAAAGAACGTGTGAAAAATGAATATAAAAACTGATATTGCAATTCTTGGTGCGGGGCCTGCGGGGCTTTCGGCGGCTTATCATTTGAAAGGCGAATCTCTGCTTATTGAGAAAGAGGACAGGGTAGGGGGGCTGGCGAGGTCTAAGGAGATAAGGGGTTTCGTCTTTGACTATGCAGGGCATATATTTTTCACTCAGGATAAATATGCCTTTAAGTTGTTTAAGAAGCTGCTCAAAAATAATATAAATTTTAGAAACCGTGATGCATGGGTTTACTCAAAAAATATCTATACCCGTTATCCATTTCAGGCTAATACTTATGGACTTCCAAAGGATGTAATAATGGATTGCATAATTGGACTCATAAATGCAACCCTTCGGCAGGCTCAAGACAATGGAAACGGAAGGATGCCGCGACATTTTGAAGAATGGATGGATGCCACTTTTGGTGAAGGGATTGTGAAGCATTTTATGAAACCATACAATCAGAAGGTATGGGCATTTCCATTGAATAAGATGACTTATGAATGGATTGCAGACAGGGTGATGATGCCTGATGTTAAGGAAGTAATAGAGGGCGCAGTGGAGTCAAGGAAAGTAGAGTTTGGTCCAAATTCTACTTTCGCCTATCCCTTAAAAGGGGGGAGTCAGGCATTTGCCGATTCATTCATTCCCTATCTTAAAAGGACAGAAATTTTACTTAACTCAGAGGTTGTTGCTCTTGATTTAAAGGAGAAAGTGATTACTGTAAAGTCGGGAGTCGGGAGTCGGGAGTCGGGAGTCAGGAATAAAAGGGAGATAGAATATGAAAAAGTTATATCATCTCTGCCGCTTCCTCAACTTATTTCCTTATGCAATAAAGTTCCCAAAAATGTAAAAAAGGCGGCGGAGGAGCTTGAATTTACATCTGTCTATTGTGTAAACCTTGGAATAAACCACCCTGAGATTACAGAAAAGAACTGGATATACTATCCTGAAAAGAATGTTATCTTTCAGAGGCTCTTTGTCCAGAGCAATGCATCACCCTATGTAGTGCCGAAGGGAAAGAGTTCAATTACAGCAGAAATCTCATATTCTAAATTTAAAAGAATTGGTAAAGAAGGGCTTATAGAAAGGGTGATAGATGACCTTGTGAGGATTAAATTTATTAAAAAGGCTTCTGATATAGTTGTCAGTGATTTGTTAGATATTAAATATGGCTATATAATCTTTGAAAAGGGGAGAAAGAGAAAGGTTGATATAATTCACAGGTTTTTAAGAGAAAATGATATTATCCCCATTGGCAGGTTTGGTGAGTGGGAATACTATAACATGGACCATTCAATATTGAGCGGTAAAATGGGAGCAGAGGAAAGTCTTTTATTAGATAAATAGGAGGTGATAATAAATGGTAACAATTGAACAAATAAATTCAGAAAAAGATGAATTAAAAATCCTTTTAAAAGATATATCTGGATATACTCCTGAAATGCTATTGAGACAAGATATCGACAAACTAAATTTTGAAAAGGGACTTCCTATTTTTAAGAAGTTTCTTGATTTATATCATGATCTTAGTTTATGTGATCTTGATAACATTCCATTTGAAACCTTAGGAGGTATAAAACCAAAGGCAAAAGATACACTTGCTGGTATAAACGCAATAATAAATTTTACACCCAGTAAACATACCAATCCTGAACAGGAGAGAGATAAAATCATAGAAGAATCTCAAAAAAGTTATCCCGAGCATTGGAAGATAATCTCGCCTATTATTGCTTACTCTATACGTAAAGGAATAGACTATGAATCTCTTGTGCAAAAAACCAAAGAAAATATTATACATCAGGAGAAGATGAACAAAGAGCTTGATAGTTTGAGGGAAAATACAACAAAGGAGGCTGACGAAATACTCAAGAAAATTCGCAAGGCAGCCGCAGAGGCAGGTGTACCGCAACATGCAATAGCATTTAAAGAGGCGGCTGATGAATATGATAAGAAGTCAAAAATCTGGTTATGGGCGACTATTGTGTGGGCTGTTGTTATAGTGTTATGTGGTGCTGGTTTAATTGGTTTGCATCTTTTTAAATGGGAAACTATACCCGAAAAAACTGCCGAAGCTATACATTATTCTATTCCTAAGCTTATCATTTTTTCTACCTTGTATTTTGCTTTAGTCTGGTCTGCAAAGAATTATAATACAAATCGCCACAACTATATTGTCAATAAGCATCGCCATAATGCATTACAAACTTTTGAGTTATTTATTGAAGCTGCTAAAAGTGATCCGGCTACAAAGAATGCCGTCATACTTCAA
Organism: Nitrospinota bacterium; assembly: GCA_016194325.1. GTDB lineage: Bacteria > Nitrospinota > Nitrospinia > UBA9942 > UBA9942 > UBA9942. The sequence continues at coordinate 4,223 of JACQBS010000009.1, read as the reverse complement.
ACAACACAATCAATTTTTTCATCTCAGCCAAGCGGTTATGTTCATAAAGATAGTGAGTCTGAATCTCCATTTAAGATTTTAGAATTTATCAGGACAGTTGGTGGGAAAGGACAAACATAATTTTAATGGCTATTTATTTTGAGGTCAAAACTGTTTCAGGTAAAATTATCAGGACGACTCATAGCCACTGGGAGCTTATTTCAAAGCTTAAACATCCAGAGATTGATGGGAAAGAGTCTGAGGTGAAGAATTGTTTATCAGAACCTTTTGAGATAAGAAGAAGTTCTGAAGACCCCAATGTTTACTTATATTATTCTTCATATCAGAAGTATTTTATCTGTGTTGTTGCAAGACATTTAAACGGAGAAGGATTTATAATAACAGCATATTTAACTGATAAGATAAAGGAGGGAGAGATTGTATGGAAAAGATAACTATCACTTACGATAAAGTAGGCAATACTCTTGATGTTTGGTTTGAGAAACCAAGACCCTGCATCAATGAGGAATTAGGCAATGGCATTATTATCAAGAAAGATGAAAATGGAGAGATTATTGGATTTGAGAAGATAAATTATCTAAAAAAAGATAAGCCCGAAGAAGTCCAATCAATTCCATTAGAAGTTGCTATTGTATAAAATTTTTATGGTAAGTATTGTAATTCTTACATGGAACAGGAAGGATGATTTAATAAAGACCATTGATGAAGTTAAAAAGTCAACCTATATTTATCGTGGCCATAATACCCCCACTTCATCCCCACCTTTAGAAGGGTGGGAGAGGGGGGGTATGGAGATTATAGTTGTGGATAATAATTCTGAGGATGGGACTCCTGCCGTTATAAAGGAAAAATTTCCTGATGTGATTTTTATAAGACTGGAAAAGAATATAGGTATTGGTGGATACAATATAGGTATGAGAAAGGCGAGGGGTGAGTATATAGTCTTACTGGATAGTGATTCGTTTCCTGAGAGGAATGCCATTGAGAGGATGGTTAAAATCTTTGAGTCTGATAATAAGATAGGGGCAGTTGCTTTTGAGGTGCATAACTCACAACTTACAACTAACAACTTACAACTAACAACTCAATTCAATTTAAGGAGAGGAAGAGATGTTTATGGATACAATGGTGCGGGGGTTGGCATAAGAAAGGAATGTTTAGAGAGGGCAGGTTATCTGTTTGAGCCGTATTTTTTATATTTTAATGAGCAGGACCATGCCTTCAGGATATTGCAATCAGGATATAAGATTAAATTTCATCCTGAGATTATTGCATATCATAAAACATCTGCAAGCAGCCGTTTGAGCAGTTCTGCACCCTACTTTTATACAAGAAATCTTTTGTGGCTGATATGGCGTTTTTATCCAATAAGATATGCATTTGTATCTACTATCTTACTCTTTTTCTATGCATCTCTGTCAACCATTCAGCAGAGGACCTTTATTTACATGAAGGCAATATTAGATGCTATTTTGGGATTTTCTATGGTCTTATCAAATAGGTTTGTAATTGATATAAATATAATAAAAAATGCCAGGATACCTATCCGATGGGCATTTACGGCGTATATATGAAAATACTTTTTATAAAATCAACATCAATTCAGCATTTAGCCCTGTCTTTTGAGAGAGTGATGGAGAGATTTAAGTGCGGAGTGCGAAATGCGGAGTGCGGAATTACTTCTAAAATCCAAATAGATGTGTTAGCCCATCCTCATGCAGTTGATAGTCTTAAAGGATTTGGTTTTATAAACCGAATAATTCCATACAATTCAAAAGGCAACTTCAGCCCCCTTCATATATTTAGAGGATATATCAGTAATATCCGCAAGGAGAAATATGATATGGTCATAGTCCCGTTTAACAATATGTCAGGTGCAGGATATGAGAATGTTATGGCTTTGGCCATTTGCACAGGAGCCGGGCATATAGTTACCTGCAACAGAACAGGAGATACAAAGGCGCTTGATATTAAGAAAGCGCTTCTAAGGGTTGTTAGGGGATATTTTTATTATCCCCTTGCACTATTGATGACTGTAGCCTTGTCTGTCATAGTGGTGATAGGGATAATAGGATTTACGATTTACAATTTACGACCCCTGACTGATTCTATCGGGGGTCGTAAATCTAAAATCGTAGATTGTAAATTTCTATGAATTTTCCTCATCACGCACATATAGAGCCGACTACATACTGTAATATTAGATGTGAGAATTGTATTAATGATACAGTGACGGTAGAGAGGCGCGGTCATCTTTCAATCAGCACATTAAAAGATATTCTGAAGATGATGCCTTTCATAAGGGACATAAGCCTCCTCGGTCTTGGAGAACCTCTGATGAATCCGGAAATATTGGATATGCTGGAGTTTATAAAATCTAAGGGGATTGTATGCCGTATTGCAACAAATGGAATGCTCCTTGACAAGATAGATATTATGAAACTGCTAACTTCAATTGTTCAGTGTATAATCTCATTTGATGCTGCGACTAAATCAAAATTTGAAGAACTGAGAAATGGTTCGGACTTTGACAGGATTGTTAAAAACATTAAAGGTCTTGTTGAAATAAGGAATAAAAATAAGATTCCAATAGAAATCTCTATTCATACTGTTATTACAAAGAGGAATTTGAAGGAGGTGACGGATATTCCGGAGATTGCATCGGAACTGGGTGTAGATAAAGTAAGATTTGTGATGGCGGTTCAGTATACCAAAGGGGCAAGGGGCAAGGGGCAAGGGGCAGGAAATAACAATCTCCAAGCACCTATCCCTGACACAAGCCTGTTAATTCATAACCTTGAGATTGAGAGAGAGTTGATGAAAACATTGGATGATAGATGTAAAAGATATAATCTCGGATTTAGTTTTACTACATCAGAAAAGAAGTTTCAGGCATGCTGGTGGCCCAATGGCGGTATATATATTACTTATGATGGTTTTGTAACACCGTGCTGTTTAAGGATGGACCCTTTAATTTATAATTTTGGAAATATATTTAAAGATTCAATTGATGTGATATTCAATGGAGAAAAATATCAGGGGTTCAGGGAAGGCTTTAGGGAGGGGAGGGTGCCTGATGTATGTGCAAACTGTCCCTCATAGAGAATTAAGAGTGGAGAGTGATGAGTGATGAGTAAAAACATAAACATTCTCATAACTGCGGCATCAAGAAGGGTCGCTCTTGTTAAGAATTTTGTGAAGGCTATAAATAATAACGGATGCTCCGGGAGAATTATAGCTACAGATACTGACAGCCTTTCTCCTGCCCTTTATTTTACAGATAGGCATTATTTGGTCCCTCTCTCATCATCACCTGAGTATATACCTGCCATAAAGGAGATATGTAAGAAAGAGGATATAACCCTTGTCATTCCTACTATTGATGAAGAACTGCCAACATTTGGAAGATATAAAAATGAATTTAAAAAAGATGGAATATTAATCCTTATTTCTGATGAGAGGACATGTAAGATTTGTAACGATAAATATGAGACTTTCAAGTTTTTTAAAAAGAGGGGTCTCCCATTCCCTGAAACACTTCTGCCTGATGAGATTGATTATTCTGTTGTAAAGTATCCGCTCTTCATAAAACCGAGATTTGGCAGGGGGAGTATAAATGCCTATCCTGTAAGGAATGAAAGGGAGTTGAGGTTCTTTGTTGAGTATATAAAAGAACCTGTTATACAGAGGTTTTTAGAAGGCAGGGAATATACAATAGATGTCCTGTGCAATATGAAAGGGAAAGTCTTGTCCGTTGTACCGAGGGAGAGGATGGTTATACGCTCGGGTGTCTGTGACAGAGGGAAGACTGTAAAGGATAATGTATTGATAGAGCAGGGTGTGAGGGTGTCTGAGGAATTAAATATAATAGGGCCTGCGAATCTTCAGTGTAAGGTAAATGGAGACATAACATTCTTTGAGGTGAATCCACGTTTTTCGGGTGCAATTCAACTGACTATAAATGCAGGGGCAGATTTTCCTGCCATGATTATAGGTATGCTCAATGGAAACCCGCCTGAGCCGTGCATTGGGGATTTTAAGGATGGGTTGATAATGACAAGTTTTGAGGAGAGCATATATATGTCGCCAGTTCAACAATGAAGTGCAACACTTGGGAAGCAGAAAGGAGAAATGCTATCCTAAGTGTCTATGACAAAACGATACAATCACCTAACCTTGTCTGAAAGAGATCAAATTACGATAATGCTGTATGAGGGGAGAAA
>JACQBS010000158.1 GCA_016194325.1 Nitrospinota bacterium | reverse complement strand
TTACGCTGATTCCTCCAGAGATGGCTATTGCTGATTTTCCGAGGGTTTTCAGGAAATCCCTTCTGTTTGAATAAATTTCTTTTTGCAGAAGATAAGGGTAGGAAAAATTACTAAAGGAATTTAAACTAACTGACTGACTGAGCGATCTTTGTGCCGATTGACTCTTCGGCAGGTTTAGGGGTGAGATTTAGAATAGGTAAGCCCTCCTAACTTTATGGGGAAAATATATCATCATAAAGTATTTTGTCAAGATTTTTTTCGGTCAAGAACAAAAGAAAAAGATTAAGGAGAATGGAGAAACTGGAGAAAAGGAGAAAAAAGAAATCTCTCCATTTCTCCATCTTCTTCCCCCTTTCTCCTTATATGTTTTTTATAATTTCCTATACATGAACAAAAACCTGATTTTAGACAGGATATACAGGATAAAACAGGATAATAAATATTCAAAAAATAATCCTGTCAATCTTGTTAATCCTGTCTAAGTGGTTTTATAATTTTCTAACTACATATTTTCTTATCTCATCTGCTGTAAGCACAACTATAGGGAAGATTAAAAGCAGCATCCAGTCATTTAACCTTAAGGGTGCAAGACCAAATATCTTCTGGAATAAAGCCGTATAGTCAAGTATTAGAATTAGAATAACCTCTATAGCAATTCCTATAAGTATCAATCTGTTTTTAAAAAAACCCGCACTTAATACAGACTCCATCTCTGTCCTGCATGCAAATACATTCCCAATCTGAGAGGCAACAATCCCGCATAGGCTCATTGTTGTTGCTGTGGCATATATGACGCCCGATGAAGGCATATCCATACCGGGCTGCCAGCCCCTTAACCAATATGCAAAGAAAAAACCTGCCATACATAAAATGGCCTCAATCGGTCCTAAAAACATATATGCCCTTGCAAGGAGCTTAAAATCAAGGAGTCTCTTATCCTTCGGCCTCGGAGGCTGATTCATTATCCCTTTTTCAGGCGGTTCTACACCAAGTCCAAGGGCTGGAACGACATCAGTACCGAGGTCAATGGCAAGGATTTGCATCACTGTAAGGGGCAGGGGTATCCTGAATATAACAAAGGCTATAAACGGGACAATCTCAGGAATATTACTGGCAAAGATGTATGTAACAAATTTTTTAATATTCGCATAGACTCCCCTTCCCTCCCTCACCGCATCCACAATAGTTGCAAAATTATCATCTGACAGGATTATTTCTGCCGATTCCTTCGCCACATCACTCCCCCTTATCCCCATTGCAATCCCGATATCCGCCTTTTTAAGGGCAGGGGCATCATTAACACCATCGCCTGTCACCGCTACAATCTCACCATTATCCTGAAGGGCGGAGACGACCCGCAGTTTATCCTTTGGTGCAGCCCTTGCAAATATTACCTCCCCTTTTCTAAGAATCTCCTTTAATTCCCGATGGGAAAGACGGTCAAGCTCTTCACCTGTAATAACCTTAGTATCTTTTCTTGCTATACCAACCTGCCCTGCAATGGTCTTTGCAGTAATACCATAATCACCTGTAATCATTACAACCCTTATACCAGCCGATTGACATTCATGAACTGCATTTCTAACCTCCTCCCTTGGCGGGTCAAACATTGCAACGAGCCCTATAAATGTCAAATCTCTTTCTGTTTCCTCAACTGTATATTCCTTTTGATATTCCATCTCACGGCAGGCTACAGCCAAAATGCGAAGCCCCTTTTCTGCCATACTGTCATTCTGTTTCAGGATTATTTCTCTTTCCTCATCTGTAAGATTTACAACCTTCTCATCTAAATATATTTTTGTGCATAAATTCAGAGTCTCATTTGATGCACCTTTCACATAGGCTATTATCCTTGCCCCTTGCCCCTTGCCCCTTGCCCCTTCTTCATATATTGTTGTCATCCTCTTTCTCATACTCTCAAAGGGCAGATGTGCAACCCTATAATTTTTACTCCTTAAAGTCTCTATCTTCAAGCCGCCCTTTTCACCAAGGCTTAATAATGCACCTTCTGTAGGGTCACCAATTACTCTCCAATAAGGTACCTCTTTTGAGGGTGGACATAGATTTGCATTATTACAAAGTGCAGACGCAGTCAACAGATTGTCAATACCATCTCGTTTAAAATCATCAACTGAAATGGACTTTCCATTATACAGAAATTCACCTATCGGCTCGTAACCTCCACCTGTAACTTCTATCAGCTTTCCATTAACAAAAAGATTTTTAACACACATCTGATTTGTTGTTAATGTCCCTGTCTTGTCAGTGCATATAACTGTTGCAGAACCAAGTGTCTCAACCGCAGAGAGCTTTTTAACTATTGCACCTCTCCTTGCCATCCTCTGCACACCCATAGCAAGGGATAAGGAGACTGTCGGCAAAAGCCCTTCAGGCACATTCGCAACAATTATGCCGATTGCAAATATAAAACTCTCTGCAAAGGTAAGCCCTGCAATAGTAAAACCAAGAAAGAAAAATATCGCACCGAGTGCTATTGCAATTAAGGTAACAATCTTTGTTACATTCACCATTTCCCTTTGAAGGGGGCTCATCTCAGATTTTATTGCCTGTGCAAGATATGCAACTCTCCCTATCTCTGTATCCATGCCGGTTGCAGTAACAACAACCCTGCCGCTGCCTGATAGAACACCGGTACCTGCAAATACAAGGTTGGGTATCTCTGTCCATATAAAGTTTTTGCCATCTGCAACCGGCTCAGCAACCTTGTAAATAGGCTTACTCTCGCCTGTGAGAGGGCTGTTATCAACACGCATCTCTTCCGCACTTACCAGCCTTCCATCTGCAGGTATGCTGTCCCCTTCAGAAAGCTCTATGAGGTCTCCCGGCACTATCTGTGATGCCTCTATTTCTTTAACAATACTATCCCTTATCACCTTAACCTTCCTCGGCAGCAGCCTCTGAAGGGCATCAACAGCCCTCTCTGCCTTGTATTCCTGCCAGAAACTGAATACTGCATTTATGATTATGACCAGAAATATTGCGATACCAAGTTGAGGCATATCTGCAACAAATGCCATGATTCCACCTATCCATAGCAATACTGCAAAGAGATTTAAAAAGAGGTTATAAAAAAAATCCTTTATCAGATGCCCTTTTTCTACCTTTTTTAATATATTTTGTCCCACAACCATCAGGCGGTGAAGGGCATCTTTATCGGAAAGACCATTTTCCGATGTTGAAAGTTCAGAAAAGACCTCTGACCTGTTAAGAGGTATATATACAGACCTCCCCGCCTCTTCCTCCCTTCTGATAATCTTCCTCACATCCTCAATTGTCCTGGCGGAAAGTATTGCATGACGAAATGCTCTGTTAAGCAAGAGCCCTTCCAGTTTTGATAATAACTGGAGATGGGTCCCGCTCTCTTTTACAGGGGATATTAAAAGGAAGAATATCCGGGCTGTGGCTTTTTCAGCCGGGTGAGGTATATTTCTCTTTGATACGGCAATTGCAATCTTGATGGTATCAATCTTTTCTGAGAGGCTGTGGAATATGGCGGCCTTTGAGCCAAATAGGACACCGTTAATACTCTCGTGGTCTTTAAGAGCATGAATAACCTCTTCCCTGTGCCACTCCTTCATTGATGACAGCAGATGACCTGCCATCTGCCTCAAGACCCCTTCATGGTTTCTTGCCTTTACATTAAGGAGTATGACTTCAAGATGGCTGAAGATGTTCATAAAGCTATAGACCGGGACTACAGACTATTCATTCCGGATTAGAGAAGATATTGCCGAATTAAGATTTTGTTACAAGGTTCATCTTTTTTTAAATGATTCAATCTTGAAATTCAGATTAGGAAACTCATTAGGCAGTTTCGTAATGTTATAAACCATAACACCGATTGACATTCTATCCAACCAGGAAGAAGCCGGCCACCCTACATGAACTGTAATGTTTCTATCAGATAACTCGTAAGAGATCAAATGCAATAACGCCCTAATCTTATTAATTATAGTTGCCTTCTTCAATGGGAATCGGAAATGATTCTCTGAAATTTTTGGGGGGATTCTTTCCCTTGGCGAAAAATAACTTACGAATACAGTTAGGTCATAAACCTTAGTTATTTCTAAATCTCTGGGCCTTTTAAAACAAATATGAACATTTTTTTTATCAGATTCTGCAATATGAAAAATTAAATCCATAGGTTTTTCAGCCTTTTCTACTTCAATTATTTCAGGGGACCGTTTTTGCGCTACAATAATTCCTGCCATTAGAGAAATACCTGTCGCAACACCCCACAGAATTGTTCCATGAGGTTTATGATACGCTAAATATAAAAAACAGCTAAAAAGTATTAAAAATAAAAATAAGGTCCCTGTCCGAGAGGTATTATATGCATGAACTTCTTTAGTTCCTTTAAAATAGCGGTATATTAACAGTGAACCTATATTGATGACAAAACTCGCTACAAGACCTAATGCATACATCTCTGCCAGTGTCCCCTGACTTCCATTCGTAATAAAAATAATACAGGTATATAAGATTGCATTAGCAATATGAAGTCTATACAAAGAATTATGCCTGTTAGTTTTAATAATCCAATCAAAACCGTAACGATGTGCAACCCTTTCCATCAACTCGCTTGAAGCGATATAGGCTGTATTTACAGCCATTATCAATGTAATGCTTGCTAAAACTGCTACAATCATTCCAAAAGGAACGTTCGCCACATGCACGGCAAAATAAGTAATTAAATCTGTTTCGTGTTCTTTAAAATTAATATTCTCCGAAAGCGACAGGGCAGAAATAAGCGGGGTAACAATCCCCACGGTGAGGGCAAGAAAAATATATGCCCTCCCAATATCCCGCCAGCTTTTTACCAATCCAGATGTTTGTAAAACTGATTCAACTCCAGAATAAGCCAAGATACAGCTTGAAATACTTGCAATAAGAATATAGTAACTATTAAATATACCACCATAATAAAGCTGTTTGGTGGAATTAACTGCACTCTCTTTCATAACAGCAAGTTGACTTAAGTTAACATTTAAAATTCCAGCAAGTATTAAGTTTACCAAAACAAATGCAGCAAAAATAAAAATTCCAAAAGTAAATTTGGCATTTTCCTTTATGCCTAATATATTCAAACCTGCAATTGCCCAGATGATTGCAACTTCCAATACAAATTTTGCAGTAATGGAAAGATTAATAAATGAAGTTCCATTTTCAACAGCGCTTACTGTTGATATACTTGCAGTGAGAATATAATCCACCATGATTGATGCAACTGCAACGAATGAAATAACAGGGCCCAAAACTAAATATGAAAAATTATATACACCGCCGCCCTTAATATTATTCACGTCAAGAATTTCTCCGATTTCAACCATTCTTGTAGAAAGAAATCGTATTAATATGGAAGTAAATGCAATGTAGAAAATGGCATTTGTTCCGATAAAACGAAAAGCTTCGCTCGGGGCATAAAATATGGAAGTCAGCTCATCCATTAATGTAATAATTGCAATTGCAAAAAAAGTAAGAAACCATTTTCCCTGGTCAAAATAAGAAAGCAGATTTTTCTTCCGCATCAATAAAACAAAAATAGCAATCAGTATAATATTTGTAAAAATGTATATAAATATTTTCACTTAAAAATATACCTCCTTAAAAAGGTATGTATAAAACCTTGAAATAGCTTTTACCATTCTTTTTGCCAAGCTCTAAAAGCCCCTTCAATATTGAAAAGCACCCCCCGTCTCCCCTTTTTTCATAGGATATAAGAAATGATAAATCTATAAACTCGCCAAAGTCATTCTTCTTATGAGAATAGAGACCCCATAATAATCTTGATTCCATCTCACCTTTTATATTTGAATCATACTCATATAGCCTGAAGATTGGGGCATAGTTCTTCTCAAAACCCTCAGTCTCAATAGGAATTATCTCCGGGAAGTGAAAGATGGTCTCCCCATCCTTTCTGCTTTTGTAATTAAAAAGGGGCCATACCCTTAACTGAAAATTACCCCTTTCTTCTTTATTCCATAATTCTTTTTCATATTTGCTTATGAGCAAAAACCTGTGGACTATCTTTTCTGAGTCTTCAGGATATTCCCTTTTGTATGTATAAATAGGCCAGAGAAAGAAGCGCTCGTTCAGATGTTCTTTATCTCTGTAACCGTATATGGGAAATACTTTAAAAACATTTAAATTATCCCCCTTCCCTTTCTGAATAATGGGCCATGGGAAATCCCAGAGTGTAAGATTTTCATCATCATCATGGAGATAGTTAAAGAATGGCCAGATGATACTCTTTGTAACCCTGTTAGGAGATGTTTCAGAGGCATAAAGGGGGAGGAATGCCCTGTATTTCTTGGGACGTGATGTATCAAGGTCTGTATTTTGATAATGGATTAGCGGCCAGAGGAAAAACTTTTTTGAGTATTCACCCTCCTTTTCCTTATAACCGAAGAGGGGCCACATTCTAAATCCCGACTCCTTTTCACCTGTAGTTGTTGAAAAGATAGGCCAGATAAAGTCTTTATTTACTGTTTTATCATCTCTCGTCCTCGTATAAATAGGCCATAAAACAAATTTTATCTCATCCTTGCCAAACCTCTTCCTCATATCGCCATAAATTGGAAACAAACCGCCGTAACCCTCACCATCCTCCGTCCTCCCCCAGAATACCGGGAAGAAGCCAAAGTCCCTTTTCTTCCCTTCTGTTTCTTTAAATTCCTTTCTTGATGTAAAAAGAGGCGTAAACCTTGATGAACTCTCCTCAGGATTCCTTTTATATTTGCCGAGGGGATAGATAACATCCACATCACTTGTCCCCTCCTTTTTATCTTCTGTCTTAGAATAAAATGGCCTGAATATCTTCTCCTCTTTTTGCGCCTCCTTTTCAATTGTTATAAAAGGGCCCAAAATATTATATCGGGTTATATTTTTCTCTCCATCATAGGTATAGTCAAAAAAGGGCTGATAGTTTCCTGTCTCATATTGTTTAGCCTTCTGTTCATCCGCATCAGGGCTTTTATTCTCTATATTTTTATTATGACCTGTCTGCTGTATCACAGGCAGGGAAGTGGCACATCCAACAATTAAGAAGACAGAAACAGACAACAGACAACAGATATTATTAATTAGCAATGAGCTCTGTCTGCCTTCTGTATTCTGTATTCTGTATTCTGTCATCTGCCCTCTTACTGCACCCTTAAATTGTAAGAGCCATAGGTTGATATTGCACCTGAATCTGAATATGCCTTTGACCTCACATAATATGTCCCTGTTGCAGTTGCAGTCCATGTTATAAGAGAGGACTTATCAGTACCACTTAGAGACCTGTCATCATTGGATGTAATCAGAGTAGCCCCGTCAGTATTGTAAAGAAAAAGATGTGTATCCGCACCATTTGTAAGATTTAGTGTTTCTATAGTATAAGTAATTCCGCTTGTAGCACTAAAACTTATCCAGTCTTCATCACCTAAAGGATAGTAGGTGTGGTGATAAGATGTACCAAGGGTTACTGTCTTTGCCTGACTTCTGTTGTTGTCACTCTCATAGCTGTCTGATGAATATTCAATAGACCTTGCACTGAATATAGAGTATGGATTGAGCGTGATGCCCTGCCCCCTAACAAACCAGCCGTCCCAGAAGTCTTCTAAACTCACCTCTACTGCTGATGGTAAATAATTCTTTGATACATCCCATACACCACTAAAACCTGCTGATAAGAATATATTCCAAAGGACAGATGATACTGACAACTCATTATCAGAGCCTGTTGCGAGGGATGAATATGAAGGTGTTTTTATTTCATAGGAAAATAAAAGATTTCCGTTACCGCTCCCGCCTGTAGTATCAATATAATACTCTGAATTTGAATAGCCGGCATAACTCCTGATACTACTGCCAAAAAATGTTGCCCACCCTTCAGACCATGCAAGCCTTATATCGTAATGTCCTGTTATTGTATGTGTTCCGCCGGGAGAGTTATCCTTTGAAAAATTATTTGATACCCAATGGCCAAATTCATGGAGTATTACCATATCATCATAGCAATCATTATCTGTAGATTTTCCAAGGAATTTTATTTCATTTGTTGCAGGGCTATAATATGTCCCATCAGTATTACCGTCATACCAAACTGCCTTAACTTTACTTGATGTGAAACTGCCGTTCTTTATAGCTACAAACTCAGCCCCGTCTACCAATGCATCTAAAATATTAAACGGTCCTCCTGCACCACTAACCAACGATGCAGTAAGATTTTTTGAATAAGTTCCAACTGAAGCCGCGCTGAAAACATCAGAGACTACTGAATATACACTACTGCTCCCATTAACAATCTCTATGTTGTATGACTTAGTCCCCTTACTAAATCCAACTGATGTGGATGTAAGGCATCTGACATATACATTTGAGGAGGGGGGTGAAAGAGTTATAGAATAGTTTCCGTTTACATCGGTTGATGTAGAGGCAATAACACTGGAATTTGATGAATTGACAATCTCAATATCGGCATACCTTACTGCCTTATTCTGCGTACCCGTAAATCCTGTTGAATCAAATGTCCTATCCTCAAACTGGACTGCACCTGAAACCGTTGTTTTGCCACTAATTGGAGTAGTTGATGTGCTGCCTGATGAACCACCCCCGCCACTGCCACAGGAGGCAAAAAAAAAGAGGCAAGAGACAAGAGACAAGAGGCAAGAAAAAAGCTGAAAGCTGAAAGCTGAAAGTTGAAAGAAGTCCCCTTTGAGCCTTGAGCCTTGAACTTTCTTGCATCTTGCATCTTGCATCTTGCCTCTTGTATCTCTATTCTCCCTTAAACTCAATAACTCCCCTGTCCTTTCCTTCTTTTATATGATTTTTTTTATATTCATTCTTTTTAGCAACAGGATTTATCTCTAAGGTTTCCTCTCTCCTTACAGTCTCGCCAGTAATCATCCTCAATATAATAACCGCCTTTAACTCGTAAGTTTTACTATCAGGAACATATATCTGATACTGGAATGTCTCTGTTTTATCTGCTTCCAATATGCCATTCCATTTTTTAATACCACTGACCAATCTGAGTTTTTCAGGGAGTTCTATCTGGATATCTATATTTGAATGTTCTACAAGAGGAATTACTTTAAGATTTACAATGGCAATGCCTGGGACCACAGGTTGTTTTGAAAGCCCTATTATTACCTCTATCGGCGGAATAGGTTTTGATGCAATGAACAAGAAGCAAGAAATAAGAAGCAAGAAACAAGCTGAAAGCTGAAAGCTGAAAACTGAAAGAAGTCCCCTTTGAGCCTTGAGCCTTGAGCTTTGAGCTTTCTTGCATCTTGCATCCTGCATCTTGATTATCCCTTTAGTCTTTTCAGAATAGAACATGTATCCTCAGTGCATAGTTTATATTTTGAAGCAAACTCTGATTTTGGAATGACCTTTACCTGTATTCCACTTGGGCGACCCTTTGCAGATACATACTCCAGATTTACCACATCCTTTCCCTCTACATCCCTTGCCCAATAACAATTCGTCCCACCGCCTACCACATTAACCTCCTCGTGATAGTGACCATCTATCTTCTGTGATATATCTATCGTTTGGGCTTCTCCCTTTGATTCCTGATTTGCCGGGGATGTTTTGGGTTTTTCATAGAATGCCCCAATCAATCTGGCAGACTCCTCTTTTACCTTCTTTTCCTTACTTTTAGGTTCAATCTTCCCATACCACGATACACCTGCAGTTTGACTTTGCTTGGACTGGCTCTGCTGCGATGTTTTTGCCTCAACAACGGCAGGTTTTTCAAGCACCTCTGCCATTTTCCTGTTGAGCGTCTCTGAATTTATAGGGGTGATTATAAAATTATTTGCCCCTGCCCCGACAGCCTTTATAATATCCTCTTTATTATCTCCCGGTGTCATGACAATAACCGGCAGAGTTTTTTTATCAAACTGTTTTCTAACCTCTTTTAAAAAATCGCATGCCGACATTCCATTTATTTTCCAGTTTAAAAGGACAAGGTTTATAGCACATCTCTTTGGAGCCTTCTTGCCTGCAAAGAGGGATGCCATGCCATCATCTATGGTATATTCAATAACCCTGTTTAGTGCCTCACCACCCTCGCTGGCAGTTACAATATCATTAAGCCCTAACTGACTGCTCATAACATTCATTGCTGACTCTCTACTGACAGTATCACTCTCAACTAATAATATCTTGATCTTTGCAATAGTCATACAATCTCCAGTTTTTTTCCTGCCTTTTCAAATGACGCTAACGCAGTATCTAAGTCAGCCTTACTGTGAGTTGCCATCACTGTAACCCTCAGTCTTGATTTACCCTGCGGGACTGTCGGGGGACGAATCCCCTGAACAAAAACACCTTCTTTTAAGAGCATCTGACTCATCTCAACAGCCCTATGAGTATCACCAACAAATACAGGTATAATCTGTGACTCGCTTCCCATTATATCAAATCCTATATTCGTAAGCCCATCTTTTAAATAACTGACATTCTTCCACAATAAATCTCTTAAATTGTCCCCTCTCTCTATAATGTCAATGGCGGCGATTGATGATGCAATAACTGATGGCGGAAGGGAGGTAGTGTATATAAAACTCCTCGCCTTATTAATAAGAAACTCAATCAACTTTTTCCTTCCGGCAACAAAACCTCCAAAAGAGCCAACCGCCTTACTCAATGTCCCCATAATTATATCTATACTGTCATTCAATCCGAAATACTCACCCGTGCCCCTTCCATCCTTACCAAGAACGCCTGTGGCATGGGCATCATCCACCATTAAAATAGCCGAATACCTCTTTGCAAGCACGACTATCTCTTTTAAAGGGGCAATATCCCCGTCCATACTGAATATCCCGTCTGTAACAATAAGCCTCTTCTTACCCCCCCTCGCTCCCCCCCTTATATAAGGAGGGGATAGGGGGGTTAACTTAATCAACCTCTCAAGTGCATCAATATCTTTATGCGGATACCTCTTTAACTCTGCCCCGCTTAACAGACACCCGTCAATAATGCTTGCGTGATTCAGCTTATCACAAAATATTACATCTCCCTTTCCGCATATAGAAGATAGGACACCTAAGTTTGCTGTATATCCCGAATTAAATAAAATGGCTGACTCTGTTTTCTTAAAAGATGCAATCCTCTCCTCCAATTCCTTATGGAGTTCCATACTGCCAGAAATCAGCCTTGACGCACCTGAACCGCATCCAAATTTCTCTATTGCTGAAACAGCAGCCTTTTTTATTTCAGGATGTGAGGCAAGTCCAAGATAATTATTGGATGAAAGAAGGATTACCTCCCTTCCACCAATCCTTACCCTATTCCCCTGCTCTCCTTCTATAATTTTTAATTCCCTATAAAGCCCCTCCCTCTTCAATTCCGCAAGCTCATCATCTATAAAATCCATAAATAAGTGTCAAAGAGTCAAAGTGTCATAGTGTCAAAGTAAAAATAAGCTCAAAGCCTTCATCCTTATATTGCTCTGACACTTTGATACTCTGATACTTTGACTCTTATTTTATCTCCAACCCCATATCCTTAATCATCTGCAAATCCTCTTCATATCTCCTCCCCTTTACAGTAAGATAATTTCCCACCATAATAGAATTTGCACCGGCAGCAAAAACAAGTGATTGGAGGTCACGCAGATTATATTCCCTGCCGCCTGCTATCTTTATATCCTTGTCAGGAAGTATGAAACGATATAATGCAATAATCTTTAATATCTCAAAAGGCTTTAAAGATGGCGCATTTTCCAGCTTTGTCCCTTTTATGGGGTGGAGAAAGTTTAATGGAATAGAATCTACATCCAACTCCCTCAGTTTAAAGCATAGCTCTATCCTCTGCTCTATACTCTCCCCCATTCCAAATATACCGCCACAGCATGTCCGAAGCCCTATCTCCTTTACTGCTCTTATAGTTTCAACATCCTCATCATATGTATGGGTAGTGCATATATTAGAAAAGAAGCTCCTCGCAGTCTCCAGATTGTGGTGATATTCCTGCAGCCCCGCCTCTTTCAGTTTAAGAAGGGCATCTTTACTCAATATGCCGAGTGATGCACACCTGTGAACCGGGGTTTCACTTTTCAGGCTTCTTATAGATTCACAAACTCTATAAAGTTCATCTCCATTGTCCATTCCCTTGCCGCTGGTTACAATACCAAACTTATGTGCCTTGTGTGTAATAGCCAATCTTGCCCCTTCAACTATTTTGTCACTACTTATAAGGGGATATTCGGGTATATCAGTTTTATAATGGACAGACTGTGAACAGAAAACACAGTCTTCAGTGCAGTCGCCTGACTTGGCGTTAATGATGGAACAGAGGCTGATTGATTTGCCTTTAAATCTCTCTCTTATTCTGTTTGAAGATGCAATGAGGTCAAACACATAAGAGTTATCAACTGTAATTAGCTGGTATGCTTCATTAAAATCAATATTTTCCCTTTTGAGTGCCTTCTCTTCTAAGCCGCGGATGAATTTAAGCATTGCATCAGATTGACATAGCTCAAATAAAAAGTCAATACTTGACAAAACCTGATGAAAATGTTTAAACTATTATTTATGTTTGAAAACCTGACAAATAAATTAGAGACAATTTTCAAAAAGCTCAGGGGCTATGGAAAGCTCAATGAGGACAATATAAAAGATGCCTTGAGAGAGGTCAGGATTGCCCTTCTGGAGGCTGATGTAAATCTGAATGTAGTTAAGGAGTTTATTGAAAAAATAAAGGTTCGTGCTGTTGGGCAGGAGGTCATGTCCAGCCTGACACCAGGCCAGCAGGTGGTTAAGATAGTCAATGAAGAACTGACCACTATGTTGGGAGGCACAAATAGCAGTATAGCCCTTGTCTCAAAGCCTCCTACTATAATAATGATGGTAGGATTACAGGGTTCGGGAAAGACCACAACATCTGCAAAACTGGCAAGGAGACTTTTAAAGGAGGGGCAGTTGCCTCTCCTTGTAGCGGCAGATGTATACAGGCCTGCAGCCATAGAACAGCTCAATATACTTGGTAAAGAACTTGCCATACCGGTCTTTAACGGAAATGGAACAAACAATCCTGTAGATATATGTAAGAGGTCTTTGGCTGAGGCATCAGAAAAGGGTTGCAGGAGCATTGTAATTGATACTGCAGGCAGGCTTCATATAGATGAAGAATTAATGCAGGAGCTTAAAAATATAAAAAGTGAGATAAAGCCCCATGAGATACTCTTTGTTGCCGATGCAATGACAGGGCAGGATGCGGTAAATGTAGCAAAGACATTCAATGAGCATATCGGAATTGACGGCATCGTATTGACAAAGATGGACGGTGATGCGAGGGGGGGTGCCGCCTTATCCATACGGTCTGTTACGGGCAAACCGATAAAGTTTATCGGTATAGGTGAAAAATTAGACCAATTTGAATCGTTTTACCCTGACAGGGTTGCGTCAAGGATTCTTGGCATGGGGGATGTCTTATCCCTTATAGAAAAGGCACAAGACTCTTTTAATCAAGATGCAGCCCAAAGGATGCAGAAGAAACTGAGAGAGGATTCTTTCACACTGGAGGATTTTAGAGACCAATTAAGCCAGATAAGAAAATTAGGGCCCATTGAGCAGATAGTTAGCATGATACCCGGTATGGGCAAGGTAAAAGTTGGTGAAGAAAATGAACTTGTCAGGATTGCCGCCATCATAGATTCAATGACAAAGAAGGAAAGGAATAATCATACAATTATAAATGGAAGCAGGAAAAAGAGAATCGCTAAGGGGAGCGGCACAGAGGTGTGGGAGATAAACCGCCTCTTAAAACAGTTTGTGCAGATGAAGAAGATGATGAGGCAGTTTTCAAAGCCAGGTTTTATGAAAAAATTCGGAATGTCTAATCAGTTGATGGGTAACGGAAGGGGAATGTTCCCCTTTTAACCGAAAACAAAGGAGGTGATAAAGTGTCAGTCATTTTAAGATTAAGTAGAAGAGGAGCAAAGAAGAAACCCTACTATCATATTGTTGCAGCTGATTCTCGTTCCCCTCGGGATGGAGAATACATAGATACAATCGGGAGATACGATCCGAAAAAAGAGCAAAAGGATATTGTCATTGACAGGTCAAAGCTTGAGAAATGGATACAGAAAGGTGCTCAGATTTCAGATACTGTGAGGACAATTCTATCTAAGAAATAAGATGTCCCTGAGTTAAAGTGGAGGTAGGAACCATGAAAGACTTAATTATTTACATTGCAAAGGCACTGGTAGATAAACCTGAAGATGTTTCAGTCCATGAAGTTGAAGGTGAGAAGACTACCGTTCTTGAATTGAAAGTTGCCCCTGAAGATTTGGGAAAGGTCATTGGCAAACAGGGCAGGACTGCAAGGGCTATGAGGACAATCCTCAGTGCCACGGCGACAAAATTAAGGAAGAGGGCAGTTCTGGAGATATTGGAATAGATAGATACAGGAAATTAAAAAAATTGGACACAGATTTACACAGAAAAAAAGGATTTAAGGCTTTAAAATCTGTGTGTATCTGTGTTCATCTGCGTCCTATTAGGTTTTTGTTCTTGTGGGTGATGCTTGAGTAGTCACGAATTTAATATCGTTACAATCTTCCCTGATATGTTTTCATCCCCCTTCAAGGAGAGCATAATCAAGAGGGCGGTAGAGCGGGGGATTGTTAAGATAAACATATACGACCTGAGGGATTTTACACACGACAGGCATAAGATTACAGACGATTACCCTTACGGCGGCGGTGCCGGGATGATAATGAAGCCCGAACCTCTTGCGGAGGCGATTGAAGAAGTAAACAGAGAATCTAAATCAAGGGTAATCCTGATGACCCCCCAGGGAGACCGTCTCACCCAGTCAAGGGCAAGAGAACTGTCACAGGAAAACAGAATCACAATCTTGTGCGGAAGATACGAAGGGATAGATGAAAGAATCAGGGCTCACTTTGTAGATGATGAAATCTCTATAGGCGATTATATTCTGACAGGCGGTGAGATACCGGCAATGGTATTGGTAGATGCTATAATAAGGCTGATACCTGATGTCCTCGGTGATGAGGCTTCAGTTGAGGAGGATTCATTCTCTAATAACCTTTTGGAATATCCTCAATATACAAGGCCTGAGAATTTCAGAGGATTTAAGGTGCCTGAGATTCTCCTCTCCGGTAACCATGAGAAGATACGGAGATGGAGAAGAAGAGAATCTCTTAAAAGGACATTTGATAGAAGGCTTGATTTGTTAGATAAGGCTGAACTTACAGAAGAGGACAAGAAAATACTGGAGGAGATACGAGCCGAAAAAATCAAATAAAAAGCTCAGGATTGTTTGACATTTGGAATTTAAAAATATATTCATAGCACTTGTTCATTATCCAATATATAATAAAAAGGGTGATGTAGTAGTAACATCGGTTACAACATTAGATATCCATGATATAGCAAGGACTGCAAGGACATACGGCATTGCTAAATTTTATATCCTAACACCTCTGCCGGCACAGAAGGAACTGGTGCATAGGGTATTAAATCACTGGATAACAGGTTACGGTGCGGAATATAACCCGACTCGTAGAGAGGCATTTTTAAATGTATCTGTAACAGGAAGCCTTGCAGAGATTACTGCGGATATAAAAAGTATAACAGGTAAAACACCTAAGATAATAACAACAGACGCAAGGAAATTTCCTGATAGTATTAGTTATAGTAATTTAAAGGCAGAGCTTACAAAATCAGATATATTTTTATTCCTGTTTGGAACAGGGTGGGGGCTTGAAAGGGGCATAATAGATGATGCCGATTACAGACTTGCCCCCATTGAAGGGATTACAGATTATAATCACCTCCCTGTAAGGGGGGCAATAGCCATAATATTGGATAGATTGTTAGGAAGATAACAATTAGAAAGGAGAATAAAAAATGAATCCAGTAATAAATACGATTGAAAGAGAGCAGTTCAAAAAGGGCATTCCTGAGTTCAGGGTAGGAGATACCTTGAAGGTACACCTCAAGATAGTAGAGGGTGAAAAAGAGAGGATTCAGGTTTTAGAAGGTCTTGTCATCTCTAAAAAAGGAAGCGGCATTAGGGAGACATTTACCATTAGAAAGGTATCTTACGGAATAGGTGTTGAGAGGAAGTTCCCGCTGCATTCGCCGAGCATAGACAAGATTCAGGTTGTAAAAACCGGCCATGTGAGAAGGGCAAAACTTTACTATCTAAGAGATAAAAAGGGCAAGGCTGCAAGGATAGAAGAGAAGATTACGGCGAGGGAATAAGGTTATTAGCCTTCAGATTATCACCTCTATAAAATTCTGCCTCTCATTCTATGGGTATACTTCAGGGATTTGATACTGAATTTTCCAGTCAGGGCTATAGATTCATTGCCGGAATAGACGAGGCAGGAAGGGGTCCACTTGCAGGCCCTGTAGTGGCATCAGCCGTCATATTCCCACCCAATATCTCTATTGACGGAGTTGATGACTCAAAGAAACTGTCACCCGAAAAGAGAGAAATATTATTTAAGATTATTAAAGAAAAAGCCCTCTCCGTCGGCATAGGTATTATCTCTTCAAAGGTAATTGATGAGATGAATATCCTTGAAGCCACAAAAGAAGCCATGCTTAAGGCAGTAGAAAACCTCACAATTACCCCCGACCTCATAATAATAGATGGAATAACACCTATCAAATCCAGCATAAAACAGCTTACAATAAAGAAGGGCGATTCATTGAGCCAGTCTATTGCCGCCGCATCAATAATTGCAAAGGTAACAAGAGATAGATTGATGCTTGATTATGATGAAAAGTATCCTAAATATTTATTTGCCAAACATAAAGGATACGGCACTAAAGATCATTTAGAGAGGATAAAAGAATTCGGGCCATGCGAGATTCACAGAAATAGCTTTAAAGGCGTTTATGGATAATCGGCAGCAGACGGGAAAGACTGGAGAAGATATAGCTGTTGATTTCCTGAATAATTCAGGATACAAGATTATTGAAAGGAATTTTAGATGCGAATTAGGAGAGATTGATATAATTGCACTTGATAAAAATATACTTGCCTTTGTTGAAGTCAGGACTAAAAAGACATCATCATTTTGCACCCCGCAGGAGACAGTAACCTTTTCAAAACAGAAAAAACTTCAGAAACTATCTCTCTATTACCTTGCAAAGAAACAGATTAAAAACAGAGACTGCAGATTTGATGTAGTTGCAATAGACCTTTCCAAAGGCAAAAATGGAATTGAAATATTTAAAAATGCATTCTGGTAATTAAGAGGAACACCCCTAAATCAGAAGATTTTTAAAAATATATCCACTATTGCCGGGTCAAACTGGCTGCCGGAGCATTTCTTCAGCTCTCCTACAATCACATCCATAGGAAGCCCCTTTCTATAGGGTCTATCCGCACCCATTGCATCAACACTATCCGCAATACACATAATTCTTGCCATTAGGGGTATCTCCTCGCCTTTCAAGCCGTCAGGATAACCCTTTCCATCATACCTCTCGTGGTGGTGTCTTACAATCGGTATGACATGCCTTATCTGTTTTATAGGAGATAATATCTCTGCACCCTTTACCGGGTGCTGTTTTATCAGATTAAATTCTTCATCAGTCAATCTCCCCGCTTTATCAAGGATTGCCTCATAAGTGCCTAACTTGCCTATATCATGCAGCAGCCCTCCCAGTTCTATGTCTTTAATCCCCTTTTCTAAAAGCCCTATCCCTTTTCCAATATCTATGGCATATTTTGTAACCCTCTCGGAATGTCCTGCAGTCCACTTAGATTTGGCATCTATGGCTGATGAGAGGGATTTTACGGTCCCAACGAAGAGATCTTCAAGGTCTATAATAAGTCTTGAGTTTTCCAGGGCAATACTCATTTGAGATGCCAGATTTTCCAATACTGAAAGATTTTCGGTTGTAAAGGCAGAATGAGTTTTTGCACCAATACATAATACACCGATTACCTCTCCCCTCACCATTAGCGGAACCCTTAGATGGGATAAAAAACCCGCCTCAAGTAAACTCCTTTCCAGAGGTAAAATCTCAGAAACCTCCGATAGGTTATTCACATACTGCGGCATCATGGTATCTACAACTTCGCTGAGGGATGTGTCTTGAAACGGCATAAAGCCCTTCTTTAAATTGCCTGCCTCCAGAAGAAAACCCCCTCTATCTTTATCCACAAGGAAAATCGCTGCCATCTCACAGTGGACAACCCTTGAAATCATCGTTATTGTAATCTCCAATATCTCATTACGGTTGAGTGTAGAGAGTACCGCCCTGTCTATCTCATGCATAACCCGTATAGTTTCAATCTTACCTGAGAGCTCAATTGCCTTATCTATAGAATCCCTGTATAATCTTGCATCTTCAAGGGCAGTGGAGACTTGATGTGAGATTCCTTTTATAACCTTCATATCCCTGTCGGTAATATCCCTGATGTCCGAATAGATGCAGATTATAATGCCTAAGTATCTCCTTTTGCCAATTAGAGGGATTACTGCGAGGGTGTTGATGTCAGGAAGCCATGAAAATCCCCCTTTAATTCCCCCTTTATCAAAGGGGGATTCAGGGGGATTTTTGATTATAACCGGCACCTTCCCCTCCAATGTCCTTTTGATGGGTTCTATCCCTTCGTCCAGAACTTTTGTCCTGAATTGAGGAGTCATCTCGGTCTTAAGTCCCATCTGTTGAGCAGGCGTGAATTTCCTGTCTTTATTGTCCCAGAGGTAAAAAAGGCATATATCACATCCTGTTAATCGCCGGGTGCAGTGTATTACCCTCTCTATTAGACCGTCAATATCAGTTGCATGGGCAGTTTCCTCTGCAATCATCAGCAGGTGGGTTGTTATCTCCATCTCGCCTTTAAGACTCTCCTCTGACCGTTCTATCTCTGTTTTAGACCTGTTCAGGTCTTCCAGCATATAGAGCATTGCCCTCCGCTCATCTTCCATACCATGCTCCATCCCTTTCAACCTCTCAAGCTCGCAGTCCTTCCCCTCAATCTCCTCCTTCAGCCTTTTCAGCTCTGTCTCTAATTCAGTTATGCGATTATTTTCAGTCATGATTTATAGTGAACGAATTAAATTTGTTGGTATGTATGGTAGCGCACCCTTTATGGGTGCGTGAATTTACGCAGGCATAAAGCCTGCGACTACCAGAATTTATGTCTACTTATTTAGTTCATTCACTTTAGATTCCAACTACCCCTTGCCCATCCTTTTCTCAAGTTCTTCAACCCTTTCACTCAATTCCTTTATCCTAAACTCCCTCTGCACCGTTGCCTTTTTAAAACGTTCCAGCTCATCCAGCCTCTCCTTTAATTTCTCCTCTGCCTGCTTGCGATCGCTTATATCCCTGACTATCCCTGCCCCCTGCCATTTTCCCTTTATTTTCATGGCAATTATAGACAGCTCAATTGGAAATTCTGTCCCATCTCTGCGTAATGCCCTCTGTTCAATAGTCTTACCCATGAGAGGTCCTGTCCCTGTTTCAAAAAAGGGTTTCAGTCCCTTCATACTTTTTTCATGGTATCTCTCAGGGACAATAAGCCCATGCAAATCTTTCCCCATCGCTTCATCGGCTGAAAACCCGAACATCTCCTCTGCCTTTTTATTCCAGAGAACAATGATACCAGTCTCCTCAATGCAGATAACCGCATCATTTGAGGTCTCTGTAATAGCACGGAACTGTTCAACCCTCCCTTCGAGGTAAGAATATATATCCTTCAACTGTGCAGCCATCTTATTCATGGCATTACCAAGCCCCTCTATTTCATCCCCTGTCTTTATATCTAACCTCTCGTTAAAATCGCCGACTGCTATTGCCTCTGCCTGTTTATAAATGGCTTCTATTGGAGAGGTGAAGCGTCTTGAGCTGATAAATATAAAGGATAAACCAGATATAAACATGATGATACCGGAGACTATTATAATTGTCCATGTCATCCTTAATACCTTCTTTATATTATCTTCTGTCTTCTTATTTTCTTTAGTATCTATCTCTTTCCACCTCTTTAACTTTTTTATTGCAGGATAACTCCATTTATAATCCATCTCCTCCATAAGTCTCGCAGCCTTTTTGTCAGCAACAGGGTCAGGGATTGCAAATATTTCAGATGATATATCCTTTATATTCTGCCATGCAGCCTTTATATCCTTAAGAATCTCATGCTCCTCTTTTATTCCTAAAGGCTCAGCCTCAATCCTGTTTAATAACCCTTCCGCCTCCTTTAATCCCTTTTCCATTTCTGCTGATGCCATTTGAAAGTCATTCAGATATTTCCTGTCCCCTGTAATGATATAGTCATTCCCCGGCATTATTACCTCTTGCAGACTCAATTGCAGGTTATTAACCATATTTAGTTCTTCATGAATGATTTTAAGCTCATAAATTGATTTTTGAATATTACGGATGCTATAGGAGGCTGCAATTACAGTAATCAATAGAATAGGTGAAAGTATCGTTAAAAATATAATTATGAATTTTGTGCGGATTTTAAGCTTCATAAAATTTTATGTAATAGTTCAGCTACATTAGACAGGATGAACAGGATTAACATGATAATTGTTTCATCCTGTATATCTTTTACTTTAAATCCCTGACCTTTCGTTTAACTTCAACTTTGCTTTCCCCAAAATTAAGAATAAGTCCTATGGGTTTTCCCGTGGCAACAAGGTAATTAACCAGTTGCACTTCATGTGCTTTAACAACTCGTCTAACTGATTTTAGTTCTAAAATAATTGTATCATTAACGATAATATCAGCTACAAACTCTCCTACGATTTCATCATCATAGTAAACTGTGATAGGTTTTTGTGCCTCTGCATCCATGCCTGCTTTATGTAGCTCTATAAGTAAGCATTTTTCATATACACTTTCAATAAAACCAAACCCCATTTTATTATAAACACGATAAGCACAGCCGATAATTGTCTCAGTCAAGTTTTTGTATTCCATATAACCTTCTTCAGGTTGTGATAAATAGTTTTGATTAACTGGATTTATATCATGTCTATCCTGTTATCTTGTCAAATCTTTTTCCCCTACGCTTTCTCCAATTCCCTAATCCTCTCCCTCAACCTCTCATTCTCCTTACGAAGCTCCTCCATCCTCAATTCCCTGCCCACCATCAATTTATTCATTTTTTCAATCGTATCTAATTTCTCTTTGATCTCATTTTCCATTCTTTTCCGCTCGATGGAATACCGTATAGAATGAATCAGGAGATTACTGTCAATCTGCCCTTTTGTCAGATAGTCCTGTGCACCCTCACGAACCGCCTCTATGCCTAACATTTCATTGGCAAGACCCGTAATTACTACGATAGGCAGATGAGGGGCTTTATAATTAACATTTTTCAGTGTATCGAGCTTCTGACTATCAGGCAGCCCGAGGTCAAGGAGCAGCACATCGAAAACCTCTCCATCAAGCTGCTTTATTGCCTCATCTAATCGCTCCACACAGGTCAGCTTAAATCTGAAATAATCACCCTCTTTCAGCATCTCCTGTATCAGCCTTACATCTCCGGGATTATCCTCAACAACTAAGACCTTTATAATATGAGATTGATTATCCATAGTTCCTCCTCCTATCATAAGTTTTAAAGTTTTTAATTTGACATTTCCATAAAACAACCCTATACTAAAATTATGGAAGCTGTATTTGACACATTAAAAGTATATGAACGGCTCAAGGGCGCCGATTTATCTGAAAAGGCTGCAAAAGAAATAGCCGAGGTCTTCAGAGAAACCATAGAAGAACGGCTTGTTACCAGACAACACCTTGACCTTAGACTCAAAGAACTTGAAGCCAACCTCCGCCGAGAAATGGCTGAAATCAAAAATGACACCATCAAATGGGTAGCAGCCATGCTTGTAGCACAGGCTGCCCTCATCTCTGCATTAGTTAAATTACTATAAACCCCGTCAGAAGTCTCTATATTTGCAGACTCCCCACGAGTTGTTTTTTATCCCTTTCACAAGTATGAACTTCTAACGGGGTAAACCTTTCTCACTTATCCTCTATTATAAAATCAGGGTATAATTTTTTTGCACAATCCGGGCATATAGTGTGGGTAAAATCAGCAGATGAATGCTCCCTGATATATTTTTCAACCTGCTCCCAGTATCCCTTATCATTACGAATCTTTTTACAGGAGGCACAGATGGGTATCAATCCTTTCAATGTCTTTATATCGGATAGGGCTTTTCTGAGCTCAAAAATAATCCTCTCCTTTTCCTTCTCTATCTGTTTGCGTTCTATTGCATAACGAATTACCCGTATCAATAAATTGGGGTTCACCTCTCCCTTTACCAGATAATCCTCTGCCCCTTCACGGACTGCTTGAATGCCAATGTGTTCATCTGAAAGACCTGTGAATACCACTATGGGGCTATCAGACACTTTTGTATAAATTTTTCTAAGTGTCTCAAGCCCCTGGCTATCAGGCAGACCAAGGTCAACAAGGATGACATCGAATTCAATCTTTTCGAGGAGTTTCAGCGCCTCGCCGAGACTTTCCACACAGGATAACTCAAATCCGGCATAATCTGCCTCTTTCAGCATCTCCTGTATCAGTCTTACATCCCCGGGATTATCCTCAATTAGCAAAACCCTTACAGTCTGTTTCTCGGTTCTTAATTTCTCATTCATAATCCTTCACTTGTCCAAGGAAATTATAAAATCTTGACAGGATTGACAGGATTGACAGGATTAAATTTTAAATATTTTTTATCCTGTTTTATCCTGTATATCCTGTCTAAAATCAGGTCTTTGTTCCTTTCATGCCATTCGGTGGCAGTTTTACAATAGTAAGCCAGAAGCCCTCGATAGCCTCAACTACCTTAATGAACTTGTCCAAATCTACAGGTTTGGTTATATAGCAATTCGCATGGTAGTTGTAGGTCTTCATAATATCCTCTTCTGCCTGTGATGTTGTTAAAATAACAACAGGAATACGCATCAGATTTTCATCGGACTTAATCTCTTTAAGCACCTCCCTGCCGTCCTTTTTCGGCAGATTAAGGTCAAGGAGTATAAGGTCAGGATGTGGCGCTTTTTCATGTCTCCCCTCCTTGCGTAAAAATTCCATTGCCTCATCACCATCTTCAACTATGCTCAGTTTGTTTCGCACCTTTCCCTCTTTCAACGCCTCTACCACAAGCCTTGCATCTCCGGGATTATCCTCTATTAGCAGAATCTCGATAATCTTACCCATTTTTTTATCAGCCATAATCTTTCACCCCCCTTGATAAAGTGAAAGTGAAAGTGAAAGTGAAAACCTTACACTTACACTTCTTTTGTTGTAAAATAAAAGGCAGAGCCGCTTCCGTATTCTGACTCCACCCATATCCTCCCGCCGTGCCGTTCCACAATCCTCCTGCATACTGCCAGCCCGATGCCTGTCCCTGGATACTCCTTTCTGCTATATACCCGTTTAAACATGGTAAAGAGTCCATCCTTATACTGCGGTTTAATGCCAATGCCGTTGTCCCTGAAAGAAAAGACCCATTCTCTCCCCTCCTGTTGTGCCGATATATGTATGCGCGGCGGTTCTTCCTTCTTTCGGAATTTGATTGCATTGCTTATCAGATTTTGAAATACCCTGCCAATCTGCACATCATCGGCTAAAACATCGGGCAAAGGGTCATGAGTAACTACAGCATTGTTCTCCTTAATTGTCATCTGGAGGTTGTTAAGGGCATCGGATAGTATGCCCTCGCAATCTGTCGGAACAAGGGGTTTGCCGTAAGTCTTCACACGGGAATACTCCAATAATCCCTCAATCATCTCCTTCATGCGGTTTGCCCCATCCACTGCAAATTCAATAAATTCGTCTGCATCTTTATCCAGCCTGCCCTTGTATCGCCGTTCTATTAACTTTACATAGCTTGCCACCATACGCAAAGGCTCCTGCAAATCGTGGGAGGCAATATAGGCAAACTGCTGTAATTCCTCATTGGAACGGCTCAGGTCTTCTGAATAGCGTATTATCTTTTCCATGGCAAGCTTACGGTCTGTTATGTCCCGGAGAAATGCAATGAACTGCCCACCATTAATATCTCTATAAATCGTGCTGGACTCAATGTCAATAATCCTTCCATCCTTACATCTGTGGCGGGTTTCAAATCGGTCAGAGCCAGCCTCCATTACCTTCCTGATGTGTCGTGCAGTATCTTCAAGACTCTCTTTTGCCTCAATATCCGGGATACTCATATTCAATAACTCATCACGGGTATAACCTATCATACTGCATGCTGCATCATTTACATCAATTATATGTCCATGATTATCCACAAGCCAGAAGCCATCCATTGCAATCTGGATAACGGTTCTATACCGCTCCTCTGCCTGTTTACGCTCTTCAATCTCCCTGTTCAATTCATCACGGGATGCCATAACAGCCTTTAAATTCTCTACCATCCTGTCAAATACACTTGAAAACTGACCTATCTCATCCTTTGTGCCTGTCCAAACTTTATAATCAAGATTACCCCTTCCTATAATCTCAGTCCCTTCATGAAGCCTTATGAGAGGCTTCGCAATACTCCTGTTAAAGACATATAAAGTCGCTATTGTAATTACAACGAAGATTCCTATAGTGAATATAACCAATATATTTCCCACGCGTTGGGTAGCTATCATCTCTTTACGAACTGCCTCACTTAAGCGATAGGCATCTGAGAGCATTGCCTGTGTCCTCAATATAATCTGAGAAGATAATCTCTCCCTCAGCTCTATAACCCCTCCCCCCTTTTCGTAGATTTCAATAAATTCAAAAAAGAGGGGTTTGATACCTTTAAGATTCCTATCCATATTCTGTAGAATAATCTGCGCTTCAGGGGTCTTAAATTCCTTTTCTGTTATTAACCGTGTTATAGAATCGTATTTTGATTGCCACTGTATTCTACTCCGCTCTCCATGCTGCAGGAAATAGTCAAAGGTTATAGAGCGGAGCTCACTTACCCCCTTTGCTATCGCAACGGCTATTCTATTTTCCTCCTCTGCCTCATCCGTTTGCTGCATTGATATAAATAAAACTACCCCTGTTAAAATCGCCATACCAATAGAGGCTATTACACTGATATATAATTTAGTCTTAACCTTCATATCATCATCATTTTTTCCGTAGGGCAAGCCTTCAGCCCCCGATTGTTTCTGTCGGGGGTTATTTGCAGGGCTAAAGCCCTGCCCTACATTAAATTAAATTATAAAAATATTCAGACAGGATGAACAGCCCCTGATAGCTGCATTCAGGGGCTGTATATCCTGTATATCCTGTCTAAAATCAGGTCTTTGTTCTTTCAGGGTTGCGGCTACCGTATTATCGTAACCGCATCAGGCTTCACCGCATCCAGCCCGTCAAGATAGATAAAATTTAGATAGTTTGGAATCACCTTTTTATCAGTAAGCCTGCTCCCTATTATCCATCTTGCCTCATCTTCAAGGACAAGTATAAGGGATTGTGATAGTGAAACCCTTAAGTTATGTTCTTGCCAAAAACGGGCTGCTTCAGATTCGCTCACCTTCATTTTGTCAGCCACAATCTTAATCGCCTGGTCTGGATGACTTCTTATGAACCCCTCTGCCTCTATCAATCCCTTCAAGATTCTTTTAATTACGCCGGGTTTATCCTTAATAAAATTATTAAGGGCAGTCAGGTTAGCTGTTGCCGTAAAGAACCCGGGTTCTTCAAAGACCAATGCATTATCTCCTAATAGCCTCTTTGCCTGGCTAATAATCGGCTCCCTCGTAGAGGCAGCATCTATCTGACCGGTTACCAGGGCTTGAGGTAACTCCTCTGCAGGCATGAAAGAAATCTGAGATTCATTATCAGATAAACCATGTTTTCGTAAAAAAAGGTGCATAAAGAAATTCATCTGTGTGCCCTTCACAGTTGCTATATGTTTACCCTTAAAATCCTCCGGACCCTTCACCTTTTCTTTATTGGCAACAATCTTAAACTCGTTTTCTGAGCTGCCAACTGTGGCAAATATACTAAAATCCTGTTTCTCAAAGCTGTTAAAGACAATTGCCATATCACCAACTGTGGATAAGGAAACCTCCCCATCGTACATGCCTTTTAATGCCTGCTTACCTGTTGGATACGCCCTCAGTGTCACACCCAGCCCCTCATGGGAAAAGAAACCTTGCCTCTCTGCAATAAAAAGGAGGGCATTTGAATTGGCTGGATAAAAACCAATCGTTAGTTTATCTGTAATACCTTTAAATTCCTCAGGTCGTTTAACCTGAGCCTGTTTTTGGCTAAACCAGATAAGACCGGCAATTATACAGATAACCACAACCGATATGAATATTTTTCTATTCATTTTAAAACACCACTATCATCTGAATCAGGAATAGATTGTCTATCCTATGACCTGCCGCGTCTGTCTCCTGTGCTGTAACAATCGAGCTGTCCTGGG
Organism: Nitrospinota bacterium; assembly: GCA_016194325.1. GTDB lineage: Bacteria > Nitrospinota > Nitrospinia > UBA9942 > UBA9942 > UBA9942. The sequence goes on along the minus strand of JACQBS010000158.1, from coordinate 16,750 downwards.
CATCCCTGATAAGGTAATTCGCTGTAACCCTTGTCTTCCCCTTAAAATAATATGTCACACCCACTGTTGTTGTCTTTAAATGGCTGTCAGGGGTATTCCCGTCTTTCTCATAATCTTCATACCTTGCCAGTAACTGTAAATCTGTCAGAGGCGGCAGCCTATATGCCATCTGAATATACCAGCCATTGGGCTTCTGCCTCTTCCCTGATACAGCCTTCCCCTGTGCCGCATCCCAATTTTCCCATTCTGCTGTGATATACTCGCCCCTCATACTGAAACCGAGCTCCTTCAACCTGAATTCTGCCTCTAAATCATAGGCGCTTTCATTCACCTCAAGGGTCTCTGTCTCATCCTGACCCTTTCCTCTATAATATGAGCCTCCGAGAGTCAAACCATCGAGAGGGGAGAGGGTAACCCTGCCTACAATATCCTTGCCTCTGTTATTATCACCTGTATTAATCCCTTTTCCATTTATTATAGCCACGCCATAGGTAAGTCCAAGTGCATCCTTATAACCACCATTAACCATGATGCCTATGTCCCTATAACTACCACCCTGAGTCCCCAGCTTTCCTGCTATGTCAGTTATGGAATCGGCTCTAAGAACAGGGATTATATCAGGTATCCCCTCAAGACCTTCTAATGTAAAGGGGTATTTGAACTGACCCATTGTAATATTAATCAGTGAATGTGCTTTATAGGTCATATAAGCGTCCCACAATCTGACAGATGCAGACCCGCTGGCAGGAGCGGGGCCATCAAAACTCCCCTGAATCCTGTAACCTATCTCTTCAGTCACATTCCCCCTGACATCTATCCTTGCCCTCCTTACCCTGAACTCATTATTTACCTTTTTTGATGCACTTGTCTGTGTAGAAAGGTCGCTCTCATCACTCCTGTACCAACCCTCGACATAGCCGGTTAATTTTGGCTTGAACTCTACCTCTATCTTCTCCTCTGACATAGGTATTTGCCCGGCTTCCACAGAACAAGAGAGGAGTAAAAGAACTATGGTTATAATTATTTTTGAAAGGAATTGAAAGGGTGAAGGGACGGGGCAGACCATATAATAGCCTACCCCTTTTAAAAAACTTACTACTAAGAATTTATCTGTCTGTCTGTCTGTCTGTCTGTCTGTCTGTCTGTCTGTCTGTCTGTCTGTCTGTCTGTCTGTCTGTCTGTCTGTCTGTCTGTCTTTGCAAAGTGGATGCCATACTTATACTCCCTTAAAAATTGCCATGATGTTGATTTCTATCGGCAAAGTTACCAATTTTAGGGTTTCATCACGGTTATAAATCTCAGGTCCGGTATATTTATTATCCTTTAAAATATATCGCTCTAAATACTCCTCTTCTACGAACACTATTACATATTCAATAACTCCAAATCTCTCATAAAGGGATTTTTTTTCTCTTCTATCCTTTACCTCATTAGCGGGAGATGTTACCTCAATTATCAATTCGGGTGCACCACGAATATGGGTTTCAAGAATTTTACTTTTATCGCACACAATAAACACATCGGGCTGGACAACATTGTAATCATCAAATACCACATCTGTTGGTGCAATGCCAGTATAGCAATTATTATCAGGAAAAGTCTTCAGGGCAATATGAAAATTGCTTACAACATTTTGATGCCTTATCTTTGGGGCAGGACTCATATTATAAGCCCTTCCATCTATTATCTCCCATTGCTCATCATTGGGCCATGTCAGATAATCGCTATATGTATATTTTGCATCTTTTTTTAAGACAATTGGCATATCCTTAATTTTCACTTATTTATATACTATTACTATTAAGACAAAAAAGTAAAGTAGAAACTCTTACAAATCTTCAATCTTCAATTACCTGCTTTTTGTTCATCTGTTCACCCGCCATAAATATCAGGATACAATTTTTTTGCACATTCCGGGCATATAGTATGGGTAAATTCCGCATCCGAGTGTTTTCTGATATAAGATTCTATCCGCTCCCAATAACCTTTATCGTTCCTTATCTTTTTACAGGAGGCACAGATGGGTATCAATCCTTTTAATGTTTTTATCTCTTCTTCTGCTCGTTTTCTTTCGGTAATATCGTGAAAGATGGCGTAAAAATAGGGCTTGCCTGAAATCTCTATTTTCTGGACTGATACCCAGATATTCTTTATCTCTCCCTCCTTTGTTTTATGCATGGTCTCAAAGGTATCCCTCCCTTCACGCAATACCTTCTCAATGTGCGACTTTGTCTCCTCAGGCTTCTCCTTTGCCTCATAATCGCTTATACGGAGTCCTGCAAACTCCTCACGGGAGTAACCGAGCTGGCTGTGTGCCACATCGTTAAATTCAACAGTCTTTGCTGTCTCTGTATCTACAATAACGATACCGTAAGGCGACTGCTCAAAGAGGGAGTGATAACGTTCCTCATTATCACGAAGCTCAGCAGTTCTTTCTTTGACCTGCATTTCAAGCTCATCGCGTGCCTTTATGAGGGGACGCAGCATGAAGATGTAAAGGGCCGGAAAGAGCAGAATTATCAGGAGGGCAGCATCTAAGAAGTAAGCCCGTGGAGAGGTAGAAAGTGAAGGCAGAAATGATAAAAGAAACATTACAAAGGACTCGGTAATAAAAATCAGGAAAGAGAGTATGATGAGGAGCAGAATAGGGGATTGATAAATCGCCATCCGTTTGACAGACTTATTTTGAGAGGGTTTTTCTGGGGACATAGATTTTTCATTAATGGATAATTCTGTCTGTCTGTCTGTCTGTCTGTCTGTCTGTCTGTCTGTCTGTCTGTCTGTCTGTCTTTGCAAAGTGGATGCCATATTATTTACCCCTCACCCCCCGATAAATACTTCGGGGGCAGGCTCCGCCCCTCTCCCGCAAGGGGAGAGGGAATAATCAATGAATCTTATCATATTTACTTAATATTCAACCCGCTTAATGCGACTTAAAAGAATAACAAATTCTTATAATTCAAGACCCTTTTTCTTGACCCCTTTTCTTCTATATTACCAAATAACTTCTACAAATCTTGAAGATGAAATGATTGGGTCATTAGTGATGAGTGTAAATCCTTTCTTCAATGCGGTTCCTGCAATAATCCTGTCATGTAGTTCTGGAATATCGTCAATCTCAAAAGCCTTTTCAATTACCTCTTCAGTTATCGGTTCGATAACAACCGATTCATATTTTGCACAATATTTTTTAACTTCATTTAAGCTCGCCTCAATTTTCCTCCTTTCTGCCAAATACCCGACTTCTGCTAAAACCATTGCTGGAATAATTATTTCTCCATCTTCATTCTCAGCACTTTCAAAAATAGCTTTTACCTTCCGGTTTAATTTCCTTTTTTCAAGTCTTAAAATTAAAGCCATTGTATCTGTTACAAAACTATTTTTCATGTGGATATAGTTCTTTGTAATCTTTAAATTCTTCTTCTAAGTGGGACAATTCTCTTTTATCCAGTAAGCTTAATTCTAAACTTAAACTATCTTTGAATATATCTTCTCGTCTTTTCTTTACTTTCTTTTTCTTAATAAATTGTATGAAATCCAATACTTCGTTTATTGCATTAGGAGGAAGCCCTTTTGTTTCTTTTAAGATTAATTTTTCCATTTGCTTCATAACTGACATTACTCCTTATTAAAATTTATTGTTTGTTGCTAAAAAGCATAACATTAAGAAATGTGGATGCCATATTATTTACCCCTCACCCCCCGATAAATACTTCGGGGGCAGGCTCCACCCCTCTTCCATAAAGGGAGAGGGAATAATCAATGAATCTTATAAATAAATTCTTTTGCAGCCTTTAGATAGTCTTTAACTGCACGGGCATCATAGATTAACCCTCTATAGTATCCTGCTATATGCAAGGCATCGTAGAGATTTTCAAACTCCCTCATCAGCTTTCCATTATGAATAGCTATATGCTTCCGTAATGCCTCTCTATATGCATCTACTGATTTTGGAAGTTCCTTCTTAGTAAAACCCTTTCTCGTTACGAGATACTCATTTATCGCCTCTAATATAGCAAGATAGGCAGTAGAAAAAGCCTCTCTTACAGGCTTAATATCTGTGTAAATATTATTCTCTATAGAAACAGATTTAAGTATCTCCTTTGCATTATTTAAGTATCTCAATGATTCTTTCATGTTTAAACCTCTACATCATTATACATTATTCTGATAAAGAAATTATAAAAACTTGACAGGATTAACAGGATTAATTTTTGAATGCTTTTTTTATCCTTTATATCCTGTCTAAAATCAAGTCTTTATTCTTTCATATCCAGTATGCTTATCATTGATGCCACTGCACAACCAATGTTTATAAATTCAGCACTCTGAGGCGATTTCGGATTTGAGATAATAATAGGCTTACCTGCATCTCCCCCTACCCTTATTTCAGTATCAATCGGAATTTTCCCTATCAAAGGAACATTATACTTCTGGCTCGTCTTCTCTCCTCCCCCTGAACTGAATATCTCTGTTTTTTCGCCGCAATGAGGGCATAAGAAATAACTCATATTCTCAACAATTCCAAGAATCGGCACATTCACCTTCTCAAACATCTGTATCGCCCTTCTCGCATCAATGAGTGAGATATCCTGCGGTGTTGTAACAACCACCGAGCCTGTGAGAGGAATTGTCTGTGCCAGGGTCAATTGTGCATCACCTGTGCCCGGCGGGAGGTCAATTATAAGATAATCCAGTTCTCCCCACTCTACATCTTTTAAAAACTGCTTTACGATTTGCATTACCAATGGACCTCGCCATATCAGGGGGGCATCTTCTTCAAGAACAAACCCAACAGACATCATCTTTATATTATAATTTACGACCGGCTTCATCTTCCCCTCTGCATTCATCTGAATAGGCTCATTAATCCCCATCATCGTGGGAATACTCGGTCCATAAATATCAAGGTCAAGCAGTCCCACATTAGCCCCGCTGTTCGCAAGTGCAGCCGCAAGATTTACGGCTACTGTGGATTTCCCCACACCGCCTTTGCCGCTTGCGACAGCAATCGTATTTTTTACACCTTTTATACTCTCCTTTTCAGGGAGTACCTTTGCAGATGGAACTTCCGCACCTGTCTCAATTACAATCTCTTTTACCCCTTTTATAGAGGATACCGCAGCCCTTGCATCCCCTTCTATCTTTGCCTTCAAGGGACATGCAGGAGTTGTAAGGACAAGCTTAAAGCTGACCTTACCGCCATCAATCTGAATATCCCTTACAAAATTAAGGGAGACAATATCCTTCCCCAAATCGGGGTCCATAACCTTACTCAATGCCTTTAATACTTCATCCTGTTTTATCACCCAAACCTCCACAGAGAAAATTCAAAATTCAAAATTAATGGTTTTTTCTAAAATTTTGCATTTTGCACTTTGCATTTTTCATTTTTACACCAGTATCCTCTTAATCCCATCAACATCTTTATCTTCAATGAGGGATATGACCTTTTTTATTACATTTTCATCAATATCATCTCTATTATATTCCTTTGCCTTTAAAGTCTCTGTCATTGCCTGGTCAAACAGCTTCAATAAGGCAAGACAAGCAGCATAGTTTAGTCTTATAATCGGGTTCTCAGGGTCAAGCTTGATCGCCTCCTGATATGTATTCATTGCCATAACATGGTCTCCACTCCTCCTGTATGTAACGGCAATCTTATTTTGATAATCTCCATGCAATGCCTTATCCTCAACAGGCTTCTTGCTTAATTGATATAAGGCTGTCCTTACCTGGGCATTATTCTTTTTTATAATATTAAGCAGAAAATGCTCCTCTGAATCTTCCTTTATCTTCTTTAAATCAGTAAAGTCTGAGGCATTAGATTTTACAAGTATCTTGTGAGCCATCTTCATTGACTCATTTGTAATATCAATAATATCCTCTTCACTTATCCCTGCAAGTCCTTCACCCAGTGCCTTTTTTGATGCGTCTTCAAAATACTCCATTGCCTTGTTATACTCATTCTCCATTGCATATATGCGGCCAAGCTGATAAGAGTAGTTAAATTCTTCGGGGAACATTTTAATCAAATGCATAAGGTATCCCTTAGCAGTTCTATAATCCCCCTTCTCAATAGAAAGCTCATAGAGGATATAGTTCGTCTTCCAGAAATCAGGATTATCATTATATGCAGTAATTAAAGTATCTTCTGCCATCTTTAGAAACGGATTATTTTTCTTGCCCTCTTCGGTAAGCTCCGCCCTTACTTTATCATAGGCAGAAGTCTCCCTTGGCATAGACGATAATCTTCCCTCTATCTCCTTTACCTTTTTATTTCCCTTCTTCCAGAACTCAAAGTAGAGCTCACCTACCAATGCATCCAGGCGATACCCCTGAATACCCTTTTTCTCCCATTTGATTTTGCCAAAATCTGTAATTACTCCGGGAATCATTTCAGCATCGCCATGTTCAATAATATCTCTAACCTTTAACTCTGCATCAATGTAAATAATATTTTTTTCAATTGTCTTTGATAGATTGGACAGTATCTTCGTAATTGTTGCATCGTTATTGGTCTTTAATATATAAAGCAGGGGGATATGCTTTGCAAATCTTGAATACTGCTCTATAACACTCTTATCTGTCTCATTTGTATAGAGGACAAAAGGTGTCTTCCAGAAGGCAGGATAGGGGTCAAACTCTTTTAAAATTTTAAGGCTGGTATAGTCCCCCTTAAAATATATGTCTGCTATAATCATCTTAATAGGATTGCCTAAATCAAGCTCATGGTGGGCTTTTTCAATGGCAATCTGGGGGTCGGAAAAGTCAATGATACTTTTATCATCGTATCCAATAGATTTGAGGCACTGCCGCATCTTGAAGTTGGTTTGTTTATACGGGTCTAAAAGGAATATCATATTATTGCATTAATGCATATATTTTCTTCAGCCTCTTTCATAAGGGATAGGGAATCATGCGAAAGGTCAGCAAATATATGTCCCATTTTTAATGCTATATTTATCCTGCTGCCGTCTTTTTTAGCCAGAGGATTACTTTTCTTAAAGTTATCAAGAATCCTATTAACTACTATCATAGCCTCTTCCTTCTTGCACTGCATGAGGACAATCCCTATTTTATTTTCTTCAATGCGTCCTGCAAGGTCTGAATCCCACCTGATTGAGCTGTTTACAATATTTCCGATTAACTTTAAGGCAGTTCCCCTTTCTTCACCTGAAAGCTCACCCTTAGACTCTGCATGTATATCAAATTCTATGACTATTGAAACTATAGGTATTTTGTGGCGGCGGGAGCATGAAATCCCCATCTTTAGCCGCCTTAGAAAATATGCGAAATTGTTGAGTCCTGTTTGTGGGTCTGTTATAGCAGATTCAATATCTTTATTTATATCATTCATATATCTGAACAAAAACCTGATTTTAGCCACGAATTTACACGAATATTCACGAATTAAAAAAAAGATTTTTAAAATATTAGTGTTAATTCGTGTTCATTCGTGGCTAAAGATTTTATAATTTCCTTTATATTTAAAAAAGATGGAATTATAAATGAAAATATGCCAAATCCATATAAAATTAAAATGACTTATATCATATAACCCATTAAAAAGGAAGATATTTGCATAAAATTTTCTTAAGCCCTGCAAATGCCTCATATTTGTCCATATTTACCTTTACATAATTAAGTGTAGGAGGGATGTGCTTTAAATATCTATCGTTCCCCTTTGCCATTTTTTGATATGCAAAAGTCCCGATTGCCTTTAAATTCCGCTGAATACTCATATAGTCAAAGATTCTTCTAAATTCATTCCTGTCAATACTCTCACCCTCTATTAACTCCTTTTGGCTGATATAATATTCAATCAATTCATCCACCAATTTATTATCCAATACGGTATATGAATCTCTTAAGAGGGAGCATAGGTCATACTGGCATGGCCCCATTCTGGCATCCTGAAAATCAAGAAACCGTAAATCTCCATCCTTAACCATTATATTTCTGCTGTGATAATCTCTATGGTTCAAATACTGCCTCTGGTTAGACAGGATTTGGCATAAATCTAACAAATACTCCCTCACCTCATCCAAATCACCATTATCCATCCTTTTATTTAGAAGCCCGAATATCATGTGCTCAATCATGAAGTTCAACTCCCACATCAGTTTTTCCACATCAAATCTTAGATTAAATGCGACACAATCTCCAATACTTTTATCACTCCCCTTTATCTGAATATTTAAGAGTAAATCAATTGCCTTTTTATAATATTCAGCAGCTGACCTCCCCTTAATCCCCTCCTTTATAAGGAGGGGGGAGGGGGAGGTAGCTCCCTTCACCCATTCCTCTAATGTAATATCCCCGCAATCCTCTAAAAACAAAAACCCCTTTTTTTCATCATAATAATAAATCTCAGGGACTGCCATCCCGCATTTTCTCAGATGACTCTGAACATTTATAAATGGAAGTTCTGAATGGCTGGGGCTTGACAAGACCATAATGATAACAGAAGTTTTGAGTTTTGAGCTTTGAGCCTTGAGCTCTGTTTTGTATCCGAGCCTGAAATATCTCCTGTCAGATGCATCCCCTTTTAACATAGTAAGGCTTATATCCTGAATACTCCCGCCGGTTATCTCTTTCAGGATACCAACAAAGTATCTTTCCTCAATTTCCTTCAGGTCTATCTCTTTTAGCTCATAGCTCATAGCTCATAGCTCATAGTTTTTGCTATGAGCTATCAGCCATCAGCTATTAGCTATCCCAGACTCTTTCTTATAACCCCTGCACTCAATATCTCCCGCCTGAATTCCCTCCCCTCTCTCCACATATGGAGGATATTAGATACATGATTTCTGTGTATAAAGTGGTCTGTGCAGGTCGGAACAAAGCTTGAGCCTATATAATCCTCTAATATACCTACATCTGTTATAATATCCTTCCATGTTTCATCCGCAGCTGCCAGCATCCTTAAATTTTCCTTATTCAAAAAACACCCTGCCCTTTTCAAATCATTTTTTATATTTGGATATATAGATTCCAATTTTGAAAGCATCCCTTTTTTATCCGCATCATGAATCCCCCTGCCGGTGCCTATCAGTTCAGGCGGAATACCGAGTGAGTAAAAGGCCGAAGTGAATGAAATTGCCCTCGGCAGTCTTACATTTGAATCCTTAATACCTCTTGAATAACCGAATAATCCTGTGTGCTGAATCCTCTCCCTGTGGGATGGGACATGCCTTGATATATCATTTATTGTAGATGCCAGCCTTTCAATTGTAGAGCAATATGGCTTCCTGAAGATTCCATCAAACTCCAAAATATCATTCATCTCACTATCAGAAAATATACGGGGTGTTTTCAGCGAAATATCTCTTTTTAATAGTTTTATGGCGGCTGTAGATACCTCCCTATTAAAGTCATATCTAAAGGCAGATTGAACTGTAACTGTTCTTACACCTGCGTATTCATTCATAAAATTTTCTATTGCATCAGGTGACAGCCCGCCCCTGAATTGCAAAGAGCCAACCCCTATTATTGGATATACAGAAACCCCAGTTTCATTCTGGAATTTATAATATTCTGAAATGGCACCCTTAGCCGCAATAACAGCAGGAACCATCCCTGAATTTAGTGCAGGGTCCGACCTTGCTATAAATGGCCTAATATATTCAACCCTGTGATTGAATCGTTTTTCAAATCTATCAATATATTCCAAAAGAATCCTTTTTGATTTTATCAGAGACCCGGAGCCCTCTATTAAAGGGATTATATTTATCTCTACAGGTCCACTCAGCCTTGTTGAAAATACCTGGCATGTAAGCCGGACAGTCTTGTAGTATTGCTCCTGTATATGAATCAACTTTTCTGCATTGTCTGTCATTGGGAGAATTACCTCAAAGACAGGGGCATGGGAAAAACCTAACTCTCCTGCCGCATCAGTGCCGGTAATTATTGCCATAAATGCCCTCGCAATCCTGAAGCCGGGTTCCTCCCATATATTTGGTATCCTGAATGTCAGGAATTTACTTGAGCCGAGGTGGTTTATGCTGAAATAGTCATAGTATTGATGAAAGAGCCTGTCCATTACAGCCTCATCTACAAATTTCCCTTCCCAGTCCCACATATACTCATCGCAACCCATATCACAGAATGAGCGGTAGCACTCCTCCACCTCATCTGTAGTAGAGATAAACTCTGTCTTATGCCAGTAAGGGACACTGGCATTATCAGGGTGCTGGGTAGCCATTACAGATGGTATCTTCCTGCCCGCACTGCCAGCAAGAATATGATTTTCTTTTTCAATTACCATAAAACATTAATTAAAATCAGCCACAGACTTTCACGGACTAAAATCTTTTTAAGATTTTTTTATCTGCGTTTGTCTGTGTAAATCTGTGGCTAATAATCCCCCCTATCAATTCAAGATTCTTCTGAAGGGCGCCTCTGTTTTTCATTATAACCTGATACCCCTTCTCACCAATCTCAATCATCTTCTTTTTATTATTTAAAAGACCCCCTACCTCTCTTATCAAATCTTCCTCATTATTAACCTGAATTCCCCCTCCCGATAATATCATCTCTTTTGCAATCTCCTGAAAGTTCATCATGTATTTACCAAATATAACAGGCTTTTTGTAAAACGCAGGCTCTAAAATATTCTGCCCCCCGTGGGGTATCAGGCTCCCGCCAATGAATACAATATCAGCAATACTATACATAAAACTTAACTCCCCAATGGTGTCGAGGATGATTATAGGTTTTGTATTACTTGACCCTTGATCCTTGACCCTTGACCCTTTTAAGAGTTCAGTCTTCCTGACAGTATCTAATCCCATCTTCTTTACAATTTCCTCCACCTCCCCTACCCTATCAATATGGCGAGGTGCGATTACAAGGCGAAAATCAGGGTAGTTTTTCAAAATATTAGAATATAATTTTACTACCATCTCTTCCTCGCCCGGATGTGTGCTTCCTGCAATAAATATTCTATCACTGTTATTAACTTCAAGTGTATTCTTAATCTCTTTTCCCTTTTCTTCTTCAATATCTTTAAACTCATTATCATATTTAATATTACCCGAAACATTTACATTCCTTTTGTCTGCACCAAGGGCTACTATCCTTTTTGCATCATCTTCCGTCTGCATACTGAACAATCTGACACTTTCTAATACACTTTTCATAAACAGACTTATCATTCTATACCTCTTAAATGACCTCTCAGATATACGGCCATTAATAACCGCCACAGGAATAGCTTTCTTATTCGCTTCTTTCAGAAAATTAGGCCAAAGCTCTGTCTCCATAATTATACAGATTATGGGATTAATTGTATTCAATGCCCTCATTACTGACCATGAAAAATCAAAAGGAAAATATATAATATAATCTGCCTCTTTTATTCTCTCCTTTGCTATTTGCTGTCCTGTATCAGTTACAGTAGAAAGGATAATCTTGATATCAGGATACTCTTTTCTCAAGCTCTTTATTAATGAAGTTGATGCGATAACCTCACCGACTGATACTGCATGAATCCAAATCGGAGATTGATTAATTAATCCATTTTTAATTTCATCTGAATAATATCCCATCCTCTGCCAGAACCCCTTCCTGTATTTACCTTTAAATAGACTAAATAACCACCAGGGGAGAACAAAGATAATTGAGACAGTGAGAATAAAGTTGTATAAAAAATACATATGTTAATTATCAATTATCAACTGTCAATTGTCAATTGAGAGTTCTAATTATAGCTGAGGGAGATATTAGAACTTGATTTCCCTATCTCCATCCTGCCTGTGCTACTGGCAGACAGGTTATCAACCCCCTCCATCCCTGGATTTTGAGGGAAGGGAGAATACCTGTAAAAACCTGACCTCCCAATAAAGCAGCCTGTCCCCTTTTCTTACCTGTAGTTTTTTAAATTTTCTTGACTCATCTGTCCTTATCTTGCTATTATTTTGGTAGGAAAGGAGGGGATATGACACAGGTTTTAAATTCTCATTATCAAAAAATTCTCGAAGAACTTAAAAAACTACCAGAGGATAAACTTACTGAGGTTGAGGATTTTATAGAATTTGTAAAAGGGAAATACATGCATGGAAGGGCGGAAGAACTAAAGGATTTTGAACTGGAAGAGAAAAATTTAATAACATCCTCAAAAGATGAAAGAAAGGAATTGGAAAAAACCGGCAGATATTCAAAAGAGTTCCTCGACCAATTTGAAAGGAATATCGCTAAATCATCTATATATTCTGGGAAATCATGATATGCAAATCCTTCCATTAGCAGAACACCTCCATGAAATTATTGAGAGACATGGATTACGAAAGGCTTTTGAAAAGCAGAAACGACTATTTGAGAATAATTGGAGACACCCTTCACTGCATACAGAAATTTTAGAGCCTCGTCATCTGAAGATATACTCCTTCAGAATTACACAAAAATGGAGAGCCCTCTTTTTTATCAAAGGAGGGAAAATTGAGGTGTTTGATATTACTGATTATCACTAACATATCTCAGGTTACATTTTCTTCCATTCTGTCATTCCACACTTGCCTGTCCTCGAAGCTTGCCCTTGAAGGTTGTAATCAAGGGTTATTAATCGGGGGATGCGGAATCCAACTCTTTACTTGTTACCACACTCTGCATTACCCCCCCCCTTAACAAAGAGCAAAAAGCAAGACTTGACTCCAATTTTTTGAGTAAAGCAATAATGGAAATGCTGGATATTTATCTACTCCAGACTATTGTTTTTTTTATAAAACAATCTACCTATGCGGTAGCTGATACCTGACTTGATACACTACTCTCCCCAGAGCTATTTACGGCAGTTACTACATAATAGTAAGTTGTACCGCTGGTTAATCCTGTATGTGTGTATGGGCTGGTGGCATTGGTTATTTTTGTGCCGTTGCTCGTTGTAACCCCAGATGTGGTTGACCAATAAATATTATAAGAGGTCGCTCCTGAAACAGAATTCCAGCTAATGGTTGTTGATGCTGCTGTTGTTGTGCTTCCTCCTACAGTGCCACTCGCTCCAGTCGCCGGCCCTCCGCCAGAAGTACCACTTGTAGTAGTACTACCTGTAGCAGTAACACCTGTTGGGGCTGTTGGGGCTGAGCTTGGTGTAAAAATAACCTTATCCAGCCAACCAGCATCAGAGCCAGAGATAGAATTAATATCTTTTGTATAAACCCACTTTAATGTATGGCTACCTGATGTAATAGAGTAACTCTTTTGCACCCAGTCCACATTTCCACTTATTTTTCCAGACTGTTCTACTCCATCTATGTAAAATCTGAGATAATCATAGCTGGATTCAGAGGAAACCTTCCAATAGAATGTTAAAGTGCCTGAATTTGTTACGATCGTTTGAATATAGGTAGTCTTACTATCACCTATAGCTCCGCTTTGTGCAGCACTGCCACCAAAATAACTAACCGTAGTCTGTCCAACCCAGTTTGCATCTCCACCAGTTGTCCAACTTAAAGATGTATTATCAACTGCTTCGCCCAATGATGGACTCGATGGGATAGTGGTACCTGAAGTTGTAGTAGTAGTGGGGTTGTTATCACTTCCTCCCCCTCCCCCACTTCCGCATCCTGTTAGTAAGGTTAGGGAGAAAACTCCGGTAAAGATGATAGATAATAGAAAGGATTTTTTAGGGGTGGTTAAAACTGACTGACTGACTGACTGACTGAGCAATGTTTGTGCCTTCCCTTCGACAGGCTCAGGATAAAATTGCGTATCATATTCGGCCCTCCAAATTTTTGATTTTAATATACTCTGAAGGGAAAAATTGTCAAGTGAAAAAATAGAATTTTCAACCTTTTGGGCTATTGTTGAATTAGACAAGAGTGTAATTTTATGATAAGTTAAAAAAACTATGCAAAATATTATTATTAATGGAAAAGAGATTGCATCTGCAATAAAGTTTGAGATTGCAGAGGAATTGAGAAAGATAAAAAACAATACAGGGAAAGAGGCGGGTCTTGCTGTAATACTTGTAGGTGATGACCCCGCATCAACTGTATATGTACGGAATAAAAAGAAGGCATGTCAGGAGGTAGGCATCAGGTCTTCTGAATATCATTTACCAAAGGAAACACAACAGGATACACTATTAAATCTCATAAACTCTCTTAATAAAAATCCTGAGATACACGGAATACTCGTGCAGTTGCCGCTTCCTAATCATATACAATCGGATAAGATTATTGATGCTATAAATCCGGATAAAGATGTGGACGGTTTTCACCCTGTAAATGTTGGGAAATTAGTTGCCAACACCGCATCTTTGATTTCCTGCACACCACTCGGTGTTATGACACTCCTTGATAAGAGTGAAATACCTGTAGAGGGCAAAAAGGTAGTAATTGTCGGGAGGAGTAATATTGTAGGTAAGCCTGCCGCACTTTTATTCCTGCATAGAAACGCCACAGTTACTATATGTCATTCCAAGACAAAAAATCTATCAGATTATACAAATAAGGCTGATATATTAGTAGCTGCCATTGGCAAACCTGCCTTTATAAAGGCTGATATGGTTAAAAAAGGGGCTGTAGTAATTGATGTCGGTATAAACAGGGATGAGGCGGGATTAATTGGAGATGTAGATTTCCCTTCAGTAAAAGAAAGGGTATCGTATATAACCCCTGTCCCAGGCGGTGTAGGTCCCATGACAATAGCAATGCTTATGAAAAATACACTGCTCGCCTTTAAAAATACACTGAACAAAAACTAAATTTTAGCCACGGACTTACACAGACAAAAGCACTAAAATAATTAATAATTTTTTTAAGTCTGCGTAAGTCTGTGGCAAAAGATTTTATAATTTCCTATGAATCAAGAAAGAGAAATATATACAGTCTCAGAGTTCACCCGTGCAATAAAGTTTGTCCTTGAAGAGGACTTTCCTGATGTCTGGGTTGAGGGTGAGATTTCTAATTTCAGGGTTCCAAATTCAGGTCATGCCTATTTTACCCTCAAAGATAAGAATAGCCAATTAAAGGTAGTTTTATTCAAATTGAATAAGAGGCTATTAAAATTTGAGCCTGAGGACGGACTTCATTTAATAGTCAGGGGCAGAATAAGTGTCTATGAACCAAGGGGCGAATATCAGCTAATAGCAGATTACATGGAGCCAAAGGGGATAGGTGCATTGCAGTTGGCATTTGAGCAGTTAAAGGAAAAACTTTTTAAAGAAGGGCTCTTTGATGAGGCACATAAAATACCGATTCCGCAATTTCCACAGAAAATAGCCATTGTTACATCACCGACAGGTGCTGCTATCAGAGATATGCTCCGCATTATTGACAGAAGGTTTTCCAATGTCCACATTATCATCTACTCTGTCAAGGTTCAAGGCGAGGGGGCATCAGTAGAAATAGCAAGGGCAATAAAAGAACTGAACGAGCTTTCTCATGGTAAGCTTGTCAAGCATGGTGAGCCTGCCGAACCCATAGATGTGATGATTGTCGGGAGGGGCGGAGGTTCTATTGAAGACCTCTGGGCATTTAATGAGGAAGTTGTTGCAAGAGCAATCTATGATTCAAAGATACCTGTAATCTCCGCTGTTGGGCATGAGATAGACTACACAATAGCAGATTTTGTTGCTGATTTACGGGCACCAACGCCATCAGCGGCAGCAGAGCTTGTTGTAAGAGATAGGAAAGAGGTAGTTCAAAATATTATAGGTTTGGAAAAAAGGTTAATAAACTCAATTCAGAATATGGTTGATATACTAAGAAGCGGCCTTACAGGATTACAGGAAAGAAGGGTATTAAAATCACCTTTGGATAAAATATATGAGCTCCAGCAAAAGATTGATGATATAGGCTTAAGGGTAAGGAGGTCTCCACTATTAATATACAAAAAATTTACGGAGAAGACATTTCATCTCTCAAGAAGCCTTTTTATACTCAATCCAATGATTAAGATAGAAAGAAGCAAGGAAATACTCTCAGAATTAAGTAAAGGACTTGCAACGACTATAGACCATAGAATGGAAATATTTGACAAAAGACTAAAGGGTGTTTTAGGCAAACTTGATGCCCTCAGTCCCTTAGCTGTTATGGAAAGGGGATACAGTATATGCAGAAGACTACCAGATTTAAAAATAATAAAAGATGAATCTGAGGTTGAAAAAGGCGGGCATGTTAATGTAAGATTGCATAGAGGTGAACTGATCTGTCAGATTGAAGAACAAAAACCTTAACTTGCCACAGAGACACAGAGGTCGCAGAGAAAAAAATTAAATTAAAGAAATCTCTGTGTCTCCGTGCCTCTGTGGCTAAAAATTTATTATGTCTGAAATTAAATTTGAAAAGGCACTAAAAAGACTGGAAGAGATAGTTGAGAAATTAGAGAGGGGAGACTTAGACCTTGATAAATCCCTTGAGATTTTTGAGGAAGGGATTAAGATGTCGCGTATATGCTCCCAGAAACTAAAAGAGGCAGAAAAAAAGATTGAGATATTGACAAAGGACGAAAGCGGCAGATTAAAAGCTGAACCTTTTGAGCCTTCCCCAGAAACAGAAGAGCCCTCCGAAAAATAGGATTCTTAACCCAAAAAATGTAATTTGATGTAGATGAACCCAGTTAGATAATAAATAGTTAATGTAGTTATCCCTATTCAATAGAAATATCCCCTCTTTCGTATTTAAGTTGAAAACTTAGGGTCAAGCAGTCCACAATGCTGATGTATCTTGAGTAAGAAGTATTTAACATCTCTATAGCCGTAGGCCATATGCTTTAGCCTCTTTATCTTGTTGTTAATCCCTTCTGA
>JACQBS010000162.1 GCA_016194325.1 Nitrospinota bacterium | reverse complement strand
GCTGGCTTTACTGTAAGCTACTCTGGAACAACTGCTACAGTTACACCAACATGGTCCGGCACCACCACTTACACAGTTACGGTTACGACAGGAGTAAAGGATGCTGCGGGGAATGCAATGGCAAGCCCCTATTCATGGAGCTTTACAACTTCGCCATAGGAAATATAAATATGAGTTATTTTTTTAAAAGATTAGTAATTCTAAAAAAACCGAGATTCCTCGCTCTGCTCGGAATGACAAAACCAGAGTTCCGAGGTGTAATCTGCGGATTAATCGGTTTTTTGTTCTTTGTTTTATATAACCCCGTTTACGCCGCAGAAATAGATTACTACACCGAAGGGATGAAGCAACTGCAGATGGAGAATTATGAGGAGGCTGAGCCTCTGCTTTTAAAGGCTCATAAAAAAGAACCTGCCAACCCAAATATCACTTATTATCTTGGAGTTCTTTATAATGCGATGGAAAATTTCAATGATTCCTTAAAATTCTTTAAAGAGACTGTTAAAATTAATCCCAACCTGCTTGAAGTGAGATATTACTTGGCGCAGGTATTGATGATGACAGGGGATTATGACGGGGCATTGGAACAGTTTGAAGAGGCTGATAAGGTAAAACATCTCAGTATGATTACCTATTACAAGGGGATGATTTACAACCAAAAGGGGGATTACAAAAAGGCAATAGAGCTTATAAAGTCTGCAGGAGAAGAAGATAAAAATCTCCAGCCCATTGTCCAGTTTCAGATTGGAATAATTAATTATAATAACGGAAATCTCAAAGAGGCAAAGGCATATTTCAGGAGCCTTATCAGCCTGCATCCTAAATCCGATGAGGCGGAATTTGCCCGTCAATATATTACTGCCATTGAACAGATTGAGAGCATGAAAAACTGGAAAATGACCTTTGGTTATTCTTACCAATACGATGATAATGTTGTCTTAAAACCAACTGATACCTCAGCGGCAGAAAGCATCACAAACAAGTCGGACTGGGTATCTAATCTGAATTTCGGTTTTGATTATTCAAAGTCATTTATGAAAAATGGAAACATCGGACTTGGTTATTCATTCTCACAGAGCCTCCACGCCCTATTTACTAATTATGATATTCAGAGTCATTCTATTAATATTCTGCCTGCATATAATTTTGGCAATTTTAATACAACTCTGATGTATAGCTATGGTTATACATATCTTGATAGAGCAGGATATTTAAGGTCTAACACAGTCAGCCCGATTTTCTCATATATCAGCGGGTCACAAATGGCACAGATAAGTTTAAAATGGCAGGATAAGGATTATATTAAACCATCCGCAGGAGATGAAAACAGGGCAGGTGCAAATTATGATGCCGGTGCAGCCTACTTCCTTTTCTTTAAAGAGGGAAAAGGTTATATCAATGTTAAATACAATTACGACCGCGATTCTACAAAAGGGAACAACTGGAAATATAATGGCCATAAGGGAGCACTATCTATTCTCCTTCCTGTCAGCAATAGAATCAACTTCAGCCTATCAGGAGATGGATATAGACAGATTTACGATAATACTCATTCCACCTATGGCATCAAGAGAGATGATACCATTTACAATGCAAATACACTAATCTCAATAAACTTAGTCAAGAATTTAAAAGGGGATATTACCTATACATATACACGGGCATTCTCTAATACTGCTGTTTATGATTATTCAAAGAATGCAGTCAGTGTTGGATTAAATTATGTTTGGTAGAATAGAGGCAGATTTTATGACATCTAAAAAAATTATATTTACACTGCTTTCATTTTTTACTCTAATCTTTTTCCCCCTAATTGTATATGCTGAGCCTGTCGGAAAAGTATCCCTTTTGGAAGGCTCTGTGGATATCATGAGAAAAGGAAAGACCACTGCTGAAATGGCAGAAATAAATATACCTGTCAATATCGGGGATATTATTAGGACAAAAAGCAATTCAAAGGCTGAGATTAAATTTATTGACGACAGCATGATTAGAATTGCAGAAAAGAGCAGGATAGAGATAAAAGAATATCTCTTTGAAAAGGACGGTGCAAAAAGGAAGGGAACAATAGGCCTCTTGAGGGGAAAAATTAGGTCTATTGTAAGTAAGGTTGTTTCCCAGCAACATGATTATAATGTCGTTACCAAGACTGCTGTAGCAGGTGTTAGAGCGACTGACTTCTTTGTCATCTCCCAACCCCTCTCTACTCAGGTTATTGTTAAGGAAGGAATTGTTGCGGTCAAGAATATCTCTCCCAAAATAGTGGGAGAGGTTTTGGTCAAGATGAATCAGATGACTAATGTTATTCAGAATACCCCTCCCCCGCCACCTGTAAACGTTAAAGCTGAAGATATGAAGGGTTTAACTGAAGCCACTGAGCCAGCAAAAGTTGAAAAAAAGAAAATGGATGAGAAGGAAAAAGCACCGGAAAAGACTGAACCATCTAAACAACCGGGTAAGAAAGAACCTGAAGGAAAAAAAGAGCCTGAAGGAAAGAAGGAAGGAATGCCTCCTGCTGGGAAAGAAGGCAAGCAGCCGCCAGGAATGGAAGGTAAGCCTCCTCCAGGTATGGCAGGAATGCCCCCGCCGGGAATGGCTGGTATGCCTCCAGGAATGGAAGGTAAGCCTCCTCCAGGTATGGAAGGAATGCCTCCACCTGCTGGAATGGCTGGTATGCCCCCAGGAATGGAGGGGAAACCGCCTCCAGGCATGGGAGGGATGCCACCACCGGGAATGGCTGGTATGCCCCCAGGAATGGAGGGTAAGCCTCCTCCAGGTATGGCAGGAATGCCTCCACCAGGCATGACAGGCATGTCGGGTATGACTGGTATGCATGGTATGACTGGTATGCCGGGTATCCCTGGTATGCCTATGGGAATGGTGGGAATGCCAGGAATGACAGGCATGGCAGGAATGCCTGGGACAATGGGGGCTTATCCTATGCCGGGAATGATGGGAGGATTTCCTATGCCTGGGACAATGGGTGCTTATCCTATGCCGGGAATGATGGGAGGATTTCCTATGCCTGGGACAATGGGTGCTTATCCTATGCCAGGAATGATGGGAGCTTATCCTATGCCTGGGACAATTGGGGCATTTCCTATGCCGGGAATAACTGGTCCATATATTGGAACTGTACCACCCCCTAATATTCCAATTACAGATATAAATCCAGCCTTATTAAAACCGAAGGTAAAAATCAGAGTAGAATTTTAATCCGAGGAGAACAAAAACCTAAAATTAGACAGGATATACAGGATTAACAAAGATAAAAGTTGTTTGTAATTTTATCCTGATTATCCTGTTAATCCTGTCTGAATGCTTTTATAATTTCATATAATATGAAAATAGAAGAGGAGATTGGCTGGTTGTTGAGAAACAAGAAACTAACCTTATCAGTTGCTGAGTCCTGCACAGGGGGATTGATATCCAATCTGATTACAAATGTTGCAGGGAGTTCCGATTATTTTGAGAGAGGATATGTAGTATATAGTAATAAGTCAAAAATTGAGCTCTTAGATATCCCCGAAGAAATAATCAAGAGTTATGGTGCGGTCAGCTCTCATTCCGCTATTGCTATGGCTGAGGGGGTAAAGAGGAAAAGCGGTACAGATATAGGACTCTCAATAACAGGAATTGCCGGCCCAACTGGAGGGACAATTGAAAAACCTGTGGGGCTTGTGTATATTGCTGTAGCAGGAAATAAGAAGAGTGAATGTAAGGAATACAGATTTAAAGGGGAGAGATTGAAAATTAAATCAGAATCAGCAAATGCTGCCCTTAAAGATTTAAGGGATTATCTCCTTAATGTTTAAAATAAAGAAATTATAAAATTTTGGAACACGAATTTCACGAATATACGAATGGCACTAATAAAAACTAAAAGCGAAAGTAAAAATATTTTCTGGAATTAGTAGTTATTCGTGTAATTTGTCCCATTCGTGTTATTCGTGTTCAAGTCTTTGTTCATATTTGATTTTTAAATGTTTCATTGTTAATATATGCAAACTATAAGGGCATTTATTTCCATAGAGATACCGCAAGAAATAAAAGGAAAGATATCCCTTATACAGGAACAGTTAAGAGTTATTGAAACTCCCATTAGCTGGGTGCGTGTTGACAGTATTCATCTTACACTGAAATTTCTTGGCAATATATCAGAGGGGCAAATACCAGAAATAAAAAATTGTATGGTATTAACTGTAAATGGAATATCCCCTTTTGAGGTAAATGTAAAGGGGGGAGGGGTTTTCCCTAATCTGAATTACCCAAGAGTTATATGGCTTGGGCTTGAGGACAGGACAGACAGCCTGTTTAAACTCCAGAAGGGTATTGACAGATGTCTTGAGAAAATCGGTTTTGAGCCTGAAGAGAGGGGGTTTACACCACACCTGACACTTGGAAGGGTGAAATCATTAAAAGGGAAAAATCAATTAATCCGAACAATCCATATCTATAAAGATATTGAGGTTGGTGAGATTTATGTGGATAAAATAAAGCTGATGAGAAGCCAGCTTAATCCAGCAGGTGCAATATATACAGTATTGGAAGAGGTTAAATTAAAGTAGGGGCTGTTCCCCGAACAGCCTCTATGCCCGTTCAGGGAACGGACACTACAAAAGGAGGAATAAGAAAATGGCGACGGCAAAGGAGACAAAGGAGAAGGATGTAAAGGATGAAAAGAGAAAGGCACTGGAATTGGCACTATCTCAGATTGAGAAGCAGTATGGAAGAGGTTCTATAATGCGGATGGGTGATAGAGAAGTATCCGCCGATATACCTGTTATACCAACAGGCTCTGTATCCCTTGATGCAGCGCTCGGGGTTGGAGGAATTCCGAGGGGGAGGGTTATAGAAATATTTGGACCGGAATCATCAGGCAAGACTACACTTGCCCTCCATGTTATCTCAGAATCTCAGAGGCAAAAGGGGGTTGCCGCATTCGTAGATGCAGAACATGCCTTAGACCCGATATATGCCGGAAAATTAGGTGTGAATATTGAAGAGTTATTAATCTCACAGCCTGATACAGGCGAGCAGGCACTTGAGATAGTGGAGCATCTGGTCAGGAGTAATGCAGTTGATGTGATTGTAATTGACTCAGTAGCAGCCCTCACCCCAAAAGCGGAGATAGACGGCGAGATGGGGGATGCACAGATGGGGCTTCAGGCAAGGCTTATGTCCCAGGCACTCCGCAAGCTGACTGCCGCAATAAGCAAGTCAAAGACAAGTGTCATATTCATAAATCAGATAAGACAGAAGATTGGTATTATGTTTGGAAACCCTGAGACTACAACCGGCGGCAATGCCCTGAAATTCTACGCCTCACTCAGGCTTGATATCAGAAAGAAGGATTCTATAAAAGAAGGGGCGGATGTCATTGGAACCAGAACAAGGGTCAGGGTTGTGAAAAACAAAGTCGCACCCCCATTTAAAGAAACTGAGTTTGACATCATCTACGGTGAGGGAATATCAAAGGAGGGGGATTTACTGGATGTCGGCGAGAAACATAAACTCATAGAAAAGAGCGGGGCATGGTATTCATATAAAGGGGAAAGGATAGGACAGGGAAGAGAGAATGCAAGAAAGTATTTGAAGGAGAATCATGGTGCAGCAAAAGAGCTGGAAGAAAAATTAAGAGAGATGCTGGGGATTGGTGAAAAGAAACCTGATTCACCTGCAAAGCAATGAACAAAAACCTAAAATTAGACAGGATATACAGGATTAAAAAAATTGCTTTTAATTAATCTTAATTATCCTGTTAATCCTGTCTAAATTCTTTTTATAATTTCCTTGCATGGATAAAAGTGAGTTTGAAAAAGGGAAACAAATTGCCTATCGTTTTCTATCTTACAGACCTCGTAGTAAAAAAGAGGTTGAAAGGAAATTAAAAGAGAAAAAAATTTCTGGAGAAAATATCTTAAACATCATCAGCCTTTTAGAAAAAAATAATTATTTAAACGATAGAGAGTTTACACTCAACTGGCTTAGATACAGGATGGAAAATAGACCCAGAGGCAGGAGGTCTTTAGAATATGAATTAAAAGAAAAGGGGGTAGATTCAGAAATAATAAAAGATTCTCTTGATGAAGTTTATTCAGGTGAATTTGATGAGTATGATGTAGCAGTTAAATTGGCAGAGAAAAAAATAGCTTCTTTAAAAAAGAAACAACCCCCTCTGTCCCCCTTAACAAAGGGGGAATTAAAGGGGGTTGTCCCCTTAACAAAGGGGGAATTAGGGGGTTATATCAAAAGGAGACTCTTCAGTTATCTACATAGAAAGGGATTTTCATTCAGTCTAATTGAAAAAGTAATGTCTGACTTATTCAATGCAGAATCAATCGAATCTATATAACCAATAGCATGGATACCATTCTCCCAATATTTATATTTACAGTCGGAGCAGCAATAGGCAGTTTCTCAAATGTATGTGTATATCGTCTCCCAAAAAAATTATCTATCATATCTCCGTCTTCCCAATGTCCTAACTGCGGCAAGAGTATAAGCCCATTTGACAATATCCCTATAATAAGCTTTCTTATACTCCGTGGCAGATGCCGTTACTGTCAGTCTCCTATCTCATGGAGGTATCCAATCGTAGAATTAATCACAGGACTTATTTTTCTATCCCTGTATCTTAATTTCCGCATCTCTCCACAGTTCTTTATTTATGCCCTGCTATGCACATCATTAATAATAATTGCCTTTATTGACCTTGAACATAAGATAATACCTGATGTCATAACACTTCCGGGGATAATTATTGGTTTAACATTAAGCCTCACTATTCCTCATATAACATTGATAAATTCTATAAAAGGTCTTCTCCTTGGGGGAGGACTCTTCTATGCAATTGCAATAATAAGCCGCGGAGGCATGGGCGGCGGCGACATAAAACTCATCGCCATGGTCGGCTCTTTCCTTGGATGGAAAAATGTTTTGCTGACAATATTTTTAGGTTCACTCTTCGGTTCAATTGTCGGTATTGTATTAATAATTCTCAAAAAGAAAAACAGGAAGGATATGGTTCCATTTGGTCCATTTCTGTCTCTCGGTGCCATTGTATCTATATTCTATGGAAGGGAGATAATCTACCTATGGCTTACAATAACATTTGGCTAATGGCTCACAAAGGAGAATTATAATTTTAGCCACAGAGGACACAGAGGGAAAAACTAAATTTTTTTGACACAGATTTACACTGATTATTGATACCTGTAATATTAATCTCCTATATCTGTGTATTTTTGTCATTCCGCACTTGATGCGGAATCCAGTATTTTGTATAAGTATCTGGATTCCCATTTTCACGGGAATGACGGACATGGGACATTTGTTATACAGGAGTCAATAGTTATGATTTTTTCTGTGCCAATCATAATTTATCTGTGTCTTTCAGTGTCTTTGTTTTTTGTCTTTCTCTGTGTTCTCTGTGGCAAGAAGGTATTTTTCGATGAAAAGCTATCGTAAAGAACTATGGTTTAATATCCCTACAAGAAGGGGATTTACAAATATTACTCCTCAGGTTGAGGATGCTTTAAGGGAGAGCGGAATCAAAGAAGGGCTTGTTCTTGTAAATGCAATGCATATAACTGCATCTGTTTTTATAAATGATAACGAGTCAGGTCTTCATCATGACTTTGATGTCTGGCTTGAGAAGCTTGCACCACACGAGCCTGTATCACAGTATCGTCATAATAATGGTGAGGATAATGCAGATGCCCACTTAAAGAGACAGGTGATGGGGAGAGAAGTCATTGCAGCCATTACAAATGGAAGGCTTGATTTTGGCCCGTGGGAGCAGATTTTTTACGGAGAGTTTGACGGCAGGAGAAGGAAGAGGGTTCTAATAAAAATCATCGGAGAATGAACAAAAGAAAAAGATTAAGGAGAATGGAGAAAAAGGAGAAAAGGAGAAAAAAGAATCTGACTTATTATCTCTCCATTTCTCCATCTTCTTCCCCCTTTCTCCTTATATGTTTTTTATAATTTCCTTTATATGAACAAAAAAATAAAAATCATTGGTGTTCCTATTGATCTTGGCTTTGGGAGGAGGGGGGTTGATATGGGACCAAGTGCTTTAAGGATTACAGGTGTTGCTGACGACTTAAGGGGACTTGGATTTTCTGTAGAAGACCTTGGTGATATAAAATCTCCAATCCCCGAGCTTTGTAATTTAGAAGATAAAAATGTTAGATACCTCCCTCAGATAAAGGATGTATGTATAAAATTAAGTGATACTGTCTATAAGGTATTACAGGAAGGTGCTATCCCCTTATCAATTGGAGGAGACCACAGTCTGGCAATTGGCAGTATTGCAGGTGTGAGTAAGTTTTTAAGAGAGAAGGGCAAGAGGATGGGTCTGATATGGTTTGATGCCCATGGTGATATGAACACGGCTGAATCTACAACCAGCGGGAATATCCACGGTATGCCGTTGGCTGTATCCCTCGGATTGGGTGCAAAGGCACTGACCGAAATCGGAGGATTATCTCCAAAGGTTGATAGTAAGAATGCGGTACTCATAGGTGTAAGAAACCTTGATGAGAGGGAAAAGAGGCTTATTGCTGATTCAGAAATTAAGGTTTATACGATGAAGGAAATTGATGAAAAGGGAATGTCAAATATAGTTAAGGAGGCAATAGATTGGGTTACGAGGGATACTGATTACATACACCTCTCATTTGACATGGATGTATGTGACCCGTCAATTGCTCAGGGTGTTGGAACACCGGTTAAAGGCGGACTGAATTACAGAGAGGCACATCTCGCAATGGAAAAAATAGCAGAATCGGGTATGCTTTTCTCGATGGATATGGTTGAGATAAATCCTATACTTGACTATAAAAATTCCACCGCAGAGCTTGGTGCAGAGCTTATTCTGTCGGCTTTCGGAAAGAGAATCTTTTACTGATTTGATGCAAGACTCCTTATTTCACCTTTTTCAAATATAATCTCTATCCTCCTGTTTTTCTCCTTATTTTTAACTTCTGCATATAGAGGCATTGACTCTCCATAACCGGCTGCAGTGCATCTTTCCGGGTCGATCCCCCTGCTTATAAGATAGTTGACAAAATTATTTGCCCTTGCAAATGAGAGCTCATAATTAGATGAAAATCTTGAATTCTTTATCGGCACATCGTCCGTATGCCCTTCTACCCTTATATTATATGGAAACCTGTTTAATAGAACCACAATCTTATCCATAAAGGGATAAGATTCAAGACTTATATCCGCCTCACCTGATTTAAAGGTCAAAGGGTCTAAATTGATAATTGTCAGGTCACCACCTTCTAACTTTGTATATATCCTATCCTGTATCCCAAGTTGCGATACAAATCCATCTACCTCCATCTTTATCCGATACAGGTCATTATTATTCTTATTAGCCAAAAGCTTTTTCCCCCTCTCGTTTTTCCTGTCAATATTCATCTTTTCTACATAATCAGTAGCAGTCTTATTCTGGGGGTCATACCTCATCGCCAGCATGAAATATTTTCTGCTTGCTGCTGTATCACCCAGCTTAAGGCTTATCTGCCCCGATGTAATAAACTGATTGGCAAGAAATCCCTTATTTTCTGGAAACCTGTTCAATAGCGGAGTGCTTATATCCATCGCCTTATCTTCCAGCTCTACTAATTTTTTTAGCAAGGCTTTATCCTCTTTTACCTCTTCAGAATCTACAGCCCACAGATAAGATGTTGCAAATGAATGGATTACAGCAGCATAATAGATGTCATCCATAGTACCGCTGGCTTCAAGAAAATCCTTAGCCTCCATAAATTTTATATGGGCGTCATAAAATCTCCCCTGCCTGAAAAGTTCAAAACCATCATTGTAATATTTTTTATATTGTCCATCCTGTTCAGGATAGTTATTTTTGAGTTTATCTAAATCAGCATTGTCAAATATAACATTCTGTTCATCCCTGTTAGTGTGAAAATTGCCAAATTTCACATCCTGTGCAAAAAGATACCCTTTATTTAAAAACATACTTGCCAAAAGACACAGCAGAATAAATATTCTTTTTTTCATATAAAAACCTCCTTTCTTTTTTATCGGATTAAAAAGAATTTTTATTAACAAATTTTGTTAATAACTTGTGGAAAACCTGATGAAGGATGCTATTCTTGCTGGATTTCTTTAAAGATGCATAATTTTTAACCAGAATTTAATAGCTTATAAATCAATATGATACTATAACTGATTGATACAAAACAAGTTCAGCAGAACAAAAACCTAATTTCTCTTAGGAAAGCAGGAATATAGGAATTTTTTTTCATGCTTTCCTGATTTCCTTAGAATTTTTGATTCTTATAATTTCCTATGAATGAACAAAAATCCCCTCTTTCGTATTTAAGTTGAAAACTTAGGGTCAAGCAGTCCACAATGCTGATGTATCTTGAGTAAGAAGTATTTAACATCTCTATAGCCGTAGGCCATACGCTTTAGCCTCTTTATCTTGTTGTTAATCCCTTCTGATATTGCTGCTGTTATTTTGCATGTGAAGTAGTTTAAAACATAATGCCTTTTTCTATAGAACTTGTACCCAAGCTCTACAAATGATGATATTTGAGACTTTATC
>JACQBS010000161.1 GCA_016194325.1 Nitrospinota bacterium | reverse complement strand
TTCACCTCCGGTAAGTTTCGTCATCAGCAAAACTATACCAGATACGGCTGAAATTCGATGCACCCTTTTATCTCATTGTAATTCCTAAACTTTATTAAGCTTAATTTCTTGACTTCAACTTTATTACGAAAGAACCAAAAACATTGTTATGACTATGCCAAAAAATCTGCTTATCTCTGGCATCTTACCCCTCTTTTATTTATTCCTCTTTTCGTTTTGCTATTCAATGCTCTCCGTGTGTTATTCAATGGAATAATTATAACTCACTGTGCTGATAAAACAAAGTATCTCCCCACTCCAGCCGGGTTGCTGGAGTCTTTCAACCCCATTATAAAAGGATTTTCTAACGGGGTAAATTACCTTTAAACTTATCCCTGCAAGTATTAAACAGGGATACGTATCCGTTGCTTCGTTGATTTTAGACATTTTATCTGAATACCTTATTCTTTGCTCCTTGATTTTAACAGTTTTAGCTCCATTTCAATTAACTCTTTTTCTCTCATAATTTCAGCCCGCAACTCTTCTTCTGTCGGCAGATAAGAGATATATTTGGAAATATATATCTGCTTTTGTCCTTCCGGCAAAGTGAACTTTACAACAGCTTTATTTTTCTCGGCGCAAAGGAGAATGCCTATAGGTTCATTTTCTCCGTCAACCATCTGAGTCCTTTTATAATAATTGACATACATCTGCATTTGTCCAATGTCCTGATGAGTCAGTTTACCTACTTTCAGGTCTATAAGCACATAACAGCGTGTGAGCCTGTTATAGAAAACAAGATCAATATAAAAATGGTCACCATCAAGGGTAATCCGCTGCTGGCGAGCGACAAAAGAAAAACCTTTCCCCAGTTCAAGCAAGAAATGCTGGAGTTTGTCTATCAATGCCTGCTCTATATCTTTCTCCAAATGCTTCTCATGCTTCTCTAAACCGAGAAACTCAAGCACATAGGGGTCTTTTACAATGTCGGAAGGAACTGCAATATGGTGCCCCTTCTTTGCAAGTTCAAGCACTCCTTTTTTATCCCTGCTCAGTGCAAGCCTCTCAAACAGCAATGAGCAAATCTGCCGCTCAAGTTCCCTCGTGCTCCAGTTACTGTTAATACATTCTTTAAGATAAAAGTTTCGTGCCGCCTCCTTTTCTACACGTATCAGCAGGCGATAATGCGTCCAGCTCAATTCGTGACGCAGTGCGTCACGAATTGGGAAAACAATGTAAAATTTTCTCATGTAACGCAGGTTGCTCTCATCGAAACCCTTCCCAAAATCTTTAGTCAACCTTTCCGCAAGATTTGTTAAAAGGTATTCACCATATCCGGCTTTGGCTTTCCCTTTTTGTTCGTCTTTGACAATAATTCGGACTATGCTCCAATAGGCGCAAACCATTGCCGTATTGACGGCTGTAAAGGCTTTTGAGCGAGCCTTTTCAAGAATTGTTTTTATGCTCTTGTAAGTTCTGTCAACAGGCAATACCGGACCATTTTTCATCGGCTTCTACTTTCTCAAAAAGACTATGTTGTTCTTTGCTTTTCTTTTTCTTTGACGGAGCATTTGTAATTTTAACAGATTGTATACCTTGTTTGAAAAATTAGGCAAAAATCAGGGACAGCGGCCATTATCCTGTTATCCTCATCATAAATTTAGACTAAAAGCATACTCCTGCTGATAAAGCAAAGTATCTCCCCTTTCCAGCCGGGTTGCTTGAGTCTTTCAACCCCATTAGAAAAGGATTTTTTAACGGGGTAAATTACCTTTAAACTTGTCCCTGCAAGTGTAAAACAGGGATCAGTATCTGTCGCCTCGTTTGTTCTTGGCATGTTACCAATTTTCCGTTTCATCCTAAAAGCCTATCTTTCTCCTTTTCGGTTCTTGTGGAGTCATTAGCTGACGAATAGCGTCAAAGACAATTTTGAACTGTGAATCGTATTTCTTTTCCATTGCATTGAGTTTGCGGGCAAGGTCTTTATGGGCTGCCAGCATCTCGCGCAGTTTCACAAATGCCCGCATTATAGCTATATTCACCTGAATTGCTCTTTTACTGCGGAGAATACTTGAAAGCATGGCAACGCCCTGCTCGGTAAATGCATAGGGATTTGCACGACGCAAGCCGCCCCAACTTGAAATCACAATTTGTGATTTCAAGTTGTAGAACTCTGTATCATTCAACTGAAACATAAAGTCAGGCGGAAATCTGTCAATATTCCTCTTTACAGCCTGCACTAAAACTCTCGGTTCAACCTCGTAAAGTTCTGCAAGATCGGTGCTTAACATTACCTTATGACCACGGATTATATATATTTCCCTCTCTATCACTTCCTGTTGAATCATAATTTCCATTTTAATCCCCACAGTTATTAAATTTCCTCAAAGTTTTTTCTTCCTAATCTTTTCCAGCCTCTCTTTTATCTCTGCCTCTTTCCCCTGTCCATCAGGCTCATAATAGATTCTCCCCTTCAGTTCATCGGGGAGATAGTTCTGCTCTACATAATGTCCCGGGAATTCATGCGGATATTTATAGTCTTTTCCAAAACCGTATTTTGAGGCATCCCTGTAATGGCTATCTTTAAGATGAACAGGGACAGGGTAACTCTTTCCCTCCCTTTCAATATCATTAATTGCCTTGTCAATAGTTGTTATTGCAGAATTGCTCTTTGGTGCAGTGGCAATATATATTACTGCCTGTGATAGTGGTATCCTTGCCTCTGGCCAGCCAAGTTTCTCTACTGCCTCAGCGGCAGAGACTGATAGAACAAGTGCCATAGGGTCTGCATTACCCACATCTTCAGAGGCTGTTACAATAAGCCTCCTTGCAATGAACCTTGGGTCTTCACCGCCTGCAATCATCTTTGCAAGCCAATAAATTGATGCGTCAGGGTCTGAGCCACGCATTGATTTCTGAAATGCCGATGCATGGTCGTAATGCTCACTCCCCATTTTATCATAGAGGAGTGAAGCCCTCTGCAATACCTCCTCTACAATCTTAGGAGTAATCTTTCTATTGCCCTCGCTATCAGGCTCTGATGAAAATGCTGCGGACTCTATTGCATTCAATGCAAACCTTGCATCACCATTTGCCTGAATTATTACATTATTGAATGCATCAGGCTCTATATTTAATTTATATTCACCAAGCCCCTTTTCTCTATCTTCAGTTGCCCTGTTTAAAATTGACTTAATATCATCATAAAACAGATATTCAAGCCTGAAAATCTGGCATCGGGAACGGAGGGCAGGAATTACCTCAAAAGACGGATTCTCTGTCGTAGAGCCTATCATTGTGATAATGCCTTTTTCCACAAATGGAAGGACGGCATCCTGCTGTGCCTTGTTAAACCTATGAACTTCATCTATAAATAGAATAGTCCTTATCTTCTTAGCCTGAAGCTCTCTCTGGGCAATAGTGATAACCCTTCTTAAATCTGCAACACCTGCATTAACCGCACTTATCTCTTCAAACCTTCTCTTTGTAGTGTTTGCAATAAGCCTTGCAAGTGTCGTCTTTCCTGAACCGGGAGGTCCCCAGAATATGATAGAGCCTATACTGTCTCTCTCAATCAGCTTCCTTAAAGGCTTCCCCTCCCCTATCAGGTGCTGCTGTCCGACAAAATCCTTTAAGACAGAGGGTCTCATCCTGTCCGCAAGCGGGGTCATCTTCTTCTTTATTATTTCTATATCCTTATCAAATAAATCCACATAACGATTTTGCAATAAATAACCTGTAAAATCAAGGAAGGAATTCAAGAGAGGAAAATTTGTTTGACATGAAAATTTGGTTATGTTTTAATTCAAAACTAGGCATTAGACACAATAAACTCCAGAAAAAAGATAAAAATTTAATTTTATAATTTCAAAGGAGGATTTTAATATGGATTGGGGAATGAAAAACCGCTTATCTCAATTAATTAAATCTGATGGGAAATGCTTATTTATGCCTATTGACCACGGATATTTTTTAGGTCCCACATCAAAACTGGAAAAACCCGGAGAAACAATTAAGCCCCTTCTCCAATACAGTGACGCGCTCTTTGTTACGAGGGGGGTATTAAGAGCGTGTATCCCGCCAGACAACAGCATACCTATTATTTTAAGAGTATCTGGAGGCACAAGTGTTGTGGGCAAAGACCTCGCCAATGAAGGCATCACTACCTCTATAAAAGAGGCAATCAGACTTAATGTATCAGCCGTTGGTCTATCTGTATTTATCGGCAGTGACTATGAGCATCAAACCCTTATGAACCTGTCAAACCTTGTGAATGAGGCTGAGGAATATGAAATTCCAGTAATGGCAGTTACAGCAGTTGGCAAAGAGTTGGAAAAGCGTGATGCACGTTATCTTGCATTGTGCTGCCGTATTGCCGCTGAACTTGGTGCAAAGGTTGTAAAGACATACTGGTGTGAAAATTTTGATAAGGTTGTGAACAGCTGTCCTGTCCCTGTTGTCATAGCGGGCGGACCAAAGACAGAAACAGAGCTTGAGGTATTAGAATTTGTTTATGATGGGATGCAGAAAGGTGCCATAGGGGTAAATCTTGGAAGGAATATCTGGCAGAATGCACATCCGGTAGCTATGATTAAGGCAATCCGCTCCATTATCCACGAAAACACATCAGCAAAAGAGGCTAATAAGATATACGAAAGTGAAAAGAAGAAGAAATAGAGGGTAATGTGCGAGTTGCGGTTTATCATAATAATAAAGATGTCCGACTTGAAGAACGGCCTGTCCCAAAAATCAGCGATGGTGAATTGCTTGTAAAAGTAGTGGCAAGTGGAATCTGTGGCAGTGATGTGATGGAATGGTATCGCATCAAAAAAGCCCCGCTTGTATTGGGACATGAGATTGCCGGTGAGGTTGTTGAAGTCGGAGAGGGTGTTAAAGGATATAAAAAAGGAGACAGGGTTTTTGTATCTCACCATGTCCCCTGCAATACCTGCTACTACTGCCTGAATGGAAATCATTCAGTATGTGATACACTCCGTAAAACTAATTTTGACCCCGGCGGCTTTTCCGAGTATATCCGCATACCAAAAATCAATACAGAATCCGGGACTTTTAAACTACCTGATGAGTTGTCATTTGAAGATGGAACATTTATTGAGCCTCTTGCATGTGTCCTCGGCGGCTTAAATAAATCATATTTCAAAGCTGGCCAAAGAGTGCTTATTATAGGCAGCGGCATCTCAGGACTTCTCTTTATAAAGGCAGTCCGTGCATTAGGTGCAGGAAATATTATTGCCACTGATATTAATGACTACAGATTAAATTCAGCAAAAAAATTCGGAGCAGATGTTATCATCAATGCAAAAGAAGATGTACCTGCCCGTGTCAGACAGGTAAATGACGGCTACCTTGCTGATTTGGTAGTAATCTGCACAGGTGCACATCCTGCAATTTCACAGGCTTTAAAATCGGTTGAGAGGGGTGGGACAATTCTATTCTTTGCACCTACAGAGCCTGATACTAAAATACCAATTCCACTATTGGATCTCTGGAGAGATGGTATAACAATGACTACATCCTATGCCGGGGCACCATCAGATATTGCCACAGCTATTGAACTGCTTAAAACCCGCCGTCTGACTGTAAAAGATATGATAACACACCGCCTCAGTCTATCAGAGACAGGGCTTGGATTTCAGCTTGTCGCAAAGGCACAGGATTCAATCAAGGTAATCATAGAACCACAAAGAACTTAGAAGAAATTGACGATTGTCGATTAAAAATTGACTATTATTCCGGATTGAAGATAAAATCAACTAAAAAGTAACAAAATTTATATTCACAGGAGGCTTTATGAAGGCAATTTCCACAGAATTACCTGACCAAATATATCTGGAGGTAAAATCCCTTGTAGATAAAGGTTGGTTCAAGAATGAGGATGATATAATTTTAGAAGCCCTGCGACGGTTTCTTGATACCCACAAGGTTGAATTGATGGAGAAATTCATCAGCGAAGATGTAGAGTAGGGATTACATGGAAAAGACTGACAGCAAAGTAATGGCAGTCTGTGATGCCGGTCCAATTATAGCAGTAAAAAGTAATTTTCTCTCAGTTCAATCTCGGTTCAGTCGTCTTATCTTTTTGTAAGTTCAAGAAAATTGATAGGCGGAAGATGAAGAGGAGGAAATCCAGCTCTCCGTGTTATGTCAGCAACAGTTTCTCTTACATAAGGAAATATAATCGCAGGACAATTTATCGTTGAGGCGTTTTTAATTATATCTTTATTAGGTGCTTCTTTAAAAATAAAACGACCTTCACTCTCTATCTCAAAAATGAAAGGGATTTCTCCTTTAGTTAAAGATATTTTTAATCTAACCATTAAAGTTTTCTCTTTCTTTTCATACTTATGAGCAAGAGCTATTTGTGGATTAATTGTAAGATGCTTTCTTCCCTTAAAACCTTTATTAATAGAAAATGAAATATTTAAAATTCTAAAATCAACAAAAGACATATAGAAATTTTTATGCTGCATATGCTAAATCCCTTTCCATTTGATATGTACCTGCTTTTAGGCGATACTCAATAGGAGTACCGTGCCATTTATAGTCTTGCATGGGTGCATTTAATATTTCAAAATCCGTTTTTTCTCGCTCTTGTATTTTAGATAACATAAGAGGATCTTTATCCAATACACGCAATAAAAGGTCCATGGCTTTACTCTGTGTTACCTTACCATTTTCGTAACGTGCAAAATTCTTCTTCCCAACACCAAGCAATGCTGCCATTTCTGTTTGTGTTTTCCCTAACTTAACTCTGATAGACCTAATCTCATCGGATGTAAAAAGACCATCTATCCTCCTACGAAAATCAGTTAACAATTTTTCGGTTGTCTTCAATGTCTTGCGATTAACTAATTCCTCGTTACAGACATTACAGATAAAGATATGATAATTAGGTACCTGCAGGATATGACCTTTATACTTAAATTCCTCGGTAATTAGCCGTTCAGATAGAATACCTTCCCCACAGATTGGACATATATCCCCTTTTTTATACATAATTATCTTCCTCCTTTTCATCTTTTTTAAAAGAAATTACTCCACATTTATCGTCCAGTGTTTTTTGAATCTTTATATATAAATTTACTCCTCTAACGCATGGCTTATAAACATCTTGCCAAACTTTTGAACTTCCATAAGTGGTCATAGATTTATAAAAACTATTATTTGTTAGAGAAAACACAATATCTACAATTTCGGTTTCAGAAAAACCTAATTCATGAGCAGTCTTTATACAGGTTCGAGTTATTGTCCTAGTATTTTCATTTTTTATAAGTGCTTTAAGTTCATCAAGGTTATAATGAGAAGTGCGTTTTTCCATCAGAAAAGATATTATATATAGCTTATATAATTAAAAAATATAAAAAAAAAAAAAAAAGTATCATGATGATACTTTAATAATAATGATAAAATTTGTTTTTAAAATCAGTTATATCTTAAACTTCATCTTCCCTGCCCTCTTTTCCCTCGCCTCTTTCATAGTTTCCATAGTTATCGTTTTGTAACCCATCTCCTTTGCATGCTTTTCAACGCCTTTCTTTGCTATAGTTCTTGCAAAGAAGGGGATATTTTCCAAAAACTTTAACGCCTCATCAGTCCAGACAATATCCTCAGTATCACCTTCATCTTCAATGCCATACTTTACGACTGTCTCAAGATTTATTATCTTCTTTTCGCCCTTTTCGGGTTCATATAGACACCAAGGGTCATCACCCATATAATCATTATTTGATGCAGAAGCCCTTGCCCTGCACCCTCCGCAGAGGAGTTTATATTCACACTCCTGACATTTACCATGATATTCAGGCTGTCTTAGGTTTTTAAACATATCAGAATTCCACCATATATCAACAAAACTCTTATCCCTCACATTGCCAACCGAATCGGACATATATGGACACGGAGTTACATTACCCTCAGGTGTTATACGGCAGTAGTTTGTCCCTGCACGACACCCACCTATATATCCGTTTAAAAGTGGCGAATCTTTATCAAACTGGTATGCAACCCTTTTAAAATGGGGGGCACATTTGGGCCTTATCATCATCCCTTTAAAATTATCGTGGATTTTATAAACATAGGAGAGCATATCCTCATATTGCTCTGCCGATATATCTGTAAGCTCCTCACCCCTCCCTGTGCATACAAGAAAAAATAGATTAAATACCCTTGCACCTGTTTTATATGCAAAATCAATTATTGAAGGTATCTCATCATAATTTTCTTTGGTTACTGTAGTCTGGATTTGAAATTCTATTCCTACCTTTTTTATCTCCTCAATCCCCTTAATTGTATTATCCCATGCCCCTTTTATACCCCTGAAAGAATCATGTTTTCCTGAATTCAGAGAATCAAGACTTACCCCAACACCCTTTATTCCACTCTCTTTTATTTTCTTTGCAACACCCTCTGTTATAGGTATCCCGTTCGTCCCAAGGACTGTCATAAAACCTTTATCAGATACGTATTTTGAAATCTCAAATATATCCTTACGGAGCAGAGGCTCACCCCCTGTAAGTATTAAGACTGCATTTGGGTTCACTTCAGCCATCTGGTCAATAACTCTGAAACACTCCACTGTGGAAAGCTCATCTGTTACATCTCCTGTGAGATAGGATGCATCAAGATAACAGTGGGCACAGCGAAGGTTACACCTCTTTGTTATATTCCATGAAATTATATATGTCTCAAATGCCATTTTATTTTCCTCTCGTATTTTATTCCTAAATTAAGTGTTTTATATCCTACTCTGACTTATAGAGGTAAAGGCAATAGCCTTGAACGGATTTAAGCATCACATAGCATCACATGGATGATGATGCGTGATGCTTCCCTCGGAGGCGGGCATGGATGCCAGCCGAGAATGAGTGAAAGACTGTTGCCTTTACCTCTGCTACTATAATCTCTCACATTAGGTTATTTTTATTTTCAGCATCTCATTTCCATTCTTCACAAATTCATAATCAACTTTTTTGATTACCATTTTATAATCCTTATACTCCCTATCCTCCATGAGCTTCTCAACAAATAAAGACCTTTTTCCCTTCAAATTGACAATAGGAAATATCCTTATCTCCTTTGAGGTTATCCTGATAATCTCTGAGAGTGTCCTTTTATGAAATTCATAATTCAGATGTTCATCATACATGAAAAGAAAATGCGATATAAGGGAAATTGTAAATTGTTTATCAGCAAACTGAGTCTTTGGATATTCAGCAGCAATATATCGGCTGCCATTTTCCTTTTTAAAATCTTCTATGAACAATTCACCCTCTTTCGTATTTAAGTTGAAAACTTAGGGTCAAGCAGTCCACAATGCTGATGTATCTTGAGTAAGAAGTATTTAACATCTCTATAGCCGTAGGCCATATGCTTTAGCCTCTTTATCTTGTTGTTAATCCCTT
>JACQBS010000156.1 GCA_016194325.1 Nitrospinota bacterium | reverse complement strand
TAACTATAATATAGCCTGATATGATTGAAGAAGATGTTTGCTAATGGGAATAGAGAATTTATGCTAATAGAGTTCAGCTTACATTCACTGCTGAAAATTGAGATATTGAAGTCTCACGGCATAAATCTCTCAAAAGAAATTGTTGAAAATGCTGTCAGGACACCTGATAAAATAGAAAAAGGTTATCAAAATAGGTTGGTTGCTCAAAAAGGTTTTGATGAGACTCGGGTTCTTAGAGTTGTTTACGAAACATTACCAGAAAAGCTTTATGTTGTAACTGTTTATCCTGGAAGGAGGTCTCGATATGAGAAAGATTAAATATAGTAAAGATGTAGACGCTCTCCTTATTGAACTTTCAGATAAAAAAATAGATTATGCTGAAGAAGAAGGGCAGATGATTGTTCATTTTTCTAAAGACGGAGAACCAGTTCTTCTTGAAATACTCGATGCCAAAGATTTCATTCTTAATTCCCTTTCCAGTCTCGTAAAAGAAAAGGAAGTAGCAATTCCTTAAAAGGGGAATGGAGTTTAAAATCTTTTTGTTAAAAATCTCTATTATTTAAACCACCCCTCTTTCCCTTCCTTCTCTCTCCACCATAATCCGTGATGAGCCTAAAAAGCAGGTAATTGTTGTCAACAAAATGCCCTGTTTTGACTTGTATTTGTGAAGTGTTTAATTGTATTATTTAGTGCATGGAAAAAATAGAGGGAAAGATTTGTGAAATATCAGGTCCTATGGTTGTGGCAAAGGGGATTGGCGGGGCAAAGATGTATGCATCTGCCATGATAGGGGAGAAGGGCCTTGTCGGCGAGATAATCAGGATAGATAATGACAGGGCGACAATACAGGTCTATGAAGATACAAGGGGATTATATCTCGGAGAGAAGGTTTTAACTTATGGAAAGCCCCTGACAGTTGAGCTTGGTCCAGGGCTTTTGTCCAGCATTTTTGACGGCATACAGAGGCCTCTTGAAAACATCAGGAATGAGGCAGGTGATTTTATAAAGAAAGGTGTTCACATTAAATCTCTTGATAGAAAGAGAAAATGGAGATTTACCCCTGCTGTAAAGAAAGGGGACAGGCTTGAAGAAGGGGATATAATAGGCGTTGTTGGAGAGACCCCTAAGATAGTTCATAAGATTACAGTCCCTAACGGTGTTTCGGGAATTGTAGAGGATATAAAGGATGGTGAATTTACAGTTGAAGACGATGTGGCTGTTATTAATGGTAACAGGATAAAGATGCTAAAGGAATGGGGAGTGAGGAACCCCCGTCCATACAAAAAGAAGCTCATGCTTGATGCACCTTTTATAACAGGACAGAGGGTATTTGATTTTTTGTTTCCCATTGCAGTGGGGGGGACAGCAGTCGTCCCCGGTGGATTCGGGACAGGGAAGACTGTAATAGAGCAGACATTAGCAAAGTTCTCAAGGGCTGATATTATTGT
Organism: Nitrospinota bacterium; assembly: GCA_016194325.1. Classification (GTDB taxonomy): domain Bacteria; phylum Nitrospinota; class Nitrospinia; order UBA9942; family UBA9942; genus UBA9942. Next base: position 28,484 of record JACQBS010000156.1, on the reverse strand, counting down.
CTATGTGGGATGCGGTGAAAGGGGGAACGAGATGACAGAGGTCTTGACAGACTTCCCCATGCTCACCGACCCGGTAACAGGCGACTCCCTCATGAACAGGACTATCCTTGTCATCAATACATCAAATATGCCTGTAGCAGCGAGGGAGGCATCCATATTCACAGGCGTAACAATGGCTGAATATTTCAGGGACATGGGATACCATGTTGCTCTTATGGTTGATTCCACATCAAGGTGGGCAGAGGCATTGAGGGAGATATCTTCGGGGATGGAGGAGATGCCAGGTGAGGAGGGTTATCCTCCCTATCTTGCAACGAGGCTCGGAAATTTTTACGAAAGGGCGGGTAAGGTTGTGTGTCTCGGCAGGGCTTGTAGTGAGCCTGGCGAATCTAATGAGAGGGTCGGCTCTGTCACAATTGTTAGTGCCATCTCACCACCCGGAGGTGATTTTTCTGAGCCTGTGACACAATCTTCTCTGAGGATTGCCGGAGCCTTGTGGTCGCTTGATACAGACCTTGCATACAGGCGTCACTTTCCTGCTGTAAGCTGGATTAAGAGTTTCAGTCTCTACATGACAGGACTTAAGGAATGGTATTCAAAGAATATAGTTGGGGATGTAAATGCACTTAGAGAGAGACTCCTCGGACTTCTTCAGAAGGCAGAGGAGCTAAACGAGGTGGTGCAACTGGTGGGGCTTGATGCAATCCAGGATTCAGACAGGATTACCATTGATATAGAAAATATAATCATAGAGGGATTTTTAAGGCAGAGTGTATTTCATGATGTGGATGCATTCTGCACGATTGAGAAGCAATATTGGATGCTGAATGTCATATTCAGATATTATGATGAGGCATTAAAGGCTCTGAAAAGAGGAGTTTTTATTGACAAGCTCCTTGATAATGCTTGCAGGACAAAGCTTTTAAGGATGGTTGACTGCAGGAATGAGGATATGATGGAATTGGCAAAGGCTTTAATAAATGAGATTGAAAATATATGGACTTAATAACAAGAGAGTTTCAGTCAATAAGATATATATCGGGTCCCCTTATATTTCTTGAAAAGGTGAGAAAGGTGTCTATGGGCGAGATGGTGGATGTGATGCTCAGCACAGGGGAGGAAAAAAGGGGACAGGTTCTAAAGATTACTGAAGACTATGCAGTGATTCAGGTTCTTGAGGGGACATCTGGTATAGATACATCAAAGACACGGGTAAGGCTTAAAGGTGAGGCAGCGAAGTTCGGGGTTTCGGAGGCTCTGATGGGGAGAATTTTCAGCGGCCTCGGTGAGCCTAGGGATGGGATTCCAAATTTCATCCCGGAAAAAAGAATGGATATAAGCGGATTACCTATAAACCCTGTATCAAGGGATAAGCCCGCTGATTTTATCCAGACAGGTGTATCCTCTATTGATGGATTAAATACACTGGTGAGGGGGCAGAAGCTTCCGATATTTTCAGGTGCAGGACTCCCCGCTAATGAGATGGCTGCACAGGTTGTAAGGCAGGCGAGTGTAAAAGGGGGTGAGGGATTTGCAGTTGTCTTCGGTGCAATGGGGATAAGCAGCAGGGAGTCATTTTTCTTCATAGAGAATTTTAAAAAGACAGGTGCAATGGAGAGGACTGTCATGTTCTTAAATCTTGCCGATGACCCTACCATTGAGAGGCTCTTTACACCAAGGATAGCCTTAACAGCCGCAGAATACCTCGCATTTGAAAGGGATATGCATATACTCGTAATACTTACAGACATGACAAATTACTGTGAGGCACTAAGGGAGATCGGGAGTGCGAGGGAGGAGATTCCCGGGAGAAGGGGATACCCCGGCTATATGTATACAGACCTTGCAAGCATATATGAGAGGGCGGGCAGGCTCAAAGGGAAGAAGGGTTCAATTACTCTCCTGCCAATCCTTACAATGCCTGATGATGATGTAACCCATCCGATACCTGATTTAACAGGTTATATAACAGAGGGGCAGATTGTATTAAGCCGCCAGTTATGGAAGAAGGGTGTATATCCGCCTGTAGATGTCCTTCCGTCCTTATCACGACTTATGAATCTTGGAATTGGGGCTGCAAAGACGAGGGAAGACCACAGAGGGCTTTCAGACCAGCTATATTCAGTCTATGCAAAGGGGAGGGATATAAGAAAGCTCTCTACAATAGTGGGTGAGGAGGGTCTTAGCGACCTTGATAAAAAATATCTTAATTTTGTAGATGAATTTGAAAATAGGTTTATAGGGCAGGGAGAGGTTAACCGCAGTATAGAAGATACACTTAATATCGGCTGGGAGCTTCTTAAAATTATGCCAAAGACAACCCTTACAAGGATAAGAGAGGATTTAATAGAGAAATATTATGGTTAGTTATAACAGCTCATCTTGCTGTCAAGACAGCAAGCGGTCTAATCCCCTTCAATTCTTTTTCTTCTGTTTGTTGTGCAAGATACAGGTCACACCGTAATTGAAGGTTCATCCAGAAATCAGCAGACATCCCAAAAAACTTTGCTAACCGTAAAGCAGTATTTGGTGTCATACCCCGCCGTCCATTGATAATTTCATTTATCCTTTGGTAAGGAACATGGATTGCTTCAGCCAGTTCACGCTGCGTTATACCCATTGGAAGCAAAAACTCCTCTAATAGCATTTCTCCCGGATGAGTGGGTTGCCGATGTTTAGGAATCCGAATCATTTTTTTCTCCAATCTTTTGCTACCTATGATAATCTACTATTTCAACTTTCTCAGGTCCATTTTCAGACCACAAAAAACATATACGATATTGCTCATTGATGCGAATACTATATTGACCTATTCGATTTCCCGTTAATGCCTCAAGTCTGTTGCCGGGAGGAATTTGCAGTTCATTAAGAGTAATTACAGAGTCAAGCTTATCAAGTTTACGAGCAACGACCTTCCAAAGAGATGCAGGACAGGTCTTTCTCGCTGCCTTTGTATTTATCCCATTGAAAATATCCTCCGTACCAGCATCTTTGAAGGATATAATCATGTGTCTATGTTAGCACGGAAGTCATGCTATTTCAATTTGTTTTATAATACCGAAATTCTACTTGATTTATTACTGGTATTTATGATATTTTCCCTTTGTAATGTGGAGGTGTATCATGAAAAAGACCTTATTAACCTTCCTTATATTCCTTACCTTTCTTCTGACATCCCTCCCCTTTGTTAAATCCGAGGAGAGGAGTGTTACAGTAAAGCCAAAGAGGGACCTTTCGGTAGAAGCAAAGAAGGGGGTAGATACTGCATTACTGAATACAAAATACCATGCCATCATTATTGGCAACAACAACTACAAATACATCAAGAAACTCAATACTGCCATAGCAGATGCGAATGCTGTGGATAAGATACTGCGGGAAAAGTTTGGGTTTAAGACAAAGGTGTTGCTTGATGCAACGAGAAAAGAGATTCTCGATACCATGAATGACTTTAGAAAGAAACTCGGTGGAGATGACAGCTTCCTGATTTACTATGCAGGGCATGGCGAATTTGATAAGACAGCGGATAAGTCATACTGGCTTCCTGTAGATGCCCTGAGTGATAGCCCGACCGAATGGATAATGGCGGACGATATAACCTCGAATATAAAGAGGATTATATCAAGGCATATACTAATAGTATCGGATAGCTGTTACTCAGGCACACTTACAAGGGCAGTATCAGGAGACCTCTCAAAGAGCGGGGAGATGAGGGAAGAATTCATAAAGAAGATGATAGAGAGACCATCAAGGACTCTCATGGCAAGCGGAGGGAATGAGCCTGTATCGGACAGCGGCGGAGGCAGCCATTCTGTCTTTGCCTCATCGTTCTTAAAGGCGCTTAATGAAGCGGATAAGCCGTTCTTTACGGCAGAGGAGATATTTCACGGTAGGGTGAAGGAGATAGTAACAGGCAAATCCGAGCAGGTGCCTGAATACAACAAGATAAAAAACTCAGGAGATAAAGGAGGGGATTTTGTATTTCAGGTTAAGACAGCAAGTCTGAATCCCCCCATCCCCCCTTTAATAAAGGGGGGCGAGGGGGGATTAGAAGCCCCATTGCCGCCTACGCCTGTGGTTTTACAGGGGCATCTTCAGGTGAATGTAAATGCCCCATCTGCGAGGATATATGTAAATGGAGATGAGAAGGGGACAGCATCTCCCGGTAGTCCTCTAAACATGGAGAATCTCTCCACAGGAACAGCAAGCATTAGAGTAGAGGCAGAAGGATATGAATCTGGACAAAGAACAGTAACCATACAGAGGAATCAATGGACACAGGAGGTATTTGAACTAAAGAGGGTTCAGGTAGCAAGTCTTCCGCCGCCTCCTCAAATAACTCCTCCTTTGAAAAAGGGGGGCGAGGGGGGATTTAACATGGTATTAATCCCTTCAGGTGAATTTATGGCAGGCGTGCCAGGCTCACTCAAAGGCATGGTTATAAGTGAATTTTACATTGACAAATACGAAGTTACACAGAGGGAGTATGAGCAGGTCATGGGCAAAAATCCTTCTATTTTTAAAGGTTCAGACCGTCCTGTAGAGCAAGTTACATGGTTTGAAGCGGATGAATATTGCAGGAAGGTGGGTAAGAGATTACCAACAGAATGGGAATGGGAGAAAGCAGCAAAGGCAGGGACGACCACAACATATTACTGGGGAGAGAGTGAAAGCATGGCTGATTCTTATGCCTGGTATTATAAGAATTCAGACAGTAAACCCCATCCTGTAAGACAGAAGAAGCCGAATGCTTATGGACTTTACGATATGGCGGGGAATGTGTGGGAATGGACAGCAAGCGATTATGATGGCAGCGGTAAGTATAAAACTTTGCGGGTCGGGTCGTGGTACGATGATGCGGGCAGTGTCCGTCCATCTCTCCGTATCAGCTCTGCGCCGGCCGATCGCTACGCCGCTGGCGGGTTTCGTTGCGCCCAGTAAAAAAATTACTCTTTGCTCTTTTACACTTTTACACTTTTAGTTTTTTTTTACCGCCGAAGTGATCGTAGAGCGGGGGTTTATCCCCTGCCTACAGCCGACAATAAATGTCGGCGCTACACATACATAGGAGTCTCCGAAAACCGGGAGAATCCATAACTCTTTTAAAAAAAATTATGAACCAGACATCACCAACAAGACTGAATCTGTTAAGTCTTAAAATCCGTCATGGGCTTGCAAAAGACGGCGTTAGAATGCTCAGGAGTAAGAGAGAGGTGCTGGTCAGGGAGTTTTTTGTCAGTATGAAAGATGTTGCGGAGGTAAGGGATATTATAGAAAAAAAACTTGATATCGCATTTACATCCATAACACTCGCCAGGGTATTTCTTGGTGATGCTCTTTTGAAATCCAGTGGCTATGCCTATAAAAGGGATATAGATGTTAATATCAAGTCTAAAAATGTAATGGGTGTTATAGTTCCTGAGATAGAAGATGTAAATCTCAAGAGGGCGATAGATGCGAGGGGAACATCCCCTATATCCGAGCCTTATAGGCTCAATGAAGTAACGGAAAAGTTTGAAGATGTGCTGGGCAGTATTGTTTCCGTAGCCTCAAAGGAAATCAGGCTTAAAAGATTGGGAATAGAGATTCAGACAACCAGCCGCAGGATAAATGCACTTGAGGAGATACTAATCCCATCTATGACGAAAAGGATTAAGTATATTCAGAGAATGCTTGAAGAGAAGGAGAGGGAGGATATCTTCAGACTGAAGAGATTCAAGGGACGTCGTAAAAAAGGTGACATGACCATTTAAAACACTAAACCCAAAATATTTCCCTAAAACAGAGATAGAACGATGCATGTGTCAACAGCATTAACCTTTCACTCATTCTCGGCTGGCATCCATGCCAGCCTCCGAGGGAAGCATCACGCATCACCTCCATGTGATGCTTAAATCCGTTCAAGGCTAATTCTGTTGACCTTAGAAACCATTTGTCGAGTTTTCTATATCGGGATTTGGGTATTATAATCATCCTTGACTCCTGTTAAGATTAACCGTATTATTGAAGTATGAAGAGATATTACATTGTTTTTATATTAGCAGTCACTTTAATATTTAGCGGCTGTAGTAAGTCTGTCCTCAAACAGGCATTTGATGGGAAGCTGCCTACAAATGAAGGGAATAAGGTTGCTTATGAATACTGCCAGAGTTGTCATGTCCACAGGAATCTATCCCCTGATGACCATGTTATAAATATATCAAAGAAATATCCATCTGAAAGTTTTAAGAGGGCGAAAGAGTGCAGGACATGCCACAATATTGAAGAAAATTTCTGGGGTGATGTTACGAGAAAGACCCAGTTTCCATATCAAGTAAGCAGTAGGCAGTAGTAGCCGCAGGCTTTATGCCTGTGATAACGCACCCATAAAGGGTGCGGCTACTTATCTTTTTACATCAATTAAATCCCTTATCCCGTCTCCAAGAAAATTGAACCCAAGAACTGTAATCATTATTGCAAGGCCGGGAAATATAGTCAGGTGAGGTGCTATAAGAAGAAACTGTCTCCCTTCATTTAGCATAGAGCCCCAGCTTGGATTAGGGGGCTGGACTCCAAGGCCTAAAAAACTTAAACCTGCCTCGGCTATTATTGTGCCAGCCATTCCGAATGTTGCCTCTACAATTAAAGGTGATATTACATTTGGCAAGAGATGTCTTAATATTATTCTAAATGAACTTCCTCCAAGTGAATCTACAGCTACTACAAACTCCCTCTCCCGTAAGGAGAGTATCTGAGCTCTTATAAGACGGGTATAGCTAACCCATCCCATTGCACATAATGCAATAATTACATTGTTCAAACTCGGTCCCAATACTGACATAATGGCTATGGCGAGGAGTATTCCCGGAAATGCAAGGACAATATCACAGAACCTCATTATGATTTCATCAACCTTTCCGCCGATATAACCTGAAATAGAGCCGATAGTTATGCCAATGGTGGAAGATATGCCTACAACTAATATTCCAACAATAAGGGATATTCTGGAACCGTATATTACTCTGCTTAAAATATCTCTTCCCAGTCTATCCTGTCCGAATGGGTGTTTGTGGTCAGGTGTATTTAATCCTTCATATAGATTTTGCTCCTTTGGGTTATAGGGTGCAATAAGTGGTGCAAAAATGGCAGTCAATATCAGGAATAAGATTACAAACCCTCCAACAAATATTAACTTTGAACTTTGAACTTTGAACTTTGAACTTTTATTATTCATACTTTATCCTTGGGTCAAAATATGCATAAAGTATATCTGTAATTAAATTTACTACTACATAGCTTAAGGAAATAATGAGTATGCAGCCCTGTAATAGCGGATAGTCTCTCGTATTGATTGCCTGTATTGTAAGCCTTCCTATCCCGGGCCATGAAAATATTGTCTCTGTAATTATTGCACCTGAGAGAAGGGCGCCGGATTGAAGCCCCACTATGGTTATAATTGGTATCATTGCATTTGAAAGTGCATGTTTTATTACTACGGTATTCTCACTTAATCCCTTCGCCCTCGCTGTTGTTACATATTCCTCCTTCAGGGAATCAATCATACTTGAACGGGTCATCCGGCTGAGGATTGAAGATAGTGCAGTTCCTAAGGTTATTGATGGAAGGATAATATGACTTATACCTCCTCTCCCTGCAACAGGAAGCCAGCCGAGTTCTATTGAAAATAAGATTATCAAAAGGGGTCCGAGCCAGAAGTTTGGCATTGAAATGCCGAGGAGTGATAAAAACATTGAGCCGTTATCAAATATAGAGTATTGTCTGTAAGCTGCTATAATGCCAAGAGGTATGGAGATTATTACTGCTGTGAGAATCGCACAGAGTGTCAGCTCTAATGTTGCAGGAAACCTTTCCATGATAGTTGTAAAAACTGGCTTTTGTGAATGTATAGACCTTCCCAAATCTCCTTTAAAGGCATTAATCATAAAAGTAAGATACTGGTCAATTATCGGCTTATTAATGCCGAGGTCAGTTCGTAATTTTTCTTTATCAGAGATTTGAGCATTCTCCCCAAGCATCAGTTCTACAGGGTCGCCTGGAATAAGATGTATTATGAGGAATACAAGTGTGATTACACCTATTATGACAGGAAAAAACAGGAGAAATCTTTTTATGATATAATTCCTCATAATGAAAAAGTTAAAAGAGTAACAATTATAACATGAGTAAAATTATTTTTTTATTATGAATTCTGAGATGATGAATAGAATAGGTGGGATAGAAATAGTATATATGCTTTTATTTATTATTGAGTATCAAGTCTTTTAATCTAAAGTTATTTGTTCTCAGCGGTATTTTTTATAATAATATCATTATATTTTTGTACCTTACTATACCATAGGCTGAAACCTATAGTTGAAGTCATTAAACCATAAATAAAAAAGTAAATTGTTGTGTCATCATATTTTTCTAATTCTTTATTTTTACTTTCTTGTTGTATGAGTTTAATTCTTAAATCTTTTAATTCTTCTAAAGTTTGTTGCTTATTAGTTTGGTTTTGTTTAAGGAAATTTAATTCGATGTTTAAAATAGCTAGTTCTTTTTTAATTGTTAAATCTTTTAGCCTAATATCGTAATTAATTTTAATTGGTAAAATAATTGTTAATATAGATATTAAAAGCCCACTTAATGCTATAAACTTATATAAATTATCTGTTGGAAGATTTGGCAAGTTCATTGATTTTTATTAGACTGATATAATTTAATAAACTATGAATAGGAATTTATGAAGAATTATTTGCATTAAATCTATCATAATATAAAAATAGATGTCAATTTGGAAATAGTAATTTTAGAAAGATTTCTCGTTTAATAAATGTTTTAAAAAATATTTATGATTCAGCAAAATATATGGATAATTTTCTCCCCATGAGCACGGAAGAAGTAAGGAACAGAGGATGGGATGAACTGGATATAATTCTTATCAGCGGGGATGCGTATATAGACCATCCGTCCTTTGGTGTCCCTTTAATCGGCAGATATTTAGAGTCCCTCGGCTATAGAGTAGGGATAATAGCACAGCCTGATTGGAGAAATACAAAAGACTTTATAAAACTCGGCAGGCCAAGGCTCTTTTTTGGAATATCTGCCGGTGCGATGGACTCTATGCTCAACCATTACACAGCCCATAAAAAACCACGAAGTGATGATGCGTATTCTCCCGGTGGGAAGTCTGGATTAAGACCTGACAGGGCAACTATTGTCTATCTAAACAGGGTAAAGGAGGCATATCCTAAAGTTCCTACGGTTATTGGCGGGATTGAGGCATCATTGCGGAGACTTGCCCATTATGACTATTGGGATAATAAAGTTAGGAAGTCAATACTCGTAGATTCTAAGGGGGATTTACTCATATTCGGGATGGGGGAGAAGCCTATAGAAGAAGTAGCGAGGAGGCTTTCCAATGGAGAAGCTCTTTCAAATATAAAAGATATAAGGGGGACTGCAGTTATAACATCTTCTGTTGAAGGTGTTGAGGGAAAAAATTATATCCTCCTTCCGTCCTGTGAAGATGTCATAAAGGATAAGATGGCTTATGCAAGGGCATCCCGCATATTTCATCTTGAAAGTAATCCATTCAATGCAAGGGTTTTATTTCAGAGGCATGGAAATAGATATGTGAAAGTCAATCCGCCCTCTTTACCTTTAACTATGGAGGAGATGGATAAGATTTACAATCTCCCATTTACAAAAGAGCCTCATTCATCGTATAAAGAAAAAATTCCTGCCCTTGAGATGGTTAAATTTTCTGTTACCATTCAGAGGGGGTGTTTTGGCGGATGCACATTCTGCTCCCTTACAGAGCATCAGGGGAGAATTATTCAGTCACGGAGTGAGAATTCAGTATTAAAAGAGGTTGAAGGGCTGAAGAAACTAAAAGGTTTTACAGGGATTGTCTCTGACCTCGGAGGTCCTACGGCAAATATGTACCGTCTGAGATGCAAAGATAGAAATGTGGAATCAAAGTGCAGAAGGCTTTCCTGCGTCCATCCGAAGATTTGTAAATTCATGGATACTGACCATTCATCACAGATTAAACTCTTAAGAAAAGCGAGGGGGATGGAAGGGGTAAAAAGGGTTTTTATAGCATCTGGTGTCAGGTATGACCTTGCACTGGGGTCGCCGGAGTATATCAAGGAATTAACAACCTATCATGTTGGAGGGCATCTGAAGGTAGCACCTGAGCATACATCAAAGAGGGTCTTGGAGTTGATGAAAAAGCCTGAGATTGAAGCCTTTAATAAATTTAAAAATAGTTTTGACAGATTTAATAGGGATTGCGGGAAAGAGCAGTATATTGTCCCGTATTTCATCTCAAGCCACCCCGGCAGTGATTTGAAAGATATGATAGACCTTGCCCTTTATCTTAAAAAGAATAGATTCAGGCTTCAGCAGGTTCAGGATTTTATTCCTACACCTATGACACTTGCCACTGCCATGTATTATACAGGTTATGACCCTATTACATCTAAAAAAATCTATTGTGCAAGGACAGTCAAGGAAAAGAGGCTGCAGAAGGCACTGATGCGTTACCATGACCCTGCAAATTATTATCTCGTTAAAGAGGCTTTAATACAGGCGGGGAGGAAAGACCTAATTGGATATGGAAAGGATAAACTGATACCACCGTATAAGCAGTGACAGTTAGTGAAATTTATAACAGGCTATTGTTAAAAGCCTTTTCAATAATATTTAATGGTGTATCTTCTGTAACAGGAACGAATGAGAGATTTATATCCCTGCCGTTCTTGATGGAATTTATAGCAGTTTCAATTTCACCTTCCGGTATAGACGCCTTTGTATCCCAGTCCATTACCTGAACCTTCATTAATATCTTGGATGTCCCAACTTTATCTATAATAGTATCAGTCATCATACTTAACATCTCATATATCTTTTTATCCGAGAATCCCAATTCCCTTTTCATCTGCCTGTGGTAAGCCATTACTGCATAATAATCAAACTTATGATTAATTAATTCATTAATATTTTGTGACAGCCATGCAAGAGCATCTCTTGGCGATGAGACAGTTTCATAATAAAGGTTTATGGCAAACTTTAAATCAGGATTAACCTCCCTTGCCGCAGACATTATCTCAGATGCTGTATGAGAAAGTCTTTTAGATTTCCATTCCGACCATTTCCAGAAATAGGGGGTGTAAAGTGATACATAATATCTCCCCTTTTTTTGATAGATATTTTTATACATTATGGCTGGGTCTGCCTTGATGCCAGTATCTTTCTTGAATAGACTCCTTGCCTCATTACTATAACCCTCTGTATGTCTTAAAACGAGGTCATCTTGAAAGAGTATTCCGTCAATATCATATCGGGCAAGGTCTCTGTAAACACCTTTTAATATTTCCATGACTTTGGGATTGAATATGTTGAGTCTTTCCCCTTTTATAATGTAATTCGTTTTAAAATCGTATATTGATTCTTTAAAATCAGGGTGATTTTCAATTAGCCAACTGCTATCCCTTGTAGTCATCCATGCAAAAATTTTTATGTTATTTTTGTGTGCAATTTCTGCCAATTTCCCTAAAATATCATCAACAACAGGTGCATAGGATGTATTAAAATATACCCCTGTTTCATTTTTAGGATTAGCAAAAGGGTAAAACCTGTCAAATCTATTTTGAAATACCCTGATGATTAGGGTATTAACCCCTGCCATTTTTAGTTTTAAAATACTCTCCTCAACCTCGTCAAAATTCCTACAGTTCATCCAAAGAATCTGGACTGCATTAATGGGATTATCATGGGGATAGATAGCAGCAGGGGTGAAAAATATGGTTCCGATAAGTGCAATTGTTAATAGAAATCTTTTCATTTTTCTAAATAGGTTAAAATTGCATCACCTAAAATCAATTCCTCAGGAGTAGTAATTTTTATATTAAAGTCCGAGCCTTTTACAACCCTTACAGGGTAGCCTGCCCTCTCTACAAGGGATGACTCATCTGTGCCGTAATATCCTTCATCTATGGCTTTTTTGAATGCCTTTTCAATGATATTCCTTTTAAATACCTGAGGGGTTTGAATTCTCCATAGAAACTTACGATTCAATGTGTTAATTATTAAACCCTTAGAAACTTCTTTAACTGTATCCTTCTCAGGAATTGCCACAATGACTGCCCCATGTTTATCGGCTTCTGCTATAGATTCCTTTATTATCTCTTCAGTTATAAATGGCCTGACACCATCATGGACAACTATAATATCAGTTTTTGGATTAACCCTGCTCAATCCGTTATATACAGAGTCCTGTCTCTCCTTTCCGCCTTCAATTACTTCAACTGCCTTTGAAATTTTGTATTTTTTAACAATCTCAGTTTTGCAGTATTCAACCTTTTCTGGAGGGACAACAAGATAGATGTTATTTATTAAATCTGTCTTTTGAAATTTTAAAAGTGTATGGGCTATTATTGGTTTGTCTGCAAGCTCAAGGAACTGCTTCTCAATCTTTCCCCCCATGCGGATTCCAGACCCTGCAGCAGGTATGATAGCAGATACAAACATGGGAAAAATTCTAACACAATCATCCTTGCAAAACAAATCTATCGTTGATAATATTTAGCAGCATGGATAAATTAATAGCAGAGGCAAAAATGGCGAGAGAGAAGGCATACGCACCTTATTCTAATTTCAAGGTCGGTGCGGCAGTATTGACTACAGATGGAAAAATCTTTACCGGCTGTAATGTGGAAAATTCATCCTATGGACTAACCATCTGTGCGGAAAGGGCTGCCATCTTTAATGCTGTTTCTTCTGGATATAAAAAGTTTACAAAAATCGCTGTGGTAACTGATTCTGAGCCATCAGCCTCTCCATGTGGTGCGTGCAGACAGGTGATGTTTGAATTCGGTGATGATATAGAGGTAATAATGGCAAATCTGAAAGGTGATATAAAAATAATGAAGATAAACGAATTACTGAAAGATGGATTCAGATTGTCAAAGAAATAAATAGATGGGATGAATGCTGACCTATATAAATATTAAATTCTAAACAAAAGAGGTAGTTTTTATGCCAGGCACACTAAAATCATCTATCAGGGATAATCAGGGCAGGGGGAATGTCGGGGATTTTTTAAAAGAAAAAATTGAGATTGGCTCTAAACTGTCATTTGTTTCTGCCTATTTTACTATTTATGCCTTTGAACAAATAAAAGACAAGCTCTGGCAGATTGACCATCTTAATTTTCTTTTTCGGCGAGCCTCGTTTTGTAAAGGGCATTGACCCAAGCAAAACAGATGCAAAATCCTTTAAAATAGAAGATGAAAAACTATCACTCAATAACAGGCTTCAACAAAAGTATCTTGCAAAGGAATGCACTTACTGGATAAAGGAAAAGGTAAATATCAAATCCATAAGACAGATAAATCTCCTTCATGGCAAGATGTATCACATTGACAATAACGGAATTGAAAAGGCATTTGAAGAGTTATGTAATATATTTAATGATGACACAAAACAATGGTGTGATATGAAAAAATATAATGAAATATTGGAAAAGGCTGTTAAAGACATAACCAAAACCTTCAAGAAAAGGAATATCAATGTATTACTTACTGGAAGGGGAGGCAAATTGATTCCTGAAATAAAACAGGCAAAAGGCGTAGGAGATTTTGAACTGATTACATGGCTGGTGATAAAGGAAGACACATTAGTATGAAGCAAAAAACGATTGAGGGTATTGAAATCGGGGAGTCTGAGACTGTTGAATTCAAAAGCAGTTTTGACAAGGATACGATTGAAACTCTCGTTGCATTTGCCAATACAACAGGGGGGAAAGTTTTTATAGGTGTTTCTGATAAGGGAGAGATTAAAGGGATAAAATCAGGAAAAGAGACTGTTCAAAACTGGATTAATCAGATTAAACAATTTACTTCTCATGCAATTATCCCAGATATCGAGACCGTAACGATTAAAAACAAGAGCATAGTAATCTTTTCTGTACAGGAATCACCAATAAAACCGGTTGCATGCAGGGGGAGATATTACAAGCGAATCAAGAATGCAAATCACCAGCTTTCTGTTTCAGAAGTGGTAAACCTGCACCTTAAGACATTCAATACAAGCTGGGACTTTCATATTGACGAACATCACACCGAAAAAGACATTTCATTTGATAAAGTCCAGAATTTCATTGAGCATACCAATACGAACAGAGAAAGTCCTATCTTGGATGCTCCGCTTACAGTATTACAGAAATTTGAACTGATGCGTGAAGGCAAAATAACCTATGCCTGCTTTCTACTGTTCATGTCCGTAGAATCAAGCCTCAGTACAATAGAACTTGGCAGATTCCAGACACCGACCATAATTAAAGATGCCATGCGTTTCAAGACAGACCTTTTTACAGAAGTTGATGGAGTTATGCAGTTCATTCAAAAGCATATTAATAAGGCATATATCATTACAGGCAGACCTCAGCGGGAAGAGCGATGGGATTATCCTCTTGATGCTATCAGGGAAATCGTTGTTAATGCTGTTATCCACCGCGATTATACAAGTCCGCAAGATTCCGTAGTGAAAATATATGACGACAAAATAGAAATCTTTAATCCTGGCAAGTTGCCCGACGGCATTACAGTTGAAAAACTATTAAAAGGCGATTATGTTTCAAATACACGAAACAAAAAGATTGCAGATGTTTTTAAGGCTGCTGGTTTGATAGAGAAATACGGCTCTGGCATTAGAAGGATTCTTAATGCATTTAAGACTTATGGTATGCCTGCTCCGGAATTCAGGGAAATTAGCGGCGGCTTTATGGTCACGGTTTATAAAAAAGCTGTCTCAAGAGTCACTGAACAAGTCGGCACTAAGTTGGCACTAAGTCGGCACCAGGTTGATATATTGCGTAAGTGTTTGATTGAAACTGGAATAATAGAACTTATGACTATCGCAGAGCGAACCGACCGCACAAAGTTCAGGCACCAAGTCCTTAATCTTCTCATAGAGGCACGATTGCTGGAAATGACTATTCCCAATAAACCTACCAGCAGCAAGCAGAAATATCGGCTGACGGAAGAAGGGGAAAAACTTTTGGAGAAGTTAAAGAATAATGAATAATCTGAAGGCACAGATACAGTCAGCACTTAATAAATTTGCAAATGGCGCTTTTAAATAGTCAGTTATAGGAAGGTGGATTGAAATTATGACCGACAAATTTGCAGTTATCGGAGGGAGTGGGGCATATAATCTTTTAAAGGATGAAGGTTTTGGTGTTGACCTTGAGTGCCGTAAGCTCTTTACACCTTTTGGTGAGAGTGCATCTATTCATAGGTTTACTGATAAGGAAATTAGTTTTCTATTTATATCAAGACATGGTGAGAATGGATATGAAGTCTCTGCCCCGTTTGTAAATTATAGGGCGAATATATGGGCATTAAAGGAGTGCGGCATAGAAAGAATAATCTCATGGTCTGGACCAGGCATTATAAATAAGCGATATTCTGTTGGGGATTTTGTTATTCCCCATGATATAATTGATGAGACAAAGGGGAGAGACTATACATTTTTCAATGGAACTGGTATAGGTTTTATCCGTCAATCACACCCATTTTGCACTGAAATACGAGATGCCGTATCTAAAGCATTAGAAGAGACAGGAGAGAGTTATCACAGTGAAGGTGTTTATGTCTGCACACAGGGACCAAGGCTTGAGACACCAGCTGAGATAAGGAAGTTTAAATTATTAGGCGGTGATTTGGTTGGTATGACCCTTGTCCCTGAGGCATTTTTGGCAAGGGAACTTGAGATGTGCTATGCCTCTGTCTGTTATCTTACAAATTATGCGGAGGATGTAGAAGACAGAGATTATACAGAAGGTGAGCTCTTTGAAGGGATGCAGAATAAAGACGAAAAAGAAAGGGTAAATAAAATTATATTAAAGTTTCCGGAGATTATTAAAAGGACTTTTAAAAAATTGTCACAAGCTAACAGAGGATGTATCTGTAAAAACGCAATGGGAAGGTATAAGAGGAGAGGGGATATTGGTGAAGACTGGCATACATGGATAAGGACTGAAAGATAGAGTTTGAGCGATGGGAACACCCTTTCGCTCATTCTCGGCAGGCGTCCATGCCTGCCTGCGAGGGAGCCATCACACTTCACCATCACGGTGAAGTCTTTGTGATGGCAAAATCCGCTCAAGGATGTTCCCATCGCCTGACTTTCAGTTTTAGAGAAAATCTGTCTCTATTTCTCGGATAAGGAGCTAAAATGGATATTGTAAATATTGCTGAAGATATTTTAAGTAAGGCTGTTAAAAGGAAGCCTGAAAGTGCAGAGGTCTATATTATTGAAGAGTCATCTATTGCCATTGAAGTTAAGGAGCAGAAGGTAGATTCCTTTCAATCGGCTGCGAGCAGAGGGTTTGCGTTACGGGTCTTATTGGGAAACAAATTGGGATTTTCATATACATCTGATAACTCCACCCCTTCAATTGACAGGCTTATAAAAGAGGCATTTGAGAATGCGGAGAATAACGAGTCAGATATATATATTTCATTTGCAAAACCTTCTCAGGGGGCGTCTGTCAAAAGGCTCTATGATGACAAACTTAAAGGAGTAGGGGAGAAAGAAAAAATAGAGAGGGGAATGAAGTTGGAGAGGGCCGCACTCCAATACGATAAAAGAATCAAGAATATAAGACATGCCTGTTATGAGGATTCAGAATACAACAGGGTTCTTGTAAATTCAAATGGTGTAAAATATTTCTATACTGATACTGTTTGCTCTACGAGTATAATGCTTGTAGCAGAGGAGAATGGAAATTCAGAGACAGGATGGGAGTTTGATTATAACAGGTTTTACGATAGCCTGAAAATAGATGAGGTTGGAATAGAGGCGTCAAAAAAGGCAATCGGCATGTTAGGTGCAAAGAGGATTAACACATGCCGCATCCCGGTTATACTTGACCCAAAGGTTTCATGTGATTTTATAGGTATCCTGTCTTCATCTCTTTCTGCCGATTCTGTCCAGAAAGGGAAATCCATGCTGTCAGATAAACTCAACTCAGAGATTGCCTCGCCTATATTAAATCTTATAGATGATGGGACACTTGACGGCGGCATTGGTTCAGCCCCTTCAGATGGTGAAGGGACCCCTGCAAGAAGGACACCGATGATAGAAAAGGGTTATTTAAAAGCCTTTCTTCATAACATATATACAGCAAACAAATGGAAGACGACCTCTACTGGCAATGGTATAAGAGGAGGGTTTAAAGGGCTCCCCGGAGTGGGTATTACAAACCTCTTTGTGGAAAAGGGGAGTATCTCAAGGGAGGCTCTTATAAAGGGGATAGATAAAGGGCTTTTTATTACGGAGGCGATGGGTGTTCATACTGCAAATCCCATATCAGGCGATTTCTCCATCGGCGTTGCAGGGCACATGATAGAAAACGGTGAAATCTCATTTCCTGTGAGGGGTGTGGTTATGGCAGGAAATATATTAGAGCTTATGAAAGGTGTGGAGGCTGTAGCAGATGACTTGAGGTTCTTTGGGAGAATCGGCTCGCCATCAATAAAGATTTCCGAAGTTGTGATAAGTGGCAGTTGAACAAATGTATGAAACCACAGATTTCACAGATTAACACTGATTTAAAAAGAGCTATAAAAAATCTTGTGAAAATCTTGTGTTAATCTTGTGGTTTCAATCAGGGTTTTGTTCTATGAACAACAATATTCAGCTTGTAGTCTTTACACTTGACAGCCAGAGATTTGCACTGCCTCTTTCAACGGTTGAAAGGGCTATTCGCATAATAGAGATTGTTCACCTTCCTAAAGCCCCTGAAATTGTAATGGGTGTAATAAACCTGCATGGTAAGATTATTCCTGTTGTTAATATCCGCAATAGATTCCGCCTGCCTGAAAGGGAGATTAATCTGACTGCTCAGCTCATCATATCAGATACTAAAAAGAGGCATCTCGCCATCTTAGTTGATTCAGTTTTAGGTGTTTTTGAATTTCCTGAGAAAAAGATAGTATCTGCCGATAAAATTCTCCCTGATATTGAATATGTTGAAGGAGTTGCAAAACTTGAAGAGGGTATAATATTTATCCATGATATTGATAAGTTTTTGTCACTTGAGGAGGAAAAGGCAATAGACGAGGCTATTAATGAAGTGTAATAGATTGCTTCGCCGGAGCCTGCCCTGAGCGATAAAACGAGATTGCTTCGGCTTCGCCTCGCAATGACAGAAGCGAAGGGGCTCGCAATGACATCAGTTTGTATTGTCATTCCGAGCGGAGCGAGGAATCTCAGTTTTAAAAATGTCTAACAATATTTCAAACGAACTCCTATTACAGTTAAACGGGTTTATCGCTTCCCGAATGGGTCTGCATTTTCCAGAATCCCGCCTTAACGACCTTAATCGTGGTATTAGCTCAGCCGCACAGGAGTTTGGTTATACAGATATTGAGTCATTCATAAGATGGCTTATGTCATCCAAATTGGCAAAGAAGGATATTGAGATTCTGTCAAGCCATCTCACCATTGGCGAGACATATTTTTTCCGTGACAAAAAGAGCTTTGAAACCCTTGAAGGGCATATACTACCTGAGTTGATTTCCTCAAGGCAGGATGGTGAGAGACATCTGAGGATATGGAGTGCAGGCTGTTCAACAGGTGAGGAGCCATACTCAATTGCCATATTGCTTAAAAAATTAATCATGGATGTTAAAGATTGGAATATTACAATCCTTGGGACTGACATAAACCCTAATTTTCTTAGAAAGGCATCGGAAGGGATATATACAGAATGGTCTTTCCGTAATACCCCTTCATGGGTTAAGGAGGGTTATTTTAAAAATATGAAAGATGGAAATTATAAGATAATACCTGATGTTAAGAAGATGGCAGTGTTTGAATATCTTAACCTTGCTGAAGATGTCTATCCGTCACTTTTGAATAATACAAATGGCATAGATATAATCTTTTGCCATAATGTCCTTATGTATTTTTCTCATGAACTTTCAAACAGGGTAGTTCACGGATTCTATAACTCACTTCTTGATAAAGGATGGCTGTCGGTGGGATCTACAGACTTTGTTAAGCCTCTGTCATCTCAATTTACTATAGTTAATTATAATGAAGCTGCTATATTCAGAAAAGATGCAAAAAAGACTCACGAGGTGAAAGAATTTCAGCCGAAGGATATTCCATCTTTTGCCTTGCCGTCTGTTGATATTGACAAATCTTTACAATTAAATAAAAGGCAGGAGAAGAAGATTGAAGAACCAGAGAGAGAAAGGCAGAGGGCAGATTTAAGGAGGGATGCAATGCTGATAAGGGATTATGCCAATCAGGGAAGACTTAACGATGCAATAAAATGGTGTGAAAGGGCAATCGCATCTGACAGGCTTAATCCGCATTATCATTATCTCTTTGCTACAATCCTTATTGAGCAGGGGAGGATTGAAGATGCTGTTAAGTCGTTGAAAAGGACAATTTATCTTGACAATAATTATGTTCTTGCATATTTTATCCTCGGCAACCTGATGTTCAGAAGCGGGGAATTAAAGACATCAAGAAAGTATTTCAGTAACGCAATTGAATTGTTATCTAATTATAAGGATGGGGATATTATACCTGAATCGGAGGGCATTACTGCAGGCAGGCTTTCGGAAATTATAGAAACAATAATGCCACAGTAATTTTCTATACATGAACAAAGACTTGAACACGAATAACACGAATGGGACAAATTACACGAATTAAGCAAGAGGCAAGATACAAGATATAAGATTTTTTGCTTCTTGCTTCTAATATATTCGTGCCATTCGTATATTCGTGAAATTCGTGTTCCAGAATTTTATAATTTTCTATACATGAACAAGAAGAAAGAGGAAAAGGTTATTAAATGGGATGAGTTCTACAATCGCATAGAGGCTGCGAGGATTTCGGCTGAAAGGGGTTTTCAGCCGACAGATGAGGAGCGGGATAAGATTCTCAAGGAGAGGGCTAAAATATTTTCCCGTGAGTTAGAAGCAAAAGGGGAGGAGGTTCAGTATGTTGAAGTATTGGAATTTCTTCTCGCACATGAGATATACGGAGTTGAATTAAAATATGTCCGTGAGGTATACCCTTTGAAAGAGCTTACCCCAATCCCGGAGATACCTGCATTTGTCCTCGGTGTTGTAAATGTGCGGGGGCAGATTCTCTCGGTTATTGACATTAAAAAATTTTTTGACCTGCCGGAGAAAGGGCTCACAGACCTTAACAGGGTTATAATACTCCACTCTGCCGATATGGAATTTGGCATACTCGCAGATTCAATAATTGGTGTCCGCAATATTTTATTGAGTGAGCTAAAGACATCACTACCCACCTTAACAGGAATCCGTGAGGAATATCTTAAGGGGGTTACAAAGGAGAGGGAGATAATCTTAGATGCAGGGAAGCTTTTATCAGACAAGGGTATAATTGTGAATGAGAATGTAAAAATATAGGATTCAAATGACCACTTTTATAAGGAGGAATAAATTATGAAATGGTTTATTAACCTTTCAACACGGGCAAAGTTATTTGTAGGTTTCGGTGTGGTTATTGCTTTTTTAGTTGTAGTTATCTATACGGCAGAGAAGGGAATTTCTACTATTGAAGAATTGCAGAAGGATATATTTTTCACTGAGGTTGCCAATTCCAATGACCTTCTTATGTTAAGGGCAAAAGAGAGTGATATTCGGCTTGCACTGATTATGATGATGAATGCTGCCGATAGGACAGGCAAGGAGCATTATCATCTAACTGTAAAAAACCTCGCAGGAGATATTGAAAAGTTTGTAAAGAGGCTTATGGACAGGAATAGGGACAAATCTATGGTTATGAACAGGCTTGAGGAGATGAATAGAATAAGACTTGCCTTTAAGGAGACAAGGGATACCCAGATTATTCCACTTATTTATGATGGCAAGGTTGAGGATGCCAGAAAACTGGCTTTAGGAATTCAAACAGAGAGATACGAAAAGATAACCTCTCTTTCTGATGAACTTCTACGGTATGCAGATGAGGAAGCCAGCCAGCATATAAAGGAATCAGAAAATACTGCAAGAGGGACTGTTGATTATTTTATAAAAATTGGGCTTATTGCAATATTTGTCAGCCTATCAGCGGCTGTATTAATCAATAGGGTTATTGCAAAGCCTCTCAAAAATATATCTGATGTGGCAGGCAAGATTGCATCTGGAAATCTTACAGTTAATCTGGCATTTGAAGACAGGAGTGACGAGGTCGGCATCCTTTCACAGACATTCCACACTATGGTTGAGAGTCTCCAGAAACAGACAAGGGATATTACAGAGGCGATAAATGTCCTTGCATCATCATCAAATCAGATTGTTACTACAATCGCACAGCTTGCCGCAGGGACGGAGCAGACAGCGGTGTCAACAAACGAGACAACTACAACTGCTGAAGAGGTCAAACAGGCTGCAACTGTCTCAACCCAGAAGGTTAGACGCGTAACCGAAATCACACAGAATGCAGTTCAGGTCTCCCAGAATGGTGAGAGCCTTGTAAATGAGACGATAAACGGGATAAATAATATCAGGGAGCAGATGGAGTATATTGCAGAGACGATAGTGAAGCTCAGTGAGCATAATCAGGCTGTTGGAGAGATTATTGCTTCGGTGGATGACCTTGCAGAGCAGTCAAATCTCCTCTCTGTTAATGCCTCCATTGAGGCGACAAAGGCAGGCGAGCAGGGGAAGGGCTTCCTCGTTGTGGCACAGGAAATCAAGAGCCTTGCAGAACAGTCAAGGCAGGCTACCAAACAGGTCAGGACGATACTTAGTGCAATTCAGAAGGCGACAACTGCATCAGTTCTTGCAACAGAGAAGGGGAGTAAATCTGTGGAGGCTGTGGTAAAGCAGTCGGGGGGGACAGGTGATTCCATAAAGGAGCTTACAAAGAGTATCAATGAGGTATCACAGGTGGTAACGCAGATTTCTGCATCCAACCAGCAGCAACTGGTCGGAATGGATCAGGTGGTTCTGGCTATGTTCAACATAAAACAGGCGACTGCCCAGAATGCCGCCGGTACAAAACAGGTGGAGATTACAGTGAGAAGCCTGCAGGAACTGGGGCAGAAATTGAAGGACATGGTTAAGCATTACACAATTTGAAATGACAGTAAATTTGCCACCGAGGCACTGAGACACAGAGAAAAAAAGATAAGGTAAAGGCACAGGTAAAGGTAAAGATTGAGATTTTTTTACCTCTACCTTTACCTCTACCTGCTTTGTTCTCTGTGTTTCTGTGGCTCTGTGGCTTATTAGGTTTTTTGTTTATGGCTGAGAAAAAGGAAAACGGTTTAAAAAAACGGCTTCTTTCAACATTTAAGGTTGAGGCAAAAGACCTTCTCAATGTTCTGACCTCCGGACTTGTGAGGCTTGAGAAATCTCCGTCTGCCAATGTCCAGATAGAAATACTGGAGGCTATATATCGCGGGACACACAGCCTCAAAGGTGCGGCGAGGGCGGTAAATATGGCTAATATTGAGGCAATCTGCCAGTCTCTTGAAAACATATTTTCTGTGTGGAAGGAGGAGGGGAGGGTAAATCTCTCTAATAGGGTATTTGATGCCCTCTACAGCTCGGTTGATATAATTAACAAAATTATTTTATCAACAGAGGAAGGGCAGACTGCGGTTGATGAAAATCAGATTTCAAGGATATTGGGAGAACTTACAGGTATTGAGGTTATTGAAAATGGTGCTGAGATTCAGGAGAGGGGTAAAGAAACAGCAGTCCTGAGTCAGGATGAGGCTGTGGGAAGGGTAAAATCCACTGCCCAGCCGCTTGCACCGGCATCTGATACTGTAAGGATTTCAACCGGCAAACTTGGCTCAATGCTCCTTGAGGTTGAAGAGATGCTGTCGGCAAAGATGATTTCAAGCCAGAACCTCTCAAGCCTGATAGATATAAATGGCATGTTTGATTTATTAAAGACAGAATGCAAGAAGGTGTGTATTGATGTGCCAAAGGTCAAAGGGACAGGTGAAGGGAAAAATGGCAGAAGGGAGAAAGTTTTAGATATACATCAGGGTTTAAAGGTGCAGGAGTTTTTAGGCTGGACTCAAACACAGATAAAAATAATTGAAGGCAAGATGATGTTACTCACAAAATCATCCAGACAATTCAATAAATCTCTTGACAGGATGGTTGACGACCTCCTATCCGATATGAAGGATGCCATGCTTCTGCCTTTTTTTACAATCCTTGAGGTCTTCCCCCTGCTTGTCCGCAATATATCCCATGAGATTGGCAAGGAGGTAGAGTTGGTGCTTAAGGGGGAGTGGGTGGAGATAGACAGGAGAGTTTTAGAGGAGATAAAGAACCCTCTTATGCATATAGTTAGAAACTGTATTGACCACGGTATAGAGAAGCCTGAGATAAGATTAAAAAACGATAAGAAACGGCAAGGCACAATTACGATTGCAATATCATATATGAGTGGAGATAAGGTTGAGCTCATCGTTTCGGATGACGGGGCAGGTATTGATATTGAAAAGGTAAAGGGGACCGCTGTAAAGAATGGGCTCTTATCACAGATAGAGGCGGACAGTATGAATGAAGATGAGGTATTATCGCTTATATTCAAGTCAGGATTTTCTACAAGCCCAATAATCACAGATGTGTCAGGGAGGGGATTGGGACTTGCAATTGTCCGTGAGATGATAGAGAAATTAAACGGGCTCATATCTGTAGAAACAAAAATTAATGCAGGCGCTAAATTCAGGATAATCCTTCCGATTACTGTTGCAACATTCAGGGGTGTTGTTGTAAGGACAGCGGGGCAAACTTTTATCTTGCCTTCATCCAATGTGGAATGTGTCGCAAGGGTTAAAAATGATGAAATCAAGACAGTTGAAAACAGGGAGACAATAACCTTAAATGATAAACCACTATCCTTTGTCTGGCTCAACAGTGTCTTGAGAATCCCCCCAAAAAAAGAGAAGAGGGATAATTTATTGTTTATATCGATTCTTGTCTTGAATATAGGTGAAAGCCGTATAGCCTTTGGTGTTGATGGAATCTTGGGTGAGGAGGAGGTTATGAGCAAGAGGCTCGGCAGACAACTCCAGAGTGTTCGGAATATTTCAGGTGCTGCACTCCTTGGGTCAGGAAAGCCTGTGCCAATCCTGAATGTCCCTGATTTAATGAGGTCAGCCGTAAAGGCTGAGGTTTTGCCGAAGATGCCTTCTGTTGAGGAGGGGATAGAAGGGCTTGAGAAAAAATCAATACTGGTTGTGGAAGACTCAATCACATCAAGGATTTTATTAAAGACCATACTGGAGTCGGCAGGTTACGATGTCAGGACTGCTGTTGACGGTATTGATGCCATTACCATTTTAAAGAATGAGGATTTTGACCTTGTTGTATCAGATGTTGAGATGCCGAGGATGGACGGATTTGATTTGACATCTAAAATCAGAAGTGATAAAAAACTTGCGGAGCTGCCGGTTGTTCTGGTAACCGCACTTGAAAGGAGAGAGGACAAGGAGAGGGGCATTGATGTCGGTGCAGATGCCTATATAGCGAAAAGCGATTTCGTCCAGAGCAATCTCATTGAGGTTGTGAGAAGACTTATATAGCTAATTTAACCACAGAGACACAGAGGCACAGAATAAAGAAAAAGAGAAAGACATAATTTATAAGGAAATCAGGAATGCAGGAATGTTATTTCATGGTTTCTTGGTTTCCTTATAAAAAAACATTTTAATTTTTTCTCTGTGTCTCCGTGCCTCAGTGGTTATTTATAAGGGGTAATATTATGATAAATGTTCTAATTGTTGATGATTCAGCCGTTGTCAGGCAGCATCTGAAGGATGTCCTTGAGAGTGATAGTAATATCAGGGTCATGGGGACTGTAAAAAATGGCGAGGAGGCAGTTAGATTTGTTCAGAAAAAAAAGCCTGATGTAATTACAATGGATATCAATATGCCGAATATGAACGGATTTGAGGCGACCCGCAGAATCATGGAGATAAACCCTGTCCCGATTGTTATTGTAACTGCAAGTTATGACCGACAGGATGTAGAAAAATCGTTCCATTCTATGGAGGCAGGTGCACTTGCCATTATAGAGAAGCCTTTTGGTGAAGGGCACCCCCACTCTAAAGAGACACAAAATGACCTTGTCCAGACTGTTAAGCTCATGGCAGAGGTGAAGGTTGTCCGAAGATGGAAGAGAGAGAAGGAGAGGGAGGAGAGGCAGTTAGAGGATATAGACAAAACAGTTTCTGACAAAGGCATTAAGCGAAGAGATAAGAAAGTTAAAATAGTTGCAATAGGTGCATCTACAGGCGGCCCCCCCATAATTCAGACAATCTTATCAGGGCTGAAGAAGGGCTATCCTGCACCAATATTGGTAGTTCAGCATATATCAAAGGGGTTTCTTGAAGGGCTTACTGAATGGTTAAATCAGTCCACAGGGCTTCCGGTCCATATAGCAAAGCATGGTGAGGAACTCCTTCCGGGGCATATATACTTTGCGAGGGATGATTATCACCTTGGTGTAGATGAAGATGGCAGGCTTAGATTGAGCAGGGAAGAGATAGAAAACGGTATAAGACCCTCTGTTTCATATATGTTTCGCTCAATCATGAATTCCTTTGATGGAGAGGCTGTTGGTATTCTGCTGACAGGGATGGGGAAGGATGGTGCGATGGAGCTTAAGATGATGAAGGATAATGGTGCGGTTACTATTGCACAGGACAGGGAAAGCTCCGTTGTTTATGGAATGCCGGGTGAGGCTGTGAGGCTTGACGGTGCAACTTATATCCTTTCCCCTGAAGAAATCGCCCCAATGCTTGGAGCACTGGCGAAGGTCGGTTAAAGTAGAGCAATATTTTTTACTTGTTGAGATTAAATAACCTCGTTTGTCATTGCGAGGAGTGAAATGACGAAGCAATCTGATGGGTAGGCAATATTATATTTACATAATGACCAATCAAAATAATACTACCATTTATACAGGGATTACAAATAATTTAAAGAGAAGGGTATTTGAACATAAGGAGAAGTTAGTTGAAGGATTTACGAAGAGATATAATATTATTAAACTCGTTTATTATGAAGTCGTTGGAGATGTGAGTAGTGCTATTTTGAGAGAGAAACAGATTAAAGGCGGGTCAAGAGCTAAAAAGATTGCATTAATAAAAGGTCTAAATAAGGGATGGAAAGATTTATATAATGAGTTGTGAGATTGCTTCGCCTTCGGCTCGCAATGACAAAAAGAAAAGTTTATGAACACTAATGGTTACATTCTAATTGTTGAAGACAGTAAGACTCAGGCAGGGCAGTTGGAGGCTATCCTTAAACCTCTTGGTTATTCTATTTCTATAGCCTATACCGGTAAGGATGCACTTACTAATTTAAAGGAGAAAAAGCCTGTGCTTGTTATAGCAGACATCCTGATGCCAGAGATGGACGGCTATCAGGTATGCAGGCAGATAAAGTCAGATGAAAAATATAGAGACATACCTGTTATCCTTCTGACCCAGCTTTCCGACCCCAAAGAAGTTATCAAGGGTCTTGAAAGCGGGGCGGATGACTTTATTTCAAAGCCGTATAACGAGGAGATCCTTTTAGCCCGTATCAAGACTATACTGGGTATAAGGATAAAGGAGGGCGTATTAAAAAAGAAAATCAATATCCTGATTGTTGAGGATAGCCCGACTCAGGCTGAACAACTGAAATATCTGCTTGAGGAACAAGGTTATGATGTCATAATTGCAGGAAATGGTAAGGATGGAATTGAAGCGGCAAAAAAATCAAGACCTGACCTTATTATAGCCGATATTCTGATGCCTGTGATGGATGGCTATACGATGGCTTATGAGATTAAGCGGGATGAGGCATTAAAGAAGATTCCTATTATATTAATAACATCTTTGCTGGAAAAAAAAGACATTGTCCGCAAGGCATCGGTGGTTGCAGACGGTTTCTTTACAAAGCCTTATGATGATGCCTATCTCCTTACAAAGATTAAAACTCTTATTTTAAGCCAGAATGATGAAAATAAAAACTGGGATATTAATGGGATAGATGTCAACTTTGCAGGTGACCGTTATGTTGTAAAATCCAACAGACGGCAGATATTGACCTTCCTCCTCTCAACTTATGAGAATGCAGTCCAGCAAAACCATGACCTGATAATAATGCAGAGGGAATTGCAGATAATCAATGAACAGCTTGAGGAGAAGGTAAGGGAGAGGACAGAGGAATTACAGTCATCTGAGGAAAATTTCAGGGCAATTTCTGAGAATGCAATGGAGGGGATAGTGATAATTGGAAGTAAGGGAGAACATCTTTATGCCAATGAAATGGCTGCAAAGATTACAGGATATAGTGGTGATGAACTTTTAAAGCTCAATATGAAAGATGTGTTGCCTCCGGATAATCTATTAGTAATGAAGGAAAGGCTCAAGGAAAGACTTGAGGGTTTGCCACGGCAATCTTACCCTGAAATTACAATAATTGCAAAAGATGGCAGGAGAATCCTTATAGAGACGACATCTTCTAAAACCCTCTGGCATGGTGAAGCTGCTCTCATAGTTATATTCAGGGATATTTCGGACCGTAAAAGAAAGGAAGATGAGCTTATAAAACTTGCAAAACTGGAGTCTCTGGGTATCCTTGCAGGAGGGATTGCACATGATTTTAACAACCTCCTTACAGGCGTAATCGGCAACCTATCTCTTGCAAAGATGTATTGTAAACCTGATGATAAGATTTGCCAGATACTTTCAGAGGCTGAGAAGGCATCCACAAATGCAAAGGGGCTGACCTATCAGCTTCTGACATTTGCCAAGGGGGGCGCCCCTGTCAAGAAGACAATCTCTATTGTAAAATTAATCAAGGATGCAACGGTGTTTGCATGCAGAGGTTCAAATACAAAGTGTAATTTTGATGTGCCTGAGGATATATGGGCTGTTGATATTGATGAAGGACAGATTAATCAGGTAATTTATAATATGGTTATAAATGCGGAACAGTCAATGCCTGAAGGCGGGTCAATCACAGTTTGCATAGAAAATGCCTCTGTTAAAAGTGAAAATAAATATCTTATAAAAGAAGGGGAATATGTGAAGGTAACAATTTCAGATACAGGTGCTGGAATAACTGAAGAAAATCTCAGTAAGATATTTGACCCATATTTTACAACAAAAAAAGAGGGGAGTGGTCTCGGGCTTTCAACCTGCTATTCTATTATTAAAAATCACGGAGGGTATATTACAGTTGATTCAAAGGCAGGTGCAGGGACGACATTTTATATCTACATCCCAAGATCAGAGAAGGAAATTTCTTTAGAGGAAATAGAAGCTGAGGGAAAACTTATCCCTCTTTCGTATTTAAGTTGAAAACTTAGGGTCAAGCAGTCCACAATGCTGATGTATCTTGAGTAAGAAGTATTTAACATCTCTATAGCCGTAGGCCATATGCTTTAGCCTCTTTATCTTGTTGTTAATCCCTTCT
>JACQBS010000154.1 GCA_016194325.1 Nitrospinota bacterium | reverse complement strand
TCACCTCCGGTAAGTTTCGTCATCAGCAAAACTATACCAGATACGGCTGAAATTCGATGCACCCTTTTATCTCATTGTAATTCCTAAACTTTATTAAGCTTAATTTCTTGACTTCAACTTTATTACGAAAGAACCAAATAAATTTGTACCTATTTATCATACTGCCTCACTAAAGGACATTATTATAGCCTTCGCCATGCTAATCTCTTAATTGCACCAAGGGATGGGGTAACATTAAGAGAGTCAACAACATCAGGGTCAAAGATAATGCCAATCCCCCCGCCACAACTATCGGACTCAAGAAAAATACCGTTTCCTGATACGATAGCCCCATTTATATACTGGGTTTTATCTGCCGTATACGGCTGTTTCTGCTCTATCTCAACAAACCCTGGTGTATAAACAACCCCTGAGATATTTGCAGTATTATGAATATCAACAGTCCCCCCTGTATACATCAATGCCGGCATATCCTCGTTTTGCCTGAAAGAGGCATAACTGCCGTAGGCACTTAAATCCTTTCCCCTCGGGTCTTTTGTTCCAGTTACACCACCTACACTATAATTTTTAACATCACTCCATGCATTGTTATACCCACTGGGCCATGGTGAAGGGGCAGAAGCACTTGTTCTGTTTGCCGATTGGCTTGTCAGTGTATTTAAGTCTGATGAGTTCGGAACTGTAGTTGTAGTGCCATCCCCTCTTGAAAAAGTAGCTGGATTTACATTCATCGGGACTCCAACTTTAAGCTTTTTGTTATTTGGATTATTTATCACATTTACAACCAGAGTTCCTTTAATATTGATATTTGCAGTAGAACCCACAGTTGTCTCATCAAGTGCAATATCGCTGCTGCCATTGTTAAAATCTACTGTAACAGATACAATACCATATAGCTGAGTGCCATTTCTTACAGCGTTCTGAAAGTCAGTCCAAGAAAGGTTATTGCCAGTCTCCGTAGCAGCAGCATTATAACGGCCAAAATCAAAAAGCTGTTGTGACTGGTCAAAGTATGAAAGAGGGGGAAGCCCTGCACTTTGGTCCAGATTTGTAAATATACCTGCAGTATCATTAAACTCTCCGCCTACTCCAGGGCCAATAGATTGTCCAAGCAATCCATCACTACCTGCTGTATTTGTAATAGCAGTGCCTTCTCCTTTTAGAGATACGCCGCCAGTTTTAGATGCGCTCTGACCATGGTTTAGCTGGTTATTTGACCAGACTGTCCCTGCACCATCTATTGATGATTTTGATGCATCCAATGTTATCTTGCCCTGACCACTATTGCAGCCTGCTGCCCATACCTGTGATAATCCTAAAAAGATAAAAAAGAAACAAGCCATTGTTATATAAAATAACTTTTTCATTTTAAGCACCTCCTTAAATATAGTTTAATAACACCCATTATTCATCTTTTGTTTTGGAGGACTACAGGGAGTTGAATTATTGAGTGCACCGTTGATAATATTTTCCCCTGATGTGGTAAGTGTTAGCGCCACCTCCTTCTGGTTATTTGTCCCTTCCGGAATTCCTCTTGACCATATTGTTATTAGTGCAGGAGACTGGGAAGCATCAATCCATACCTCTGCACGTGTATCACCACTATTTACAGTAATTCTATTAGCACTTGAGCCAATATTTGCCTTGTTTGTAAAAACCTGTGTGAAATCAATTATTCCATTATTATCAAGGTCATTTGCACTATTTGGAGAATCACCGGCACCAACAATGCCATCTCCACTTGTATCCCCCTGCATAAATGCATCATATACCTTTTCAGCCCCTGCCTCTGCAGCATAAAGTGCCTGGACATTACCCTCATAAATTTTAGTTGTCATCATTTCTCTATTTGTAAAGAAAAGGGCAAAGCCGCCCATTATGGTAAGGACAATCATTATTAAAAGACCTGCTATCAGGACTATACCCTTTTCGTCAGATAGATGGAGAAAGAACCTATTTCGTAAATATTTTGTTATCATATATGCCTCACTTAAAGTCAGAGATTCCAAGATTTCTCGGTGTTATTTCAGATTTCAGTGTCATCCTTCTATAATTGTCACCCTTTATTGGGTCTATATATTTTGGGTCTGTTTTGCTTGTCCTTGCCGTCAAAAAAACTGTTACAACCCTTACATCATTAAAATTTTTTTCTGAAACTCCATTATTTGGCAAATCTGTAGTCCCGCTGCTACTGCTTCCATTAGCATATGTATAGGCTGCTGTCATACTTTCTATATTCTCTGCAATATTTCTCCATGAACTTATACTTCCATCTACAGTTGAAATATTTGCTATCTTCAGGGTATTTGCTTCAATCTTAAAACCAAATCGTTCATCTCCTGTATTATCAATTACACCGTCTCCATCAAGATTATCTGTGGTAAAATACAACTCCGCATCAGTAGTAATTGAAAGTCCCACCGTATTACTATCTAAAAATTGGGAATCTGTAATTCCAAATTTTTTTGTTTCCTGAGGGTCATACCCTGCCATCTGAAGTTTTTTTGTAATAATATCCATTGAGTTCCTGACACTTTGCTGCATCTCTATCATCTGGTCCTGAAGCGAATACATTTTTTGTTCGGATATAAATAATCCATATATACTACCAATCACAATTAGACCGATTGCCATTGCTGCTATCAACTCTATTAGTGTAAAACCTGACTCAAAAGTATTTTTATCCATAATCATGATTGCCTTATCATTGTAGTTAATGTTACTGTGTGCAAACTATAATCTCTCCATGTAATGGTTACAGCTAATGTGGTTAGCTGTGCTGCTCCACCTGTAATAGTCACACTCCTTGTAAATATCCCACTTCCAGCCTCTCCTTTTTCATTGATATTATTTTCAATCGCATTATTTGCACTTGTGAGTGTCGTTGTTGGAATAATTCTCTTTAGTTCTTCCATTTTATCCTGCCCAAGTGCAATAGCTGTAGTTTTATTCTTGCTAAAAGCATTAAATTTTGATGCAGTTGTTGACATAGTTGCAAGACCAAGCAAGCCGATAGATAATATAGCAATAGCAATAAGAACCTCTATAAAAGTAAAACCCTTTCTGTTTTTATATGCGATTTTAATAAATTTATTTTTTTTAAAGTATATGTTATTCATAATTAACTCCTGACTAAATATACAGCAATATATATGCCTTATTTATAATATTGCCCTTATTTCAAAAAAACGATAAAATTCAAGATATTACAACAGCAAAAAATTTCTTAATGAAAATAATTAATAAGAACATCTAAAAAATGTATTTTATTTCTTACATCTGTATTAAAATTTATACTATTTTCATATATTAAATCAGATGAAAAATTTTTTGTATAAACGCATTATTCCACTTCTTGCCTTTATTGCTTTATTTTTTATTGGCATTACATGCAGGAAGATATTAATCAATAGGGAGAAAGAAAAAACTCTTCTTGATAAAGGGATAAATCCGATTTATACATTTTGGCACGGAAGGGAGCTATATTTCCCATATTTATATCGCTTTCAGAATAAACACCATACGCTTGTAAGTCCGAGCAGGGATGGTGAGATTAGCGGGAATTTGCTTAGATTATTTGGGTTTCATATTGTATGGGGCTCTACATTTAAGAAGGGTGCAATGGCACTCTTGAGTATCGTTCGGATTGTAAAGAATGGGGGGAGTGTGGCTTTGGCAGCAGATGGGTCAAGGGGTCCTGCCTTTAAGGCTCAGGATGGGTCTATAAAGATTGCAAAGGTTACAGGTGTTCCGATACTTCCTATTACATACAATGCAAGCAGGAAAAGGGTTTTAAGTTCATGGGATAAGTTTATAATACCCTATCCATTTTCTAAAATCGTAGTAATGTATGGCGAGCCTATTTATGTCCCTAAAGATGCAGATGATAATGTCATGGAAATAAAGAGACAGGAACTGGAAAAAAAAATTAATGAGATAACAGAGCATGTGGATGAATATTTTTAGCCACAGACTTTCACTGACACTAACACTGGCACTGATTTAATTAAGCCTTTAATTTTCTGTGTAATTTTTTCTCTACACTATTAACCTTCTTCTGTATCCTACTCTCCTTACCTTTCCTGTAATCTACCTTTATCGTAACAGATATGCGATGGCAATCCTTCTTCATCCTCTCATAGCACTTTTTAACAACATTAAATACCTCATCCCACTCACCCTCTATAACTGTCCCCATCGGATTTAGGCGGTATTTAAGCCCGCTTTTGTCAATTATGTCAAGAGACCTCGCTACATATTTACTAACACTCTCCCCTTTTCCCAGTGGAGACATACTAAACTCCAATAAAACCATAAAAATCACCTCCTAAAAGATGAGTAAATTATATCATAGGCAGATATTGGATTTTAAAATATTTGACTAAGAATTAAAAAAGGATTATATTTTGCGTGTGAAAAGGATAGCAACAGATAATGATGGTTTTACACTTATGGAGTTAATAGTTGTAGTTGCAATTATAGGGATTGCGGCTGCCGTTGCAATACCGACTCTTATGTCAGAACTTCCCAAATTTAAGGTAAACGGTGCTGTGAGGAATTTAGCCTCAGATATGCAATGGGCAAAGATGAAGGCAGTTGCTGAGAATAATGAATTTGTGATGAAATTTGATATGACTGAAAATTGCAATAAAGATAAATACTGGATTTATGATGATAATGGTAGTGATGGTGTTACACTTACCTGCAGTAATGGTGATTTAGTCCCAACAGATACTACAAAAGAGACACTTGTTAAAACAGGAGTTTTGCCCACAGGTATAAAGTTTGGCAGGGCACTTGCTGGAATAAAAAGGACAAGTTGTCCCGATACCATTGATACTGATGGTATTCATTTGCCATCTGGAGGAAGCATATTAACCTTTCAAACTAATGGGCTTCCATCTGGAACAGGTGGATCTGTCTATTTGATTCCAAGCCAGGATGATGAGAATAATGCACAAAGGACAGATAGGTGGAGGGCTATTAGTGTAAGCTCAACAGGGAGAATAAAGGGATGGAAATATGAATTATCTGCTCAAAATTGTGGTAATAGTCAAGGTCCATGGAGTCCACTATGAGCAATAAACAAAATGAAATGGGATTTACACTAATTGAAGTCCTTATTGCTATTGTAATCTTGAGTATTGCCCTATTGGGATTATCTTCAATGAACCTTTATACAATACAGGGTAATAACCTTGCAAGGCAGGAAACAGCAGCAGTTGCACTTGCACAGGATAAAATTGAGGAATTGAAAAATAAAACTTTTGTGGATTCTGCAGTGAATGATTCAAATGCTACTAATAATACCGATTATACAACACTTAAAAACGCAACATCATATCCTTCTTGCCAACTTCTTACATGCGTTGACCAGCAGGATGCAAATAATCCAATTGATGAAAAAGGTAACTCAGGGGGTGTATATACGAGGATATGGAATATAGCCAACTACGGAGCGGGTACTGTAAACCCTTATCCCAACACAAAACTTATTGTAGTTATAGTTACATGGACAGACTCGTCAGGTTCTCATAGTGTAACTCTTACAACGATGAAGGGGTGTAAAGAATTTGATGCGGCGGGAACTTGTATAGGCTAATTTATGCGATTAAATGAGTATTTAAAATCAAATCAAAAAGGTTTTAGCCTGATTGAGCTTCTGATTGCATTAGCTATTGGCAGCATAGTTTTATTGGCGGCTTATAATCTCTTTATGAGTCAGAAGAAGAGTCATGAGCTGCAGGGGCAACTGGTGGATGCAGAGCAGAATGCAAGGGCTGCATTAGACCTCCTTACGAGAGAACTGAGATTGGCAGGTTCAGGGGTTACGAGAACAACAGCTACATTGATTAGTGATGCTGCAGCAGGTGCCACAACTTTAAATGTAGCCTCATCAACTGGATTTAGTAGTGGAAATACTATTTATTTAATAAACATTCCTGCTAACAATCCAACAGTTGCTGAGAGCCGAACCATTACAGCTATAGCAAATAACATTTTTACAGTAGCTGCTCTATTAAACACATATACCGCATTTAGTACAGAAATCTTTAAAGAAGAGACAAGCCAGCCACCAATAATTGCTGCTCAGGCAATAACTGCTGCTACAGAAAATTCTATAACCTTTAGTGCAGTGATAGTCGACGGTGACCCTGCGACTGATGTTACCTACTCTTTTCTTAATACGAATAATGCAGATTGTGAATCGCCAAATATAGGAACAGCATTTTCGCCATGCAGGATTACAAGAAATACTGGTTCTGGCAACCAACCCCTTGCCGAAAATATAGATTATTTCCAGATAAGATATTATGATGCTAAAGGTTGGCCTATTCCTAACAGTGGCCCCCCTCTTTATCTTGCCCCAGTTCCATACACAGCAGTTAATCTTACTGAAACTGAAAGGGCAAGGATAAGAAAAGTAAATATCCAGATTGTTGCCGTAGCGTCAAGGGATGAAACAGGTTATACGGCTACCGGGACATACGATGATGGAACTACCTATGCAAACAGAGGCAGCTCAAATAGGAGGAGGACATTATTAGAGGCTGATATTTTAATGACGAATATGATTCCATGAATAGAAGACCTCCCCTTAATCCCCTCCTTCGTAAGGAGGGAAAATAGAAAGGTGGAGGGTTGACAATTACAGCGTAAAGGATTATATTTATGGACATGTTAAGGAATGAAAAGGGGTTTGTTTTAATTGTTGCCCTTATTTTTTTAATTCTCTTGACTGCCATCGGTACTGCTTCTATATTTAATGCCACTACAGAGATAAAAATTGCAGGTAATACAAAGACTGCCTCTGCTTCACTTTACATTGCAGAGAGCGGGATGGAGGCGGTTAAGGCACTGTTAAATAAATCAGCCATTGATTATTTTAGTATTGACGGCGGTTCAAATAAAAGTATAACAGGCGATTATATTTATAATAACCCTACTGCTGCACTTAATAAGACACTCATGTATCCCCTCTATTGGGTGGTTCAAGGTAATGATGCCGCAGAGACTCATTCGTGTGTGCAAACTGATGGTAAACCATATCCTTATACTGATAATCTATGGAGATTCGCAAATAGTATAGGCTCATGCACCGATACAATACTTAGTGATACTAATATTGCTACCAGGATGATTAATAATACGTCTCTATGGCCCATTTATAAGGATTTTACTGTGGGGACCGAAACGGCAAGGGTATTTATTGATACCCCTCAGTGGAGTCCATCAGCCCCTACAAAGGTTATAATTCCATCTCAATCACAGCATATAAATAGTAATCCGATGAAAAAGGTATCGGCAAATATGGAGATAGAATTTGGAAATAGTTTATTAGTATTCCAGAGTTTCAGGAATGGAACGGCAGCGGTTGATAATTCATTGGCATCTAACATTGTTATAGGTAACCCTACTGGTGATAGTACTATAGATTATGGAATTGGAGGGACAAATAACACTGATAGGATTACGGGAATTTATACAGGCAGCGCTAAAGTAAGGATACGAAAATCTACTGATGGAGGCGTTACATGGTCTGATTATGCCCTTCCACGGATAACTGGACAAACTGCTACTGCTACATGGTTATTAAATTCCACTTACGCAATAAACAGCATAATCATAAAGAATGGTCGTATATATAAAGTTACTACTGCTGGGATTTCAGGTGCAGCAGAACCTGCCTGGCCCACCGCAGTGCCAACAGTTAATGATGGGACAGTAGTCTGGCAGGAGGCTGGAGGCATATGGGTATCCAATTCCGCTTACGCAATATACAGCATAATCACAAGGAATAGTCATTTGTATAAAGTCGTTACTGCTGGAACTTCTGGTGGAACAGAACCTACATGGACCACTACTCCAGCAGGGGTAACAGTTAATGATGGGACAGTAGTCTGGCAGGAGGCTGGAGACATGTATCCAGTAAATAGCACATTTATTATTGGTAGAGAAACTACTAATCCTACATGGGTAACCGGTATCACTTATAAAACAACAAATAGTGAGCCTTATACAGCAACAAATAGGATTCCAATCACAAAGAATGGTCATATATATAAAATTGCTGCAGGTGGAACTTCGGGTGCAACAGAACCTGCGTGGCCCACTACAGTAGGGGCAATTGTTATTGATGGAACAGTAGTCTGGCAGGAGTGTGGATGCATGTATGCTGTGGCTGATCTTCCTGTTACCTTGACTGCCGGTCATAGATTTAAGGTAGATGAGGTAAGTTTAGATACAAACTGTCCATAAAATTAATTTTTAAGGAGGTGATTAAAGATGTTTAAGAAGATTGGGAGTATATTTTGTATATTTGCGATAGTATCACTTATTGTTGGAACTATTGTAGAGGCGACCGATAGTAGTAATAATGCAAGTAATAATAATGGTGGTGCTACTAAGGCAGTGCCAAAGGCAAAGTTAAAACAGTTTAAGGAAAAAAAGTAACTCTTTAAAGAGGAGGATGGAGATGCCAGTGGTAGCTGTATCAAAGGTATTAAGGGAAAGACTTACCGATGAAGGGGTGGATGAGTTTATAGAGATCCTTTCTGAGGTTGAAGAGGAGGCAAGAAAGGACTCCCTTGTAATCGCTGAAGAGAGGTTTGAACGGCGTCTTGCCGAAGAAGTAGCTAAAATAAGGGTTGAGATAGCGTCTCTTAGAACAGAGCTAAAGAGCGAAACAGCGTCTCTTAGGACAGAGCTAAAGAGCGAAACAGCATCTCTTAAAACTGAGATGGCTCTCTTTAAGGCAGAGATAATTAAATGGATGTTCCTCTTCTGGGTAGGTCAATTAGTGATCATTGCCGGGATGATAAAGTGGTTAAGATAATATTGAGGAGGTGATTAAAAATGTTTAAGAAGATTGGTAGTTTATTTTGTGCATTAGCATTGGTATCCTTTATTGCCGTTACTATTGCAGATGCGGCTGATAATAATAACAATGCATCAGGCACTAAAGTAGTTCCTAAAGCTAAGGTAAAACAGCTTAAGGAAAAGAAGTAATTGCACTATATTTGGTAGCCGCACCCTTTACGGGTGCGTGAATTTACACAGGCATAAAGCCCCTGATAAAAATATTCAGGGGTAGGCTTTGCGACTACCGATAATTTATGTTTACCCCGTTACACCCAGAATGTCCCGCCCTTCAGGGTGGGGATGAATGGAAAATTAAAAATCTTCCCCAAAAATGCCACGTCCTTCAGAGCTTGCCCTGAACTTGATTCAGGGACAGGGTGTAACTGGGTTTACTTAATGAGCTATAAATTAAAGGTTTTGTTTTTTCTCATTTGCTTTATCGTCTACGGATGTGACAGGATTAGCACAAAGGAATTGCAGAGGGCGGTAGACCCGTTGAATGAGGGAAATCCTCCTCTTGCAATTTCAAAGCTGGAAGAATTAAAAAAGAGACATCCTCATAATCCCCGCCTTTTATATTATCTTTCCCTTGCATATCTGCGGAACAATCAGGAAGATTGGGCATTTGAAAATGTCGGGGAGGCTTTAAGATTAAAGCCGAATTTTAAGCATGTAGTTGGAGATGTAGAAATGGCTAATTTCCTTGCAGGGAATAGTGAAGATGTAGAGGATCCAATGTTTAAAACCGCAATAAGAGAACTCCAGAAGATTATAAAGGAAAATAAAGGGACAGAAGTATCAGATGAAATTCAATTTCATCTTGGCACTTTGTTTTTAAAAAAGAAGGACTATAAGAATGCTATCAGAGAATTTCAATTAGTTGTAGATACACCGCCAGTCACTAATTTTGATAGAGAGGCAATGCTCTTTATCGGCGATACCTATGCAGATATTCTGGAGGACACAGAAAAGGGTATTAAGGTTTATGAGAAGGTTATAAGAGACTATCCTAAATCTGAATCTGCAGAAAGGTCCTTATATCGTATTGGCATTACATTGACGAAAAAGATGGAAATGTATAAAAAAAGGCATGATGCCTTAAAAAATTTCTATTCTTCGTGGGATGGAATTAAGGAATTTGAGGATGATAGAAGACTTGCAAAGGAGCAGTCTGTTGAGGATTTGAAAATATCTCACGAGCTTAAAAAGAAGGCTATAGATAGTTTTGAAAGTTTATTAAAAGATTTTCCTCAAGGCAGGTTTCATGAAAAGGCTAAGGTATATCTTAATGAGATGGGATCGCAATCCTGAAGGATTGCCCTACAGAATATTACCTCCCCTATTTCTCTTTTCCCTTTCTTTCTATTTATTTTATCAGTATCAATTCTCAGTAAGAAATATACCTGGTTATGACGGCTATTACCATATAAAAATGGCAGAGGTAATTCGGGATGAGGGCATAAGGCATAACTTCCCATGGCTTACTGCAATGAAGTGGATAGACCATCAGCTTTTATACCATATTCTGCTAATACCCTTTACCTACTTTGGTTTGTATACTGGTGCAAAGATTTCAACAGTATTTTTTTTCAGCCTTTTTACAACATCCTTTTATCTCCTTTTAAGAGCCCGTCAGGTTCCATTTCCATTTATATGGTCTTCTCTTTTATTTGTGTCATCTATTCCATTTTTGTATAGGATGGCTACTGTAACAACACCTCCTGTTGCTTTAATCTTTCTCATCCTTGCCCTCTATTTGATATTTGAAGAGAGATACATATTATTAGCCCTTCTATCTTCTGCCTTTGTCTGGCTCTATGGGGGATTCTCAGTCATAATTATTTTAGGGATTGCTGCATTTTTATGCCATCTATTACTTTCAAGAGAGTTTAATCTTAAGCCTCTTTTGGCGATAATTGCCGGTGTAATTATTGGCTTGACTACAAATCCATTTTTCCCCGATATTATTAATCTCGTGTATATACAAACAACAAAGGCAGGGGTCAGCAGAATTGTAGTTGGTGGTGGTTTGTGGCGGCCATATAGTTTAGAGGTCCTGTTTAAGACTTCTATCCTTACCTTTATAGTTTATTTTGCCTCACTTTTCCTTGTAGTTATATTATCTTACCTTTATCCCCCACTTCAGAAGGGAGGGAATAAGTGGGTTTTAGGTAAAGATACGGTTATTATTTTTCTCATGTCCATAGTTTCTTTTATAATGTATCTGAAGGCGAGGAGATTTGTTGAATATTGGGTTCCATTCAGTATCATGAGCAGCAGTTTTCTGTTCAGGGATGGTATAAAAGGATTGGCATATTCCCGCCTTTTTCAAAAAAGGTGGTTAAAGGTTTCCCTCCTTTTATTGGTTATAGCATCTCTATTTATTTTAATTCCCTATAAACTAAAGGCAGCAAAGGCTGATTTGAAGGACGATCCTCGCATCTTTGAAAGATATAAAGGGTGTGCTGAGTGGCTCAAGAATAATACACCCGGTTCAGCAGTTTATACAACCGATTGGGATGACTTTCCAGAATTATTCTTTTATAATTCCAAGAATAGATATCTCGTAGGGCTTGACCCCGCCTTTATGTATCTATACAATAAAGACCTGTATGAAAGATGGAGGCGGATAAATGAAGGTGAGATTATTGACAATGACAGACTTTATAAATGGCTCGTCTATGACTTTAAAACACCGTATATATTTACCGATACAGGTCATGGTAATTTTATAAGGATGGCAGAAAATAATCCACATATAAAACTTGAGTATA
Source organism: Nitrospinota bacterium (assembly GCA_016194325.1). Classification (GTDB taxonomy): domain Bacteria; phylum Nitrospinota; class Nitrospinia; order UBA9942; family UBA9942; genus UBA9942. The sequence continues at coordinate 7,228 of JACQBS010000154.1, read as the reverse complement.
GTGATTTATCGTGTAAAATTTACAGGGTAAGAGGTAAAAATGAGCCATAAGGAGGAATCTATTAAATGAGAAGTGTGTTTTTAATTTTACTTTTTGTTTTGCTATTCCCAATAGAATCTTCTGCCATATACAAATGGATAGATAAAGATGGTGCAGTCCATTTCAGTGATACCCCTCCAGAGGATAAAGGCAATATTCCAGAAATCATGAGAGAAATCAAGAGATTCAAAAAGGATGGATTTGATGATGGAAAGATTGACACGAAATGGATGCTCTTTAATAAGGACAATGGTAGTTTTGATGCAAAAAAGAATAGCGGATTTTTAACCATAGAATCAAAGGCAAAATCTAATATATGGACAAGCGGCATATTTTCTCCAATTATTTATCAGCAAGTGGATGCCGGCATGAATTTTACAGTTGAGACTAAAATGGAGTATATAAGCGGGGGGGTGGATAAGGCAGGATTTGTAATATGGAGTATTTTTAATAAGAATTGGATAACTTTTGCCAGAGAAGAGAACAGCGTTCATCTGGTAACATCTACACGAGGTGAAATCTATGAAGAAATAAAAAAGGATATTCCAGCACCTGCTGGTTCAGAAATATATTTGAAGATAGAAAAAACAGATAAGAGAATTATTTGTTACTTCAGCCTGAATGGGTTGGATTGGAATTATGTTGGTGATTCATATTTAGAATTTGATAATTATATAAACTTGGGGTTTTTTGCAGCCTCCTGGGGTGATAAGCAAGCATCAGCAAAATTTGACTATTTTAAAGTTTACTAAATATATCAGGAAATACCTAAGAAGACATGAGAAGATATTAATTGTTATACTCGGGGAAATTCTAAGATTCAGTGGCATAGCAAGGCTTATAAGTCATTACAATGAAAGGATTAGAATCCCTGGATGTTATATACTTGTTTATCACCGAGTGGCGGATGAAAGGCATGAATCTGTAAGTGCCTCTGTAAAAAACTTCTCAAGGCAAATTTCATTTCTTAATAAATACTTCTCTATAATAACGATGGAAAGGCTGATTAATTCCATAAAAAATAGAGAACCCCTTCCTTTAAATTCAATAGTAATAACCTTTGATGATGGTTATAAAGATGTATTCACAAACGCCTATCCTATTTTAAAAAAATATAACATCCCCGCCACAGTTTTTATAACAACGGATTATATAGAAGGGTCAGGGGTCAGGGGTCAGGGGTCAAGAATGAAAATGGACTTGCCCCTTGCCCCTTGCCCCTTGCCCCTTATAATGTTGTCATGGGAAGATATATTGGAAATGATTGGTAATAATATCTCTATTGGGTCTCATTCTGTATCTCATCCAAAGCTTTCTCTCATTGCAGATGATGAAGTTGAAATAGAGGTAAAAAAATCTAAAGATATTATACAAAGACATATTAAAAGAGATATAACCTGCTTTTCCTACCCCTATGGGGGCAGGGTTTTTTTTAATGAAAAGATAAAGGAGATGCTTAAAAGAAACGGGTATCAATGTGCCTGTTCAACTATATATGGAATAAATGATTTAAATAGCGACCTCTTTGAGTTAAAGAGGATACCGATAGAGTATTATGAGGATGAAACAATATTTATGATAAAAGTCTTTGGGTTATTAAATCCTCTTGCACGATTTATGGACAGGTTTTTATGATACATTCACTGCTTGACCTATTAGCCTGTCCCTATGATAATCATTACCCCTTAACATTAGAAGTGAAGGAGTTAAAGGGCGAGATGGTTATAGAAACCGGCGATCTTATCTGTCCTGAATGTCAGCATCATTTCCCCATTCAGCATGGCATTCCAAATATAATGCCTGATGAACTTGTAAAGGGAAAAGGGGATAGAGAGATTGATGATAGGCTAAAAGAGATGGAAGAAAGAGATATAGATTCTTCAGGCTATGATTTAAGGTATACCAGTCTCAAATATAAAGCGAAATACAAGACACTGTTGGATGAGTTAAATCCAGAGCAGGAGGATATAATTTTAGACCTTGGTGCAGGGACGGGTGTATTGACAGCATCGTACATAAATAAATGTAAGTGCGTGGTTGCGGTGGATTTTTCATTTCAATCCCTTATGAAGCTTAAAGGGAAGGTAAAAAGAGATTCTGTGCATTTGATACATGCCGATGCCAGTTTCCTCCCATTACGAAAAGGGATATTTGATAAGGTGGTAAGTAATGACCTTTTAGAACATATCCCTTCTGATAAATTGAGGAGGGCAGTAATAAAACAAATATACGATATGTTAAGAAAAGGAGGTGAACTTACTCTCTCTGCCTATCATCTCAACTTTAGCAAAAAAATAAAAGGGCTATTGAAGATAGGTGATGTTAGAGGGAGGGAGGGGTATCATTCTGATGGGAAAATATACTATTACAATTTTACCCGAAAAGAGATGGAAAAATTACTTGGTGAGCTTTTTGAGGTTATAGATGTTAAGGGGTTGCAGCATGAACTGCCAGTGATTCATTTGATAATGGGAGAGGTATTTCCATATTTTGATTATCTGATAGCAATGTTTCCATTCAGCAATATTTTCGCTTCAGAGATTTTACTTCATTGCGTTAAGAGATAATATGTTTTCCATTTCACTTATAGAAGATGAGATAGGATTTAAAAAACTTTGTAATGAGTGGAATGGGCTTCTCGCCGATTCAACAATAAATTCTATCTTTTTGACCTACGAGTGGCTATTTACATGGTGGAGGTGCTTCAAGGATGATAGAAGGCTTTTAATTATCATTGTCAGAAAAAATGGAATGCTTATTGGTATTGCACCATTAATGGTAAAAAACAAGGTAGTAGAGTTTATTGGCACTCCGTTTAATGATGAAGCAGATTTTATTGTTAAAAATGATTTCAGCAGAGACGCTGCTCATCTAATTATTAAATTCCTTATGAAAGAGTGTCCGTTTTGGAATATTATAAATCTAAGGGAAATTCCTACAAATTCTTCAACCATTGCAATATTAAATGAAATAGCAAGAGCAGAGAATTTGCTATACAGTAGCTCAGTCCGGTCAATTTCTCCTTTTATTAAGACAAATCGTGAATGGGATGAATTCTTAAAAAGCAAAGGGAGTAAATTTAGAAATAATATCAAAAGGAATGAAAGATTAGCAGAAGATATGGGACAGATATCTTATGAAACTTTTGCAGGAGATAGTATTGCAGACAGTATTATAAAAAGACTTTTTGATATTGAACGCTGTAGTTGGAAAGAGAAAGGAGGGGCGCCGCTTTTTGATAACGATAAAAATAGGGAATTTTTTATAAATATAAAGAGAATCTTTTCAAGTAAAGGCTGGATTGTGGCTCATATTCTTAAACTTAATGATAGAGATATAGCCTTTCAACTATGCTTTGATTACGATGAGAAAATATTGGAATATACAACTGCATATGATAAAGAATATTCAACGATATCGCCAGGCTCCATAATTCTTAAAAATATTATAAAAGATACATTTGATAGAAAAAAAAGGGAATATGATTTTTTGAGGGGAGATGAAGGGTATAAGAAAAGATGGGCAGATGAAAGTAGAAATATGTGGCAGGTGGTAATATCAAGAAAGGGTGTATATACTGCACTTAATTTCTACTTCAATATAAAACTAAGGGGGGTATTAAATAAAAGCCCAATTTTAGTGGCATTATACGATGTCTTAGCCAATAGATGGGAAAGGCTAAAGTCTTTCATTAATATCGGCAATATTATTCGTGGGCAAGGTGAAGGCGGATTTAACCAAATAGATATAAGCTTTATTATGCCCCTTAATTCAGGTAACACTGTTTTATTTATAGGTAAGAATACATATATTGCAGAGACGCTCTCAGAAATATGTAAAAAGGTATTAATTGTAAATAAGAATTTTATATGTGAACCTCAAGAAATACCAATAAAAAGGGAATCTATAGATTTAATCATCATTGAAGACATCAAAAATCTGTTTAATAAATCAGCTATCAGCAGTCAGCTTTCAGATCTAAAAGCTCTTTTGAAAAATGGCGGATATATTTATCTGTTTGTATTTAATAAATGGAATGGCGGCTATTCATATAATAGTTATAATAAAAGCCTAATAAGAAATGGCTTCAAAGAAATAGAAAACTATATTGCAATCCCCAATCACAATAACCCAAAGTTTATCCTTAATGCAAATGATAAATCGGCAATGAAATATTATTTATCTTGCCACTTTGAAAGAGATTCAATTTATAAGAACATTCTTTTTATATGTATTAAATTATTCTCTAATATTGGATTGATAAAATATATAGTTCCATCTTATATAATTAGTGCCAGAAGGGAGTAAATTGATAAAAATAGTTATAGAGTTTCTAATAGACCGGTGGGATAAGTATTTCCCAAATATTGATAAACCCCAAAAAATATCGTTCTTACAGTTATGCGGTGATTCTGATTACAGGATAACGGAGAAGATTGAATTTTTCCTTTTCTTAAACAGCAATAAATTCCCATCACTGGTAGTTAATTTTACAAGGCATCCTGAATATACCGAGCTATTACAGAATGAGTATCTATCACTTAAAAAGCTGTATTCAATCAATTCTGATTTTTTTAAAGACTTAATCCCTAAACCCATACTATATGAAAAGGTCGGTGTAACGGATATTCTAATTACAGGCTATTTAGCAGGTAGAACAATGGAGCAGATGGTAATAAAAAATAGGTTATCAAGAAAATTGGCAGAAATATTTTTTAAGAAGATGGGTGAATGGTGTATAAATCTAAATATTCATACAAGATCAGATAAAATTGATATATATGAATATGCTGAACATCTCTTAAAAGAATATATATTATATTATCCGTCCAATAAGATAAACCTCATAAGACTTTTGGATTCAATTAAAGGAGCTTTTGTGCCATCTACATTCGTCCATGGAAATCCAGCGGCAGGCAATATACTGGTTGATAAAACAGGATTAAAGATAGTGGATTGGGCTATAGCAAAGGAAAAGGGACTTCCATTATCCGACCTCTTTATTTTTCTAACATGGTATGGGTCTAACTATTTTCGCACAGGGGATTTTTTCAAGGATTATAAAATGACATTCTTTGATTCAAATCCCTTTTCCCGTAAGGCGAAAGATATAGTCCATTATTATTGCGAAAGGGTAAAAATTGATAAAAAACTTATTATCCCCATTTTTTGTATTACATGGATGGAATACGCTATCAGAAAATTTAGATTTATGGCTATCAACAGCGGCTGTGAGGTAAGTTTGTTTAATCATAATGTAGGGCAAAGCTTCAGCCTTGCTGATGAGGATGTTAAAAAAATATGGGACAATTTTCCAGAGCCAAATAGAGACCTCCCCCTGCTGCACATTATTAATAATAAGCCAGTAAATATCCAGATGCTTTTTGACGAAGAGAAAAATTTTATCCTATGAAAGACAAAAACCTTTTCATAGCCCTCCTCGTTTCTGTTACCACATTTATCCTTCTTTTCTTAACTATAGACGATATGGGACCAACATGGGATGAGCTTTATCTAAATCCTGTTGCGGCTAAATCCTTTGCCGAGTGGATTAAGAATAGTGTAAATGGTTTTTTAACGGGGGATGCAGGCTACTTTTGCAGAAAAGAAAATATAGATATATATTTCAGAGACGGACTCCACTATCACCCGCCTTTTGGAAGAATTCTGCACGCTTTAAGCTATCTTATCTTTAACGGAATTTTAGAAGAATTCGAAGCATTAAGAATGTCGCCCATGATTATGTTTTCAATCCTTGTCGGTTTGTTGTATCTATCTATTGCAAAATCTTACGACAGAAAGAGTGGTATATTTGCAGTTATAAGCCTTGTTACTATGCCCAGAGTTTTCGGACATGCCCACCTATTTGCCTTAGATACGCCAATAATGTTTATGTGGTTTCTTACAGTCTACTGTTTTATAAAAGGACTCGAAAATAGAATATGGTCGGTCTTTGCAGCAATTGCATGGGGGCTTGCCATGGATACTAAGGCGCAGGGTTATCTGATTATCGTGCCTCTAATTGCAACATCCGTATTTTTAATTTCAGATTTGAAATCCCACGATCCACTATCGTGGGTGCCCCGAAATTCCAAATCCCAAATCAAAAGGGGGATTATAAGAAATTTTCTCCTAATGTTTTTTATAAGTCCTATTGTAGTATATATGGCAAATCCATGGCTATGGCATAATCTCGTCGAAAATTTTTCCACTTTTTCAACTGCCATGACATCTCATGCAAAAGATATAGGTGTTACCACCTACTATCTTGGAAAGGTATATCATCCTTCCATGGTGCCGTGGCATTATCCATATGTCATGACCTTTGTAACAACTCCGCCCGTAACATTTGTTCTTTTTATCTTCGGAGGGGCTTTTGTGATAAAAAAGGGCAAGGGTCAGAAAGAACAGGGTCAAGGGTCAAGGGTCAAGGGTCAAGATAAAAACATACTTACCCCTGATAGATTAGGGTTATTTTTTCTGATTAATGCCCTTGCAGCCGTCTCCATGCTTGCCCTCCCCTTTGCCCCCAAATACGATGGAGTCAGGCTTATACTCTCTGCCTTCCCTTTTATAGCAGGTCTGTCGGGTATAGGTTTTTATTATTTAACCAAAGGGGTAGTGCGAGGCTTCAGCCTCGCTTCAGGCGAAGCTAAAGCTTCGCACTACAAGTCTTTAGTCTTCAGTCTTTTGATGTTACTTCTTTTTTTCCCTTCAATCAAAGACCTGCTGATGATTCGCCCATACTATCTTGCATATTATAATTCCTTTACCGGCGGTGTGAGAGGGGCGAGAGATTCAGGGTTTGAAACCACATACTGGGGCGACCCTATAAATAAAAAATTTATAGAATATCTCAACAGCCATTTTGACGGTAAAACTTTCAAAAATCGCACAGGCTATCATAGAGTCCCATTTGACTTCTATCATGATAAGGGTCTTTTAAGTAAAAATATAAAACACGATTGGGAAGACTATGACTATTATATGTTGAATATGAGACAGAGTTATTTCGATGATGAGTCGTGGTTTTATTATAAACATCAGAAGCCTGTGTATTCAGTAAATGTTCAAGGCGTAGATTTGGTGAATATATACCGCACAATAGAAAAGTCAGCAGTCAGGAGTCAGGAGCCTGTGGTGAGCACATTCGCTTCGCTCAGTGTAAACTCCGCGAATCCATCAGAAG